>NZ_BAABAC010000049.1:170557-239838 GCF_039537225.1 Nocardioides ginsengisoli
GGCGGCGCCGTCGACCGACTCCGTCCTCGGGCGGACGGGACGTCGCGGCGACGGCACCCGGCTGACTGTCGCCGAGCTGTGCGCGACGCTGGTGCACGAGGTCGAGCACCACCTGCGCGACGCGGGCGGCACGGTGTCGTCGAGCGCGGCCGATGACCACGCGGAGATCCGCACCGTCGTCGCGCGCTTCTTCGCGGCCTTCGTCAGCGGCCCCGACGCGGCGGAGCATGCGGCCGACCTGCACGCCGTACTGCTGCCGGAGGCGGTGGTCGTGAGCGCTGCCGGCGACACTCCCGTGACGTACGACGTCGACGGGTTCGTCGCCCCGCGCGCATCCGTGCTCGCGTCCGGCGCGCTCGAGGGCTTCCGGGAGTGGGAGGTCGCCGGCCGCACCGACCTCCACGGCGACATCGCCCAGCACTGGTGCGCGTATGCGAAGTCCTGGACTGAGTCCGGCTCCCCCGCGCAGGGCGCCGGCATGAAGTCGCTGCAGCTGGTCCGCACCGCCGCCGGCTGGCGGATCAGCGCCGTCGCCTGGGACGACGAGCCCCGCTGAGCCTCACGGAGACTCTCCAGAATTGTCCGACAATCCCGGCGTTTCCCCTCCGGTTCCGCTCACCGAGGTCGATGATGGAGAGAGGACAACGGTGTCCTCCGAGGGGAGGCGATCATCATGCCGATGATGAACAGCGAGGCCCGCAAGCGCGCCGCGGAGATGGCGAGCAGGGCTCGGATGCAGGCCGAGGCGAACCGCCTGGCCGACTCGTGGGACCGCGAGGCAGCGCAGGAGGAGGCGTCCGGCAACGGGTTCGCCGCCGTGATCCTCGCCGCGCACGCGCGGGAGCTGCGCGAGGCCCTGGAGCGTCCGCTCAGCGCCTGATGCAACTTTTCCGGGCGCTGCTGCGTCCTCGGGGCATGCAGCGCACCGGAGAGTCCCCTGAGGGGCGATCGTGACGACGGCGCGTGGTTCTCGACGCGGGCTGCGACGAGTCCATCTATTCGCGGGCGACCATCGTGGCGGCAAGCGCATCCTGGTAGCGGCCGCCCACCACGACCTTCGTGATCCGCCGGAACCGGAAGCCGTGCGGCTCGTCGCGCCACGAGCCGTCCGGCGCTACCTGGTCGAGCCGGAGCAACCCGTCGTCCACCTCGACCGGGACACCGATCCACACCACTCCACCACGACGCCGCTCCTGCTCGATCCCGACCAGTGGCGCCAGGTCGCGCATCGAGTCGATCAGCCCCTTCGTCGTGCGCAGGTCGGCGTGGAGCGGGGCGGAGGGCGGCCACTCGGGGCGCGTGCGCGCGAAGGCGCCGGCGAAGGTGCGGTCCTTGCGCACCTGGGTGACGTCCTTGACCCGGATCGCCACCAGCGCGTCGAAGTACCCGCCCTCCACGACGTCCCGCACCAGCGCCCACTTCCGGCCCACCGCGACGACGAAGCCGTCGATCGGGTCCGCGTGGCGCGGACTCCGCGAGATCCGGACCAGGCGCTGCGTCGCGGCGGCCTTCTCCAGGCGCCGTCGGGCCTTGCTGCTCATTCCTCGGGGTCCTCGTCGTGGGGCAGGTCGTCGCGATCGGCCCAAGCCAGGAGCGGCGCGATGTCGAAGACGTGGTCGTCGATGTCGTGGTGGAGGTCGCCCAGCTCGGCGAACCGCGCCGGCACGGTGCGGATCGTGAAGTCGCGCGGGTCGGCGTCGTCGACCTCGTCCCAGCGGACCGGCGTCGACACGCGGGCGTCGGGCAGGCCCCGCACCGAGTACGCCGCCGCGATCGTGTGGTCGCGGGCGTTCTGGTTGTAGTCGACGAAGACCGCGGACGGGTCGCGGTCCTTCTTCCACCAGGTCGTGGTGACCAGCTGCGGCGCCCGCCGCTCGACCTCGCGGGCGAAGGCGAGCGCGGCTTGTCGTACGCCCTTGTGGTCGTGCTCGGGCTTGATCCGGACGTAGACGTGCAGGCCCTTGCTGCCGCTGGTCTTCGGGAAGCCGACGGCGCCGAGCTCGTCGAGGACCTCGTGCGCGACGTGCGCGACCTTGCGGATGTCGTCGTACGTCGACGCGGGGCCGGGATCGAGGTCGATGCGCCACTCGTCGGGCTGCTCGGTCGCGCCGCGGCGGCTGTTCCACGGGTGGAACTCGACCGTCGACATCTGCACCGCCCAGATCACCGACGCCAGCTCGGTCACGCACAGCTCGTCGGCGGTCCGCTTCCAGCGCGGGAAGAACAGCTGCACCGTCTCGACCCAGTCCGGCGCGCCGGCGGGCAGCCGCTTCTGATGGACCTTCTCGCCGTCGAGCCCCTTCGGGAACCGGTGCAGCATGCACGGCCGCTCCCACAGCGCGTTGACGATGCCGTCGCCGACGGCCAGGTAGTACTCGACGAGATCGAGCTTGGTCGCGCCGATCTGTGGGAAGTAGATCCGGTCGGGGTTGGTCAAGCGGACTGAAAGAACCTCTGTCCCGTCTTCGCGCGGAACTTCTATCATCACCGCTTCACCCATGCGCGTGAGTCTAGAGAGGACCACCGTTGATGCGGGTGCAGTCGTCGATGCACTGGGCATGCACGAACCTCGTCACGAACTTCCATCGGTCGATCAACTCGCCGTCGTCGCCCGCCGTCCTAATGGTGTCCACCAGGTCATCGAGCAGGAGCGCGAGGTCTTCGGTGCGGTTCGACTGAAGATCACCTTCCATCGCCAGAAGGTATGCGCGGGTCCTCAGACTCTCGCTCACTTGCCGACTCGCTTCTTCAGGTCACGCGCGTAGGCAGTCATCGTCTTGCGCATCCCTTCTGCCAGCATGACCGCGCCTTCAGCGTCGTGGCTCTCGATGCGCTCCAGGAGGGTGCCCAGCGCTTCCATGTGAGCCGCAGCCCGTTCGGCGTACTGCTCCCGGTTCAGGGCTTCCTGCTGGCGCGGAGCCGCCTGCCCCTGTTGAGCAACGGCCAGGACACCGCGCCGGATCAGCAGCCGAACCATCTCCGACTCAGTGCTGATGTGGTTGGACTCCCTCAGTTGCTCGACCGCCTCGACAAGTTCCGGCTCTACGCGGGCGCGAAGGACCTCGCTCCGGTTCACTCGCGGCTTCCGATGGTGTGTCGCCTCTGTCATGACGCCTCCTTGTTTGTGCTCTACTAGTGAGCACACACTACCCCAGAAGTGAGCACGGCGACCGAAAGGCGACACGATGACCAGAACCGACGCAGCAGCCGAGCGAGCACCGGCCTTCGTCGTCCGGGACGCTCGCGGACTCGACGTCTACGAGAAGGCGTTCCTGTTCGTCGTCGCCAGTCGCGGCGAGATGTTCAGCCGAGCAGAGGTTGCCGCCGATGACATGGGCTTCAGCGTTGCCCAGTTCCACAAGATTGCCGATCGTCTCATCGCGCGCGGCCTGGTCGTGCGCCAACGCAGGCCCGGCAAGCCCAGTGTCTACAGGCTCAACCTCGATGCGCTGATCGAGTTGCTTCCGAAGCCAAAGCAGTCTCGTCGGCTTCGCAAGGTCTCTACAACGGAGACACCTAGCCCCAAGGTCTCTAGCGCAGAGACACCCAACAAGGTCTCTCCACTGGAGACACGTCGCATTCAGGTGTCTCCGACGGAGAGTCGGGTCTCTACCGTGGAGACACCCGTTAGAAGTAGACCCTTGAAGACGACCCTAAAGAAGAAGCCCAAGTCCGCGCGAACGAAGATCAGAGGCGGATATCTTGGAGATAGAGGTGTCTCCACGGTAGAGACCCTGCCGGACCGACTTCACTGCCACGTTGATCCGGCATTGATGTTCCTTCGAAAGAACAACAAGGCTGCATACCTCCAGCACATCAGTGCTCACCTCGGGATTCCATCAATCGAAGCCCGGGATGTTCTGCGTCATCTCGTTCGAATTGGCGAGGTAGATGAGAATCGAGCATCAGGGACGTTCCTTGCGAACACTGAGAGGAAGCGATCATGAGGAGCGACGAGACAAAGCCTCGTTGCGAAGTTGATCATTCTGAACATCTTTCCTATCGCAAGGACCTGGACATCTACGTATGTCTGAAATGTCATCCACGGCGGCGTAGACGGACTTCGGGATATCGGTGATAGTCTGCTCACGCCTTCCCGGAAGGAAGGCGCTTTCTGTGAGTTGTTGCTGTGCCGTACCGGCACGAGAAGGACCCAATCCCGCCACTGACTACGGCCCGGGGTTGGGTCCTTCCTCGTTTATCGGCGTGTCGGTTCTGGACTGACGAGCCTGGAAAACTCATAATCAGCGTTCTGAGCCGCGAATACAGCCCTCACGGGCCAGAGACAACGGAGCGCAATAGAAAGCCGTCGTAAGCCCGCAGAGCGCGTCCTACGTGCATGCCTGGACTGCGGAGACCCGACCGAGCGGACTCGCTGCGCCGACTGCGAAGCAGAGCACCCGAAGACACGTGGTGAGCGGAAGAACCCCACAAGTGCCGACGCACGCGGCTACGGAACCGACTGGCGACGGCTGTCCCGACAGGCTCGCGACCTTCAGCCGTGGTGCTCCGACTGCGGCAGCCCGGACGACCTGACCGGCGACCACTCCCCCGAAGCCTGGGCAGCGAAGGCGGCAGGACGAGCGATCACGCTCGACATGATCGATGTCGTCTGCCGCGCCTGCAACAGCGCTCGCGGTCCGGCTCGAGGTTCCATCGTTGATCGAACTTCAGGAGACCCACGGGGCATGCCCTCAGGGAGGGACTGCGACCCGCGAGAGAGACGGCGAGTTTCCCACTCTCTCCCAGCAGGCGATGCGTCGTGAGCAACGTCAAGCCAGGTCCGAAGGGCCAGGTGGACACGAGCCCGGTCCCGATGGTGCGCTTCCCGCGCTACAAGGCGAAGCGGATCGAGCGCTTCGCGAAGACCTATCTGAAGATCCCGAAGGGTCAGAACGCTGGGAAGCCGTTCCGCTTGGAGGTCTTCCAACGCGAGTTGGGTGCGGGGCTGTTCGCACCGGGCATCCGCATGGGACTTGTCTCGATTGCCCGTGGCAACGCGAAGAGCACTCTTGCCGCCGTCTACGCGGTCTATGACCTGTTCACGACGCCGGGCGCTCAGGTCGTCGTCGTTGCAAGCGACCAGCGGCAGGCAGGCATCGTCCTGGGCATCGCGAAGCGGCTCATCGAGACGAGTCCAGAACTCGCGAAGCGTGCCCGCGTCCTGAAGGACCACATCGAGGTTCCCGGCACCGGCGGCGAGATGTACGCACTTCCTGCCGACGTTGGCGCGTTGCAGGGTTGGGATCCATCGCTCTGCATCGTTGACGAACTCGCCTACGTCACTCGTCCCGTGTGGGAGTCCATTGTCGGCTTCAGCGGCAAGCGTCCCGAGTCGCTGACGCTTGCGATCTCGACGCCTTCGGACCGGCTCGACTCCGTCATGACGAGCCTGGTCGAACTGGGACGGTCGGCATCGGACCCGAGCTTCTTCTTCAAAGAGTTCATCTCTGACGAGAAGCACCCGATCACGTGCGAACACTGCTGGGAAGCGGCAAATCCGGCGCTGGACTTGTTCCTCTCGCGTGACGGCATGCGCTCGTTGCTCTCAACCATGCGTGAGCCCGCGTTCCGTCGCTTCCGGCTCAATCAGCAGGTCACACCTTCAACGGCGTGGTTCCTGCCGGAGCAGTGGAAGGCGCGCATCGATCAGAAGCGGATCATCAAGCCGCGAGAGCCGGTGTGCCTGGGCTTCGACGGCAGCGTGTCCGGCGATGCATCCGCTCTCGTCGCCTGCACCGTCAACGATCCCCACGTCTGGCTTCTCGGACTCTGGGAGCGACCTGACGGCGACGACGAGTGGCGCGTTCCACGCCTTGAAGTTGCATCAGCCGTTGAAGAAGCGTTCCGAGACCTCAACGTCATCGAACTTGCCTGCGATCCGTTCGCATGGCGCGGCGAGATTGCGCAGTGGGCTAGGAAGTTCGGACGTACGCGGGTCATCGAGTTCCCGACCAACGTCAAGGGCCGCATGGGTCCTGCCGTCGATCTGATGACGGAAGCCGTGCTTGAAGGCAAGGCGACCCACACGGGAGACCCGGACCTGATGCGCCACGTGCTCAATGCCCAAGTGCTGCACACCAAGTACGGCGACCAGATCAGCAAGCCGACCCCGAAGAGCCCGCAGAAGATCGATGCCGCCGTCGCAATGTGCATCGCTCACGCTCGCGCGGCTCACCACGCATCAACGAAGAAGACCCGACGACTGAAGGCGGTATCGGCAGGATGGTGACAGAACAGAGCGAGTTCACGCGCTTGAACCGAATCGTGAACGAGGAGCGACCGAACCTAGACACGGTCGATCAGTACATGACGGGCACGGTGCCCTTGCAGTTCGTGGCGAAGGAAGTGCAGGAAGCCACCGAAGGCAGACTGAAGACGCTGCAACTGCCCTGGGCACGGCACCTGATCGGAGCCATTGAGGAACGGCTCAACGTGCAGGGCTTCCGTACCGCGACGGACGGACCCGCAGACGATGCGCTGTGGCGTCTCTGGACCGACAGCGGCATGACAGAGGCATCTCCGCTCGCACACACCGAAGCGCTCGGTTACGGACGCAGTTTCGGCCTTGTCTGGGCCGATCGCAGCGGACGCCCGGTCATCACGGTTGAGAGCGCACGCGAATGCGCGGTGATCTTCGATCGAGCGACGCGAAGCCGACGAGCAGGCATCAAGCGTTGGGTGGAGGACGAGCGCGGCCATGCAGTCATGTTCCTTCCGCAGAAGGTCATTCGATTCCGTACGTCGAGCGAAGTTCGCGACAGCGGCGACGGCGCGCCCGGGAGCCTTGAAGGTGCGCAGTGGGAACAGGTCGAGACTCTGCCGAATCCGCTTGGCGCGGTGCCGCTTGTGCCGTTGGTGAACCGGCCTTCGATTACCAACCCGTACGGACGCAGCGAACTGAAGGACCTGCAAGGGCTCTTCGATGCAATGACGAAGTTGCAGACAGATGCGATGACGACGGCAGAGAGCCACGCATCCCCGCGACGCTGGGCATCCGGCATCTCGCTTGAAGAAGAAGCCGACGAGAACGGACAGCCCACGGGCGAGGTCTCGACGGGACATCGCTTCTCATCGCTCCCGGGTCGTCTCTGGGTCAGCGAGGATGCTCAGAGCCGGTTCGGTGAGTTCGCGGGATCTGACCTCGTCGGCTACGTGAACCTTCTCGCGATGTTGAAGCGCGACATGTCGTCGCTGTCGTCGCTTCCTTCGCACTATCTGGGATTGTTCGGTGATCAGCCGTCGAGCGCTGATGCGATCCGCGCGGCAGAGGCTTCATTGGTCTCTCTTGTCCGGCAGAAGGCTCACGGCTTCGCGACTGCCTGGGCAGAGGTCATCCGGCTTGCGCATGCCGTCGAGGTCGGCTACTTCGACCCCGCGCTTGTCCGGCTTGAAGTCATCTGGGGATCGTTCGAAACGCGCTCCGAAGGTCAGGCGATGGACGCGGCCAGTAAGGGAGTCGCGAGCGGCATCCTCGATCCCGACTTCGCTGCAGAACGGCTACTCGGACTCACACCGACAGAAGCAGAGCGCAACAAGGAAGCGCGACAGATCCGAACTCGTGAAGCGGCAGCCGCACAATTGGTCAACGCGACCGCTACGCAAGCACTCAACGCATCAGGCGAGAGCCGATGACGCCGGAGGGCTACCGGGCAACGCAAGCCCAGTACGCGCAGAGAGCCGAACAGACCGTCTTGCTGGCGGCAGCGTCGAGCACGCTGTCTGGCTTCGCGCTGGCGTCGTCCCTTGGGATCTATCTTTCGACGGTCAACGAAGCGGCAACGCAACTTGCTGACGTCTGGACCTCTGCCTTCCTCCGCGTCGCACCTGTCGGCCTAGCGCTGCCCCGGACCGAACCCGATCGGTTGACGGAGGTGGTCATCTCCGTGTTGGAGCAGTCGCCCCGGCTCGATCCGCTCCCCCGGCTCGCCCGACTCGCCCGCACTGAACCCGTCGTTGCAGGACGCATGGCGAGTCAGCAGGTCATGCAGGCGCACAACGTCGAGCGGATGCGCTGGCTACTCGATCCCGACCCGTGCCCTACGTGCGTCGCTCTGTCCAAGGAGACCTATCCGGTTGATCAACTTCCGGAAAGTCATCCCCACTGCGAATGCACGACCATCCCCGATATCGACTGAAAGGAACGAAGATGGAAACCGAGAACGGCGATCTGAAGGCCGACGACAAGGCCGCCGGCCCCGGACGCCAGGGGGCTACTGAAAGCCTTGCAAACGGCGATCTGGGCGCCGCAGAGGGCGACAACGACAGCGACCAGGGCGAGACCTTCACGCGCGCCTACGTCGAGGAACTGCGACGAGAGTCCGCGAAGCACCGCAACGCTGCGAAGCGAACTGGCGAATTGACGACGCGGCTCGTGCATTCCTACGTCGAGACGCTGGGACGCCTTCACGATGCGCGGGATCTTCCACTGTCGGATGAACTGATGGACGAAGACGGCTTTCCGGACCGCGAGAAGATCGCAACTGCGGTTGAGGAACTGGTCAAGCAGCGTCCGCACCTTGCGCGAATCCGACCGCTGGGCGACGTAGGCCAGGGCGCAAGCGAATCAACACCTTCCGACCTTTCCGCCTTCGGATCCTTCCTTCGCAACTGAACTCACTAGAATGAGCAACGCAACAGGGGCCAGGTGCCCGTTCACCCACTGGGGCCAGACGCCCAAGGGACCGATATCCATCACTCGATCCTTTGGAGCATTAACATGACCACCAACGTGGGCAACTCTCCCGAACTCGTGACCGAGATTGTTCAGCGCATCCTTGTCACTCCCCTTCAGGAGGCTTCTGCCTTCCTGAGCAGCGGCGTGCGGATCTTCGAAAGCGACGGCAGCCCCGTACGCGTACCGAAGATCAACGGCTTCACGAACCCTCCCGTGTGGGTCACGGAGAACGGCAACATCCCGACGAACCTCGATGCCGACTTCGATGAGGTTCGACTTCTTGAACGAACCGTCAAGAGCCTCGCGGGGATCGCGACCTTCTCTGAGTCCCTCCTTCGTCAGTCGGTCGTCAACGTGGAAGCAGCGATCCGTGATCAGTTGGTCTTCACGTTCGCCGACAAGATCGATCAGACGTTCTTCGCTGGCACTGGCGGCACCGGAGGCGACGAGCCGCTAGGAATGCTCAACTGGGCCGACACGCAGGACCTCACTGCCGTCGGTGCGCTCACGAACTTCGATCCGCTTCTTGACGCGCTGGGACTGGCGCTTGCTGCATCCGTCGATGCCACGCGGCTCCAGTGGTTCATGCGACCCGAGACCTTCACGAAGTTGAGCAAGTTGAAGGACGGCCAGCAGCGCTATCAGTTGACCCCGGACCCGACCGAAGGCGGCAAGTTCCGGCTTCACGGCTACCCGGTCACCGTCACGAAGAAGATCCCCGTCGTTGACGGCACGACCGACACGACTTCGATCTGCCTTGCCGACATGAGCACCGTTGCCGTTGCTCGCGACCGCAACGCAGAGGTCATCCGCCTGGGCGAGTTGTACCGGGAGACGCAGCGCATCGGCCTTCGTGTCCTCACCCGAATGGACTGCGCTCCGCTTCTCCCCGAAGCGGTCGTGATCCTTCGCGGCGTGAACCTCTGACAGGAGTAGGGAACATGAGCGACCCCGCAACCATCCCGACTGAGCCCGTCGAGCCGATCGATTGGGACTCAGCAATCTTGGAGACCGCGCGACGCATGGGGATTGCGTTTCACCGTGACGAGCGCGTTCCCCCGCAGCGCACGCTTGAAGGTGCGCGTCTCGCGTGGGAGGCGATCTACGGACACTTGCGGGGTCGCGTTCCCTATCCGGTTCCGCCTGACCTCCTCGGAGTCGCAGTGTCGGCAAGTCTTCGGATCGCGAAGGGCTTCGCGTTCACTGGAACGATGTTCTTGCAGAACGGGAACTTCAACGGCACCGCTGACCTCCGGCCGTGGGCGGGCTTCATGCTCGTAGAGAAGGTCACGTTGAACCGTTACCGGCAAAGGACGGCATAGCCATGGGAATGCGAATCAGCGGAGTGAAGACGTCAGCGGATCGTCTCCGCGCCGTCGCGGCTAGAGCAAGCGACCCGTCGCCGGTAATCAATCAGTTGCCACGCGTGTTCGCCGAGCACGTCAGCAAGACCTTTGCGACCAACGGTGCCAGCGTTGCGAAGCCGTGGCACGCGCTCACACCTCAGTACCGGGCGCTGAAGGCCAAAAGTGGAAGTCCGCACACGCTCGTACTTACCGGACGCTTGAAGCAGTCGTTCGCCCCGGGAGCGCCTTACAACATCGACCGACGAAGCAAGAACCGCCTCGTCTGGGGAACGAAGGCACCACACGCGCGGCTTCACCAGATCGGTAGCGCTGGCGGTCAACTGCCGGCCAGGCCGATGCTGGTCGTTACACCTGAACTCAGGAGGGAAGTGCGCAGGAAGGTCCGTGCGTACATCGTTGAGGGACGACGCTAGTTGCCGAATCGTGGGACGGGGGCAAGCCAACGATGCGAACATCGAAACATGCCGCGCCTGATCTTCAACGGACTCATCTGCTTCGCCGCGTCAGCGGGACTGTTCGTCGTCGCCGTCATCCTCAGTTACACCGGCGGATCAGCATTGGTGCAGGCGAGCAGCATGATCGCTATCGCTGCGTTGCTCGCCTTTGTGGCGGCTCTGTGCATGCTGACAATCGCAATCCTGCGGCTGGTGCGCGAGTCGCGTCAGGCAGCGAAAGCGCGGACAACTGCCCGTTCCTGATCCGACGTGAGCCGGTGAGCCAAGATCGCGGCAGTCAAGTCTTCGTCTCCAAGGACGTCATTCACGAGCGTGATCTTGATGTGCTGATGGAACTTCACGTTCCGATAGTTGCCCTTGCCTATCGGCATCACTTGGACCGTCATCAGCGAGCGGATCACTTCGCGCTTACGCGACAGCGGCAGTTGCTCCCACGCCTGCACGAGGTCCGGGACGGAGAGCATCTCCCGAAGGGTGTCACCGCGCGTCTGGGTGGCGATGAGACCATCGAGCACCTGCATCCGCTCACGGAGTGCCGTTGACGCCGTCTCGACCTGGGAGAGCGTGAACGTCCCACGTCCGTAAGCGGCAGCCAACTCGTCTAGTTGCTCGTTGATCCGATCCCGTTCGGTCAGATAGTCCGGTCCCTCCCCGTCTCGCGGAGCAAGCGCCTTCCTCATCTTCTGATTGAGCAACAGCATGAGCGCCACGCGAGTGACGAGGTTGTCCAACTTCTTCTCGTCGCGAACAACGCACGTGCTCTTGGAGCACCGATAGACGTGCTGCGACGGCTTGCCTGCCTTCGTGTGATGAACGATCGCGTACTTGCAGGGGGCACCGCACTTGCCGCACATCGCGATGCCGGGAAGAAGATGCTTGATCGCGGTCCCATCGGTGTTGGTCCGTCGCTTCGGGTCTTTGAGGATGGAAAGAACAGTGCGGAAGTCCGATTCGGAGACGATCGCCTGCCACTCCCCCGTGACCCCGTCGAGGATCTGCCCGTCGTACTGCACAAGCCCTGCGTTCCTGGGCCGCATCGCGACTTCCCGGACGCTACGCACCGTCCACTCCCTGCCACGTGAGGTCCGGAGTCCCTGCCCGTTGAGATCCCGGGCAATCGACGCGATGGACTCACCCTTGATGATCGATCGAGTCATGAACTCGACCGCTCCGGCTTCCTCCTGCCGGAGCGTCAAGCCGTCGTCGTCCCAACCGAACGGGCGATGCGTCCGGATGTGAGCCCTGCCCGTCTTCGCCCGCTGGCGATAGGCGGCCTTCATTCGCTCGATCTTCTGTTCTGACTCCTGTTGAGCGATGGAACCGAGGATCTTCGCAACCATGCGTCCCGTAGCCGTCGAAAGGTCGACGTGGCCCGCCTTCACTGTGTGCGTCTCGACGTTGTGCGGCTCGCAGTGCTCGATGTACTTCTCCAATTCGCGGGTGAGCCGGTGAAGCCGGTCCGTGTGCCACGCGACCACAACATCGATCCGGCCTGCCTTGACCTCATCGAGCATCGCCAGATACTCCGGACGTTCCCTGCCGGAGTGAGCCGAGATGTCGTTGTCCACGAACTCAGCGACGACCGTGAGCCCAAGGCGCTGGGCGAGGTCACGGCAGTCCTCTAGTTGCCGCTGAACGCCCAGCCCCTCGCCTTCCTTGCCCTTCTGCTTGTCGTTGCTGATCCGCGCATAGATCGCGGCCCGGCGGGACTCCGAGCGCTTCTCCTTGGTCGTCATGTCAAGAGAGTATTCAGTGACGGTCGGGGTTGCTCACCCGCACGACGCGGCTCTCGACCTCGATCTCGATCGCCGGGGACGCCATGGCGCGACAGTACCGAACCGGTCAGACAACCCGCCCCGAAGCGGCGAAAGCGAGCATCAGCGCGGCGAGGTCACGTGCTCGACTGAGCGTCGTCCCTCACGACGGGCTCCGTGCCCGCCTGCAGCGCCGGGATCTCCTCCACCGCGCCGGCCCGCGACGGCTTGCGGCTGAGCCGGCGGTACCACTGCGGAGCGACGACGAGCGCCTCGGCACGCAGGACGGCGCTCGCCACGCGCGGCAGGTCGGCGACGTCGCCGTACACGAGATAGCGCGGGACCCACTCGGGGCGGTACTTCACGTTCGAGCGGTAGAGCGCCTCGATCTGGGCGAACCGCGACGCCCAGATCAAGATCGCGCGCCAGGCCTTGAGGACGGGGCCGGCACCGATCCGCTCGCCGCGGTCGAACACGCTGCGGAAGGCCGCGAAGTTGAGCGACACCTTCGTGATGCCGAGCTGCTCGACGTCGGCCAGCAGGGTGGTCACCATCAGCTCGACGACGCCGTTGACGGCGTCCGGGCTGCGGCGCATCAGGTCCAGCGAGATGCCGTCGTCGCCCCACGGCACGAACGACAGGAACCCGCGGACCTCGCCGGCGGTGTCGCGCGCGAGGACGACGACGCCGGCGTCGTCCCGCTCCTGGCCGAAGCGTCCGAGCGCCATCGCGAATCCGCGCTCGATCGCTCCGTCGCGCCACTCGATGGCGTGGGTCCGCAGCTCCTCGCGCAGCTCGACCGGCAGCGTCGAGACCCGCTCGACGGATGCGGCCAGGCCGGCGCGCTGGGCGCGGGCGACGGCCTGGCGCACCGAGCGCATCGCCCGGCCCTCCAGGCTGAAGTCGGAGGTGTGCAGCACTGCCTCGTCGCCGACCTCGAGGACGTCGAGCCCCGCGCGGTGGTAGATCTCCGCGCCCCGCTCGCTGCAGCCGAGGTTGGCCGGCGCCCACCCGTAGGAGCGGGTCTCCTCCAGCCAGGCCGCCACGGCCTGCGGCCAGTCGTCGGGGTGACCGATCGGGTCGCCGGCGGAGAAGGAGACGCCGCCGATCACGCGGTACGACACGGCGGAGCGGCCGGTGTGGCTGAAGACCACGGCGCGATCGTCGCGGGTGGCGAAGTAGCCGAGCGAGTCGACCCAGCCCCACTCGTCGAGCAGCGCCCGCAGCGCGGTGTGCTCGCTCGCGGTCATCGGGTGCGGGCCGTCCGGCGGCGCCAGCCCGACCACCACCGCCAGCAGGACGACGGCGACGCCCAGCACCGCCAGGCCCACGGCGGCCACGACCTGCGCGTGCGGGTCGGTGAAGGTCACCGGACCGGAGACGCCGACCAGCCCGAGCACCGCCTGCGCGAGCCGGTCGCCGGACGACGTACCGACCGCCTGGCCGTCACGGCTCAGGCTCAGCCACAGCCAGCCGAGGCCGACGGCCAGCACCGGCCCGACCGTGACGACGCTGAGCATCCGCCGCAGCGACAGCGGGTCGGGGCGGGCGGTGAAGCTCTTCCGCGCGGCGACCAGCTGGACGACGAACAGCCCGCACAGCGCGGCCTGCTCGACCTGCAGCCCGCGCAGCACGTGGATCGCGCCGGCCAAGCAGGTCAGCAGCAGCGCGACCGTCCAGGCGCGAGCCTTGCCCCGGCGCAGTCCGCGCGAGAGCAGGATGAGCAGCACCCCGATCGCGGCGCCGCCGGTCGTGGCCGCGGCCGGGAACGACGGCGGCACGACCTCGTGCACCAGCCGGGTCCGGACCGCGATGGCGGGCAGGTAGGCGCTGAGCAGGCTGACCGCTCCGACCAGCAGGACGATCCGGCTCACCCACAGCGGGGAGCGCACGCCCGCGAGAAAGCTCGTCACGACCTTTCACGGTACGCCGGTCGCGACCCGCGCGCAGCGCTCCGCGCCGCGACGCGCCGGGTCGTGGGCCAGGTCACGTAGCGTGAGCGGATACGGCGAGACGGCGCGAGATCGACTGTCACGCGTCCCGACCCTCGGAGCGTCAGGTGGGTGTGAAGGCAGACCGGCAGGCCGAGGAGTTCACCGCATTCGTGCGGGCGACCGGTACCCAGCTCCATCAGGCGGCGATGCTACTCACCGGCGACCACCATCTCGCCGAGGACCTCACCCAGGTGACCTACGCGAAGGTGTTCGCCCGCTGGCCCCGCGTCAGTACGGCGGAGAGCCCGCTCGCCTACGCCCGCACCACCCTGCTCAACACCTTCTTGTCCCATCGCCGGCTGCGCCGCAACAGCGAGCGGCCGACCGAGCTCACCGACGCCGACCTGTCGCCACCGCGACCGACCGACCGGGACGCCGACCTCGCCGACCCGGCCACCCGCGTCGACCTGCTCACCGCGCTCGCCGGACTGCCTCCGCTCGACCGCGCCGTCGTCGTCCTGCGCTACTGGGACGACCGCAGCGTCGCCGACACCGCCCACGATCTCGGGATCAGTGAGTCCGCAGTCCGGACCCGCGCGCGCCGCGCCCTGCTGCGGCTGCGCCCCCCTGATCGCCCCCATCTCCGAGAGGACCCAGCCATGACCGACCCCGACGAGCTCGACCAGCTCGCCACCACCGCGCTGCGCGACCGGCTCCGCACCGAGCACCCCGACCTCGAGCACCTGGCGGCGACCTCACTGCGTGCCGGCGTACGACTGCGTCGGCGGCGCCGGGTCGCGGCCGTGGCCGGGGGCGCCGCGGGCGTCGCCGTCGTCGCGGCCCTGGCCGTCGCCGCCGGCCAGCTCGGCGGGCACGTGACGGGTGGCGCGAACCCGCAGCTGGCGGAGCAGCCCAAGACGCCCGCCGCACCGGCCACGCCGAGCCTGCACGAGGGCCAGGTCCTCGACCTCGGCAACGGCCTCTCCGGCACCATCACCAAGGACAAGACCGGGCTGTACGTCGCCGCCTCCAGCACCCGCCCCGGCCCGGGCACCGGCTTCATCGTGGTGCCGCACGGGTCGCCTGCGCAGCTCGAGGCCTACTGGAGCGGCGACACCGCCGTCCTCACCGAGTGGCCGGGGCTCACCCTCGCCTTCGCGATGCCCGACGCCCGCGCGCTCGGCATGCTCGGCATGGTCGAGAAGCCGCCGGTCACCGTGCCCGCCGGCTGGACCTGCGAGTGGTACCTCGTCGACGACAAGGCCTCCTGCACCGCCCAGGACGGCGGCGTCGCGAGTCTCGTCATCCGTAAGGCCGCCGGTCGCGCCGGATGGATCGGCTCGCCCGACAAGGGCGGCATCCCCGGCGTCTACACGACCGAGGCCCACCACGGGATCTTCATCTCCGTCCAGGGCGGCCAGGGCACGACCGACGCCGAGGTCCAGCAGCTCGGCAAAGGGACTCACCTGGGTCCGCTGATCGACGGTCTCACCCGGCAAATCGGTCGCCTCCTTCGCGGATTCGCCACCGAATTGCCGGGTGGGACCAGCAGCCTCAGCGCCAGCCGAGCGCCGGCGCGACGTGCGTGAGGATCGACTCGAGCACGTGGGCGTTGTAGTCGACGCCCAGCTGGTTCGGGACGGTCAGCAGCAGCGTGTCCGCCTCGGCGATCGCCTCGTCGCCGCGGAGCTGCTCGACGAGGACGTCCGGCTCGGCGGCGTACGAGCGGCCGAAGATCGCGCGCATGTTGTCGATCTGCCCGACCTGGTCGTCGTCCGGGCGACCACCGAAGTACATGTGGTCCTCGTCGGTCACCAGCGGGAAGATCGACCGGCTGACCGACACGCGCGGCTCGTGCGCGTGCCCGGCCTCGGCCCACGCCTCGCGGAACACGCGGATCTGGTCGGCCTGCTGGACGTGGAACGGCTGGCCGCTCTCGTCCTCCTTGAGCGTCGAGCTCATCAGGTTCATGCCCAGGCCGGCGGCCCAGCGAGCGGTGCCGTTGGACGCCGCGCCCCACCAGATCCGGTCGCGCAGGCCCTCGGAGTGCGGCTCCAGCCGCAGCAGGCCCGGCGGGTTGGCGAACATCGGCCGCGGGTTCGGCTGCGCGAAGCCCTCGCCCTTGAGCACCTCGAGGAAGACCTCGGTGTGGCGGCGGGCCATGTCGGCCTCGGTCTCGCCCTCACCCGGGCCGTAGCCGAAGTAGCGCCAGCCGTCGATGACCTGCTCCGGTGACCCGCGCGAGATGCCGAGCTGGAGCCGGCCGCCGGAGATCAGGTCGGCCGCGCCGGCGTCCTCGACCATGGAGAGCGGGTTCTCGTAGCGCATGTCGATCACACCGGTGCCGATCTCGATCCGGCTGGTGCGCGCCCCGATCGCCGCGAGCAGCGGGAACGGACTGCCGAGCTGGCGGGCGAAGTGGTGGACCCGGAAGTACGCGCCGTCCGCGCCCAGCTCCTCCGCCGCCACGGCGAGGTCGATGGACTGCAGCAGCGTGTCGGCTGCGGTCCGGGTCTGGGAGTGCGGATCCGGCGACCAGTGGCCGAAGGAGAGGAATCCGATCTTCTTCACGCTGGTTGAACCGTCAACCATCGGGGGGCATTCCCGGGTCGGAATCCCCGCTTCAGCGGGGATTCCTGCGCTTCCTGACGGTTGCAACCGTCAGGAAGCGCAAGTTTCCGTCAGGAAGTCCGGCGCAGCAGCGCCAGGAACATCGCGTCGGTCGCGTGCCGGTGCGGCCACAGCTGGACGGAACCGGGCAGCGGCCCGTCCGCGTCCGGTACGGCGGGCAAGTGCGGCCGCACGTCGTCGAGTCGCAGCTCCGGGTGGTCGCCGAGGACGGCGGTGACCACCTCGGCGGTCTCCGCGAGCACCGGCGAGCAGGTCGCGTAGAGCAGCGCTCCCCCGGGCCGCAGCACCCGCCCGGCCTCGGCCAGGAGGGTGCGCTGGAGCGCGACCAGCTCGGCGAGGTCGCCCGGCGTACGGCGCCACCGTGCCTCGGGCCGCCGGCGCAGCGCGCCGAGGCCGGTGCACGGCGCGTCGAGGAGGATCCGGTCGGCGCTCGCGTCGGCGTACGGCGCCCGGGTGGCGTCGGCCTGGACGACGCCGGCGAAGCCCGCGCCCCCGCCCGACGACGCGGCGCGCGCGACCAGCCGGGCCCGGTGGTGGTGGAGCTCGACGCCGGTCAATGCCGCGCCCCGCTCGGCGGCGAGCGCCGCGAGCAGCGACGCCTTGCCGCCGGGGCCGGCGCACAGGTCGACCCAGCGCTCGTCGCGGCCCTCGACCGGCGCAGCTGCCAGCGCGAGCGCGACCAGCTGGGAGCCCTCGTCCTGGACGCCGGCGCGACCCTCCGCGACCGCGGGCACGGCGGCGGGGTCGCCGCCCTCCAGCGTCACACCGTACGGCGAGTAGGGCGTCGGCGTCCCGGGGAGCTCGTCGCGCGTCGCCCGGCCGGGCCGCGCCACCAGGGTCACCCGCGGCGGGACGTTGTCGGCGGCGAGCAGCGCGGCCAGCTCGTCCTCGCCGACGGCCGACGCCAGCGCGTCGACCACCCAGCGCGGGTGGCTCTCGGCGACCGCGAGGTGCCCGTGGGCATCGGCGTCGGACGACGGCGCGACCTCGTCGATCCAGGCCGCCAGGTCGCGCGCCGACACCTTGCGCAGCACGGCGTTCGCGAAGCCGCCGGCGCCCTGGCTGACCTTCGCGCGGACCAGGTCGACGGTCGTGCTGATCGCCGCGTGCGCGGGCACCCGCATCCCGAGCAGCTGGTGGGTGCCGAGCCGCAGCGCGTCGAGGACGGCCGTCTCGACCTTGCGCAGCGGCCGGTCGATGCACGCCGCGAGGACGGCGTCGTAGGTCGCCTGGCGCCGCACCGTCCCGGCCGCCAGCTCGGTGACGAAGGCCGCGTCGCGGCCGGTGAGGCCGTGCTGGCTGAGGACGGCGGGCAGCACCAGGTTGGTGTAGCCGTCCTCGGCCCGGACCGCCCGGAGCACCTCGAGCGCGGCCGCGCGGGCCGGGTCGACGCGCCGTCCGCGCGGTCGGCTCACTCGAAGCTCGCGGTCTCGGGCAGGCGTACGCCGCGCGCCCAGTCGGCCGCGCCCATCTGCTTCTTGCCGAACGCCTTGACGTCGGTCAGCCGGACCGGCTGGGTGACGGTGCCGACGAGGACCTCGTTCTTGCCGACCTGGATCGCGCCGGGCACCAGGTCCGGCCCGTCGGCGACGATCTCGACGCGGCCGAGCTTGACCCGCTCGCCGTCGAGCGTCGTCCAGGCGCCGGGGCCCGGGGTGCAGGCGCGGATCCGGCGGTCGACGCCGACGGCCGGCTCCTTCCAGTCGACGCGCGCGTCGTCGACGGAGATCTTCGGCGCCAGGCTGAGGCCGTCGGTGGGCTGCTCGCGCGCCTCGAGGGAGCCGTCGGCGATGCCGTCGAGGGTCGCGACGAGCAGGCCCGCCCCACCCTCGGCGAGCCGCCCGAGCAGGTCGCCGGCGGTGTCGGTCGGGCGGATCCGCTCGGTCATCACGCCGAACGTCGGGCCGGCGTCGAGCGCCTCGACGATCCGGAAGGTGGTGGCGCCGGTGTACTCGTCGCCGGCCCAGATCGAGTGCTGGACGGGGGCCGCGCCGCGCCAGGCGGGCAGCACCGAGAAGTGCAGGTTGACCCAGCCGTGGACCGGGATGTCGAGCGCGCTGCGCGGGATGAGCGCGCCGTAGGCGACGACCGGGCAGCAGTCGGGCTCGAGCGCCCGCAGCGCGTCCTGGAACTCCAGGTCGCGCGGGTGGATGGGCTTGAGGACGGGGACGCCGAGCTCGGCGGCACGCTGCGCGACCGGGCTGGGCGTGAGCTTGCGCCCGCGTCCGGCCGGAGCGTCGGGGCGGGTGACGACACCGACCAGCTCGTGACCGGAGTCGGCGATCGCGTCGAGCGCGGGGACGGCGACCTCGGGGGTGCCGGCGAAGACGACCCTCATCGGCCGAAGCCTCCCGTCGCGTGGGGCGAGACCCGGATGGTCGGCTTCTCCAGCCCGAACCACTCCGACTCGCGGATCTCGCGCATCGCGGCCTTGCGGCCGGCGTCGTCGAGACGGTCGATGAACAGGATGCCGTCGAGGTGGTCGGTCTCGTGCTGGATGGCGCGCGCGAGATAGCCGCTGCCCTCGATGGTGACCGGGTCGCCGTACATGTTGAAGCCGGTGGCCACGACCGACAGCGCACGCAGGCAGTCGTAGGTGAGCTCGGGCAGCGAGAGGCAGCCCTCGGGGCCGTCCTGGGTGTCGTCGGAGAGCGCGAGCTGCGGGTTGACCAGGTGGCCGACCTCGCCCTCGACGTTGTAGGTGAACACGCGCAGGCCCACCCCGATCTGCGGCGCGGCCAGGCCCGCGCCGGGGGCGTCGAGCATGGTGTCGGTCAGATCGGTGACCAGCTGGCGCAGCTCGGCGTCGAAGTGGACGACCTCGAGCGTCGGCTTGCGCAGGATCGGGTCGCCGAAGAGGCGGATGGGTCGGATAGCCACTGCGCAATCCTAGGAGGCCACGGGGCGCAGGTCAGATCTCGGGCGGGTCGACCTGGATGCGGACCGCCTCGAGCTTGCGCGCAGCTCGCAGCCGCTGCACCTCCCCCAGCGCCCGGGCCAGCTCGGCGCCCATCGCCCGCGGCACCCGGACGACGACCCGCTCGGCCTCGTCGTCGCGCGTCGGCACCGGCCCCAGCACCTCGGCGGCGTCGGGCAGCGCGAGCAGGGTGAGGACGTCGTCGAGCGCGCCGGGGCTGCCGGTGATGGTGGCGATCCGCGCGGCGGGCGGGAGCCTCGCCTCGCGCCGGTCGTCGGCCTCGCGGGCGGCGAAGCCCTCGGGGTCCCAGCGGACGAGGGCCTGCAGCGCAGGGATGCCGGGGTCGCCGACGGCCAGCGCCCGCCCGCCCGGGCCGAGCAGGCCGACGGCGTTGGCCCAGCGGCGCAGCGCCTCCTCGGGGGCGCGCATGCTGTCGCGGCCCAGCGCCCACCAGGTGTCGAGCAGGACGACGACCGCGAAGCCGTTGGCGGCGACCGGCTCGGCCCCCGGGGTCGCGACCACGATGCGCGGCTCGGGCCCGACGCGGGCGCGGATCTGGTCGCCCGACGACGACACGACTGGGACCTTCGGAAAGCTGCGGCCGAGCTCGTCGGCGGTGCGGGCGTCGCCGACGACGGGCGCGCGCAGGCCCTTGGCGCCGCACTCGGCACAGGCCCAGTCGAGCGCCTCGGTGGCGCACCACCGGCAGCGCGGCGGCGTGGTGGGGCCGGTCAGCTCGAGCGGGCCGGCGCAGGCGCGGCAGCGGGCCGGTGTGCGGCAGCGCTCACAGGCCAGCCTGAGCACATAGCCCGCACGCGGGACCTGGACCAGAACCGGCCCGCGCTCGAGCCCCCACCGCAGCGCGTCGTGGGCCTCGCGCGGGACCCGGGCGCCGGGGGCGTTGGGGTCGCGGGCAAGCGCCGTCTCGGACGCGCCACTGATCGCGATCAGTGCGCGCTCGCGCAGGCCGGTGCGCGGCAGCGCGATCTCGTGGGCCCAGCCGGTGTGGAGCAGCTGGTGGGCCTCGACGGTGCGGCTGAAGCTGCCGATCAGCGCGGCCGTGCCCTCGAGCTCGGCGCGCAGCAGCAGCACCTCGCGGGCATGGGGGTAGGGCGCGCGCGGCTCGGCGTGGAGCTCGTCGCCGTCGTCCCAGATCGCGACCAGGCCGAGGTCGTGGACCGGCGCGAAGGCGGCCGACCGGGTGCCGATGACGATGCGGCGCTCGCCGCGGCTGACCGCGAGGAACTCGCGATAGCGCTTGGCGGGGCCGCTCAGCTCGGCGGCGTGCGGCCCCCGCTGCGCCGGAGACTCGCTCAGGCCGGACGGTCGGTCGGCCTGGAGGGCGACGTGCTGGTCGGGGCCGAGCAGGTCGAGGAGCGCCGCGTCGAGCCGGGCGACGTCGCGGTGGTCGGGCAGGCAGATGATCGTGCCCCGCCCGGCGGCGAGCGCGGACGCGGCGAGGTGGGCCAACAGCGTCGGCCAGTCGTCGCCCGGGCCGGCGCCCCAGACCGCCCGTGGCGGGTGCTCGTTGCGCAGGTGGGCGAGGAAGGGCGCGGCCGCCGGATAGGGCGCCCACGCGCGGTCGGCCGCGGCCGGGTCGTAGCGCAACGGCGGCGCGGGGGGCGTGGGCTCGCGCTCGGTGGTGGCGTGGCGCGGCGGCACCGCGAGGCGTCGTACGTCGGCGCTGACGCCGGCGTAGCGCTCGGCCACCCGGCGGCAGAGCTCGGCGACCGCCGGGCTGAGCACCGGCTCGGGACTGACCAGCCGGCGCAGCGGCATCAGCGTGCCGTCGTGGTCGGAGGCAGCGGCCCGCTCGACGACATAGCCGTCGACCTCCTGGCCGGCGAAGCGGGCCTTGACCCGCGTGCCGGCTCGGGCGCCCTCGGCCATGGCGACCGGGACGGCGTAGTCGAAGGTGCGGTCGAGGTGGGCCAGCGGCAGGTCGAGCACTACCCGGGCGACCGGGTCGATCTCCGCGATCGCCGCACCGGCCGCCTTGCGCGCGCGGGTGGCCGCGGCCTTGGCGCGACCCTCCTTGACGCGGTCGCGCACGAGGCCGGGCAGCTCGAGGGCCGGCTCGTCGGGCGTGGGCGTCATGTCGGCAGTTTTATCAGTGGCCCCCGACGGAACACGCCCGCCGTCCCCAGGGGACGACGGGCGTGTGACGTGCGTTCGGGCTCAGATTCCGGCAGCAGCCTTGAGGGCCTCGGCGCGGTCGGTCTTCTCCCAGGTGAACTCGGGCAGCTCGCGGCCGAAGTGACCGTAGGCGGCCGTCTTGGCGTAGATCGGGCGACGCAGGTCGAGGTCGCGCAGGATGGCCGCCGGGCGCAGGTCGAACACCTGGAGCACGGCCTCCTGGATCTTCTCGTCCGGGACGACGCCGGTGCCGAAGGTCTCGACGAAGACACCGACCGGCTTGGCCACGCCGATCGCGTAGGCGACCTGGACCTCGGCGCGACGGGCCAGGCCCGCGGCGACGATGTTCTTGGCGACCCAGCGCATCGCGTAGGCAGCCGAGCGGTCGACCTTGGACGGGTCCTTGCCGGAGAAGGCGCCGCCGCCGTGGCGGGCCATGCCGCCGTAGGTGTCGACGATGATCTTGCGGCCGGTCAGGCCGGCGTCGCCCATCGGGCCACCGACGACGAAGCGACCGGTGGGGTTGATGAAGAGCTGGTGGCCCTCGGACGGCACCGACGAGGCGAACTGCTCGAGGACCGGCTCGATCACGTTGACCGTGATGTCCTTGGCCAGCGTCTCCTGGTCGATGTCCTCGGAGTGCTGGGTCGACAGCACGACGGTGTCGATGCGCAGCGGGCGGTCGTCCTCGTCGTACTCGATGGTGACCTGGGTCTTGCCGTCGGGGCGCAGGTAGGGCAGCGTCCCGTCCTTGCGCACCGCGGTGAGCTTCTCGGCGAGCGTCTGCGCGATCTTGATCGGCAGCGGGAACAGCTCGGGCGTGTCGTCGCACGCGTAGCCGAACATGAGGCCCTGGTCGCCGGCGCCCTGCCTGTCGAGCTCGTCGCCGGAGCCGTCGACGCGCTCCTCGAAGGCGTCGTCGACGCCCTGGGCGATGTCGGCCGACTGCGCGCCGATGGCCACCTGCACGCCGCAGGAGTTGCCGTCGAAGCCCTTGTCGGACGAGTCGTAGCCGATCTCGAGGATCTTCTCGCGCACGAGCTGGGCCACCGGCGCGTAGGCCTCGGTGGTCACCTCGCCCGCGACGACGACGAGACCCGTGGTGAGCAGCGTCTCGACCGCGACCCGGCTCTTCGGGTCGTGCTCGAGCAGGTAGTCGAGCACGGTGTCGCTGATCTGGTCAGCGATCTTGTCCGGGTGACCCTCGGTCACCGACTCCGACGTGAACAGACGTCCGGTCATGATGGTGGGAACTCCTGGGGTGGTAGGCCGTGTCGGGACCCCCGTGCCGACATGGTCGATAGCGGTGTGACTGATGTGGTGCCGTTCCAACGATACGAACGGCCGGGAGTCATGGTCACTCGTCTCACGACGTAGAAGTGGTTGCCAGGCGCGTGACGACCTGGTCCCAGATGTGGTGGGCGAGCGCCGACTTCGAGCCGTGGGGCACCTCGAGGGCCGAGCCGTCGGCGCCGAGGATCACCGCCTCGTTGTCGGTGCTGCCGAAGACCGCGCCGCCGCTCACGTCGTTGACGACGAGCAGGTCACAGCCCTTGCGGGCCAGCTTGGCCCGCGCCAGGTCGAGCACGCTGCCGGTCGCGTCTCCGGTCTCGGCGGCGAACCCGACGATCACGGCCTCCGGGCGGGCCCGGTGGGTCGAGATCTCCTTGAGGATGTCGGGATTCTGTTGCAGCGTGATCGAAGGAGCCGATCCGTCGTCGGCCTTCTTGATCTTCGTCTCCGAGGTCGACACCGGCCGGAAGTCGGCCGGCGCGGCCGACATCACCACCGCATCGGCGGTGGCCGCGGCCGACAGGACGGCGTCGCGGAGCTCGGCCGTCGACTCGACACGCACCACCTTGACCCCGGCAGGGTCGGGCAGCGTGACATTGGCCGCGATCAGGGTGACCTCGGCGCCGCGGGCCGCGGCGGCCCGGGCCAGGGCGTAGCCCTGCCGGCCCGAGGACCGGTTGCCGAGGAAGCGGACCGGGTCGAGGCGCTCACGGGTGCCGCCGGCGGAGACGACGACGCGCCGCCCGGCGAGATCCTGGACGCCGGCCGCGCCGGCCGACTGCGCGCGGGCGAGGATGTCGCGCGCGACCTCAAAGATCTCCTCGGGGTCGGGCAGCCGGCCCTTGCCGGTGTCGGCTCCGGTGAGCCGGCCCTCGGCGGGCTCGATCACGATCACCCCGCGGGAGCGGAGGGTCGCGACGTTGGCGGCCGTGGCCGGGTGCTCCCACATCTCGGTGTGCATGGCCGGGGCCAGCACGACCGGGCAGCGCGCGGTGAGCAGCGTGTTGGTGAGCAGGTCGTCGGCCAGGCCGTGCGCGGCCTTGGCGACGAGGTCGGCGGTCGCCGGAGCGACGACCACCAGGTCCGCCGTCTGGCCGAGCCGGACGTGCGGGACCTCGTGGACGCCGTCCCAGACCTCGGCGGAGACCGGCTTGCCCGACAGCGCCGCCCAGGTGGGCGCACCGACGAACTCCAGCGCCGCGGCCGTCGGGACGACGCTCACGTCGTGGCCGGACTCGGTGAACCGGCGGAGCAGCTCGCAGGCCTTGTAGGCCGCGATACCGCCGGAGACACCGAGCACCACGCGGGGCCGGGACATGGCCGTCAGATCACTCGACGTCGGCGACGGGCGCCGCGGCGACCGCAGCGGCGGCGGCCTGCTCGGCGGCGAGCTCGGCGGGGTCGATGTCCTCGCAGGTCAGCAGGTCCTGATTGATCTCGCGCAGCGCGATCGACAGGGGCTTCTCCTGCACGTGGGTCTCGACGAGCGGACCGACGTACTCGAGCAGGCCCTCACCGAGCTGGGAGTAGTAGGCGTTGATCTGCCGCGCACGCTTGGCGCTGTAGAGGACCAGCTTGTACTTGCTGTCGGTCTTGGACAGCAGGTCGTCGATGGGAGGGTTGGTGACACCCTCGGCGGCGATGTTCGGGGCAGACACAGAGGTCCTCACTGATCGTGGACGGAATCAACCATTAAGCCTACCAACTCAGCCACGGCGGCATGAACTTCGCGGTTGACGATGGTCACGTCGAACTCGGCCTCGGCTGCCAGCTCCTCGCGAGCGGTCGCGAGCCGGCGCTCGCGCTCCTCCTCGCTCTCGGTGCCGCGACCGACCAGTCGGCGGACCAGCTCGTCCCACGACGGCGGCTTGAGGAAGACGAAGACGGCGTCCGGCGCGTTCTCGCGGACCTGCCGCGCGCCCTGCAGGTCGATCTCGAGCAGGGCCGGGCGGCCGTCGGCGAGCGCCGCGTCGACGGGGCCCCGCGGCGTGCCGTAGCGGTGGACGCCGTGGACGACGGCCCACTCGAGCATCTGGCCCTCGGCGACGAGCCGGTCGAACTCGGCGTCGTCGACGAAGTGGTAGTGGACGCCGTCGACCTCGCCCGGACGCGGCGCGCGCGTGGTGGCGGAGACCGACAGGTAGATTTCGGGATGGTCGGCGCGGATGGCAGCGGCGACCGTGCCCTTGCCGACCGCGGTGGGCCCGGCAAGGACGAACAGCTTGCTACTCACCCGAGAACTCGCGCTCCAGGGCGGCGACCTGCTTGGCGCCGAGTCCGCGGACCCGGCGGGACTCGGCGATGCCGAGCCGCTCCATGACCTGACGCGCGCGCACCTTGCCGAGGCCCGGGACGGACTGGATCAGGTCGAGGACCTTCATCTTGCCGATGACCTCGTTGACCTGGCCCTGCTGCAGCACCTCGGAGATCGAGGCGCCCGAGTTCTTGAGCCGGTTCTTCACCTCGGCCCGCTCACGGCGAGCGGCCGCTGCCTTCTCGAGGGCGGCCTGGCGCTGTTCGGGGGTCAGGGGAGGCAGAGCCATCGGGTGAGGAGTCCTTCGGTCAGGGTCGGCGCCGTCGGAAGGCAGGCACCGTCGGCCAATCTAGCCAGTCCCGCGCGGCTGCGGCAATGCGGGTGGCGCAGGTCCGACGACGGCGGCGTCGAGGGCCTCGATCACGGCCACCTCCTCGGCATCCGGGGCGGCCCCGGGTGCGCGCCAGACGCGCACGGTCGAGCCGAGGCCGGGCACCTGGGTCTGCAGCAGGACCTGGCGGGAGTTCGCCGGCCGCCACTCCCCCTCGACCTGGGCGCCGTCGGGCAGGCTGACGACGAGGGCGACGGTGCTGACCGTGCCGTCCTCGCTCAGGTTCACGTGCCGCCGTACGACGACCGCCCGGGCCGGGCGCGCGGCCGCACGCGTCGCCTGCCAGCGGGCCTGGGCCGCCCGGTCCTCCTGCGCCCCGCGGATCGAGCCCACCAGCCCGAGCCAGGGAGCAGACACGAGGCCGGCGATGACCACGGTGAACAGGACGTCGAACCACCGGCCGGGGGTCTCGCCGGCCCAGAGCTCGACCACGGCCACGACGCCGACGAGCAGCGCCACGAGCAGCGCGGCGGCGGTCGCGATCCGACCGCGGACGCCCAGCCTGCTCGGCAGCCGGAGTGCCTCCGGCACGCGGCCGTCGCTCCAATCCTCCACGAGATGGACGATGGTCCTCATGCCGGCACGCTACCCGCCGCCCTAGAGGCTGAGCGGCGTCTTGCAGACATCGCGCGCCTGCTGGTCGACCCGGCGCAGCGCGGTGTTGGTCTCCTGCGACCCGAGCCGGGCCGCGGCCGCGTCGATCGCGTCCTTCTTCGCCGCGGACAGGCCCGCCGGCGGCCGCGCGCGGTCGTAGGACGCCGCGTCGACGCCCGCTGCGGCGAGCGCGTCCTCGAGGTCAGAGATCCGGGCCACGACGAGCCGCCAGTCCTGGCGAATGTCGTCGGGCGACTTGCGCTCCAGCGCCTGGAAGCTGGGCAGCGCACGGATCAGGCCGGTCTCGGCGCCCGCCGAGAGCGCCGCGCCGAGCTTGTCGCGCTGGGCGACCACCTCGTCGCAGTACGACGCGAACGGGTCGTCGTCGCGTGTCGTGCGGAGCACCAGGAACCCGACCGCCAGCGCCACGACCGCGACCGCAGCGCCGACCAGCAGGGTCCGGCGGCTCACCCGAGCAGCTCGCGCAGCTCGTCGTTGGCCCGCCGTACGGCGGCCTGCATCGCGCCCGCGTCGGGCCCGAGGCGCAGCACCCCGCGCGAGGACGTGGGGATCACGTTGCGCGCGCCCGCGCCGAAGATCCGGCGGATGTCGTCGGTCGTGCCGCCCTGCTCGCCGTAGCCGGGCGCGAGGATCGGCCCGTTGAAGCCGAAGTCGAGTCCCCGGTCGTCGGCGAGCGTCGCGCCGACGACGGCGCCGAAGGAGCCGAGCGGGTCGGCACCGGCGTTGAGCCGGGCGAGGTGGTCGAGCACGGTCGCGGAGACCGTGCGGCCGCCCTCGACGACGGCCTGCTGGACCTCGGGGCCCTCGGGGTTGGAGGTCGCGGCGAGGACGAACAGGCCGGCGTCGTGCTTCAGGGCGGTGTCGACGAAGGGCTGCAGCGAGCCGAAGCCGAGGTAGGGCGTGACGGTGACCGCGTCGCTGGCGAGCGGGGACGCGGGGTCGAGGTAGGCGTCGGCGTAGGCCTGCGAGGTGGAGCCGATGTCGCCGCGCTTGATGTCGAGCAGCACCAGCGCGCCGGCCGCGCGGGCCTCGGCGATGACCCGCTCGAGGACCGCCACGCCCTTGCTGCCGAAGCGCTCGTAGAAGGCCGCCTGCGGCTTGATCACGCTGCAGTGGGGCGCGACCGCCTCTACCGCGCCGAGCGCGAACCGCTCGAGGCCGGTGAGGTCGTCGCCGTAGCCCCAGGCCTGGAGCAGCGCCGCGTGCGGGTCGATGCCGACGCAGAAGGGGCCGCGGTCGGCGATGGCGGCGACGAGCCGGGATCCGAAGGTCATGGGAGTCTCCGCAGGGCGTCGGGGCCGAGGTCGGCCAGGGTCGGGTAGCCGTCGACCGCCATGATCAGGTCGGCCTCGGCCTGCAAGGCGCGGACCTGGTGGACGGCGCCGGGGACGCCGCCGAGTGCGAGCGCGTAGGCGTAGGGGCGGCCGATCGCGACCGCGTCGGCGCCCAGGGCGACCGCCTTGATCACGTCGGCGCCGGTGCGCACCCCCGAGTCGAAGACGACGGGTGCCCGGCCGTCGACGGCGGCCACCACGTCGGGCAGCCAGTCGAGCGCCGCTCCCCCGCCGTTGGCCTGGCGGCCGCCGTGGTTGGAGCAGTAGATGCCGTCGGCGCCCTCGTCGAGAGCGCGCTTGGCGTCGTCGGGGTGGCAGATGCCCTTGAGCACGATCGGCAGGTCGGTGAGCGAGCGCAGCCACGGCAGGTCGTCCCACGTCACCGGGTGGCCGAAGGTGCCGGCCCACGTCATCACGACCGTGCCGGGGTCGGGGCTCGGCCCGGTCATCTCCTGGAAGACCGGGTCGGAGGTGTAGTTGGCGAGCGCCTTGCCGCGCAGCTGCGGGAAGTTGCCGGACGCCAGGTCGCGTGGGCGCCAGCCCGGCACCCACGTGTCGAGGGTGACCACGATCGCCTCGTAGCCGGCCGCCTCGGCACGCCGTACGAAGCTGGCGGCGAGGTCGCGGTTCTTCGGCGTGTAGAGCTGGAACCACTTCGGCGCGTCGCCGGCCGCCTTCGCGACGTCCTCGAGCGGGTCGCTCATCAGGGTCGAGCCGATGAACGGCACCCCGGTCGCGGCCGCCACCTCGGCCGCGTGGACGTCGCCGTGCTGGTCGGGCGTGCAGATCCCGATCACGCCGACCGGCGCGAGCATCAGCGGGCTGGCGAGGGTCCGGCCGAAGAGCTCGACCGACAGGTCGCGCTCGGCGGAGGCCCGCAGCATCCGCGGGACGACGGCGTAGCGCTCGAAGGCGGCGACATTGGCGCGCTGCGTCGTCTCGTCGCCCGCTCCCCCGGCGACGTACGTGCGCAGCTCGGGCGGCAGCGCGGCGAGCGCCCGCGCCTCGAGCTCGGCGTGGTCGAAGGGGTGGGCGGGCAGGACGCCGCCGAGCGCGCCGAGGTAGAGCTCCAGCTGGTAGTCGCCGAAGCTCATCTCACAGCGCCTTGAGGATCTGACGTGGCCACATCGGGCCACCGTAGATGAGCGCGCTGTAGGCCTGCACCAGATCGGCGCCGGCCTCGATCCGCGCCGCGGCCTCCTCGGGCGTGCTGATCCCGCCGACGCCGATCAGCGTCAGCTGGTTGCCGACCCGGCCGCGGAGCAGGCGCAGCACCTCGGTGGAGCGCTCGGTCAGCGGCGCGCCGGACAGGCCGCCCGCGCCGATCGCCTCGACCTTCGCGGCCGGCGTGCGCAGGCCCTCGCGGGAGATCGTGGTGTTGGTCGCGATGACGCCGGCGAGGCCGAGGTCGAGCGCCATGTCGGCCACGGCGAGGACGTCGTCGTCGGACAGGTCGGGCGCGATCTTGACCAGCAGCGGCAGCGGCGCGACCGTCACCTCGTCGGCGGTACGGCGGACGTGGGCCAGCAGCGGAGCGAGCTTCTCGACGGCCTGGAGGTTGCGCAGCCCGGGCGTGTTGGGCGAGCTGACGTTGACGACGAGATAGTCGGCGTGGGGCGCGAGCCGGCGCGTCGACGTCTCGTAGTCGGCCTCGACCGCGGCCTGGTCGTCGTCGGGGACGACCTTCGACTTGCCGATGTTGACGCCGAGGACCAGCCCGCCCTCGCGCTTCTTGCGGCGCGCGAGCCGGGCCGCGACGACGGCCGAGCCGTCGTTGTTGAAGCCCATCCGGTTGACGATCGCCCGGTCGTCGGGCAGCCGGAACAGCCGCGGCTTGGGGTTGCCGGGCTGGGCCAGCGCGGTGACCGTGCCGATCTCGACGTGGCCGAAGCCGAAGGCGCCCATCCGGTCGTAGACCTGGGCGTTCTTGTCGAAGCCGGGCGCGAGGCCGAGCCGGTTGGGGAAGGTCAGGCCCATCGCCCGGATCGGCCGTCCGCCGGGGATCGGCGCCCGCGAGAGCACCGGTCCGCCGGCACGGAGCGCGTCATAGGTCAGGTGGTGCGCCTGCTCGGCGTCCATCTTGACCAGGAGGTGCTGGAAGACCTTGTCGTAGAGACTCACCGAGCCGCCTCGGCGGCCGCGTTCCACTCCTGCAGCGACCGGACGCCGATCGAGCCGGCGCGCACCGCCGCGATGCCCTGCACCGCGGCCGCGAGGCCCTGCACCGTGGTGATGCACGGCGTGCCGGTGAGCACCGCCGACGAGCGGATCTCGTAGCCGTCGACGCGGGAGTCGCCGCCGCCGGTGGCGCCGTGGGGCGTGTTGACGATCAGCGCGATCTCGCCGTCGAGGATCATCTGCACGACCGTCGGCTCGCCGTCGGGGCCGGGGCCCTCGAAGTGCTTGCGGACGACGGTCGCCTGGATGCCGTTGCGGCGCAGCACCTCGGCCGTGCCCTGGGTGGCGAGGATCTCGAAGCCGTAGTCGGCCAGCACCCGCGCCGGGAACACCATGGTGCGCTTGTCGCGGTCGGCGATCGAGATGAACACCTTGCCGGACGTCGGCAGCGGGCCGTAGGCGGCCGCCTGCGACTTGCTGAACGCGGTACCGAAGTCGGCGTCGAAGCCCATCACCTCGCCGGTCGACTTCATCTCCGGGCCGAGCACCGTGTCGACGAACTGGCCGTCCTTGGTGCGGAACCGGTTGAACGGCAGCACCGCCTCCTTGACCGCGATCGGCGAGTCGGCGGGCAGCGTGCCGCCGTCGCCCTCGGCCGGCAGGACGCCGTTGGCGCGCAGCTCGGCGATCGGCTCGCCGAGCATCAGCCGCGCCGCGGCCTTGGCCAGCTGGGTGCCGGTGGCCTTGGAGACGAAGGGCACCGTGCGGGAGGCGCGCGGGTTGGCCTCGATCACGTAGAGCACGTCGGCGCCCAGCGCGAACTGGATGTTGATCAGGCCGCGCACGCCGACGCCCTTGGCGATCGCCTCGGTGGCCTCGCGGATCCGGTCGATCTCGGCGTTGCCGAGGGTGATCGGCGGCAGCGCGCACGAGGAGTCGCCGGAGTGGATGCCGGCCTCCTCGATGTGCTCCATCACGCCGCCGAGGAAGAGCTCGGTGCCGTCGTAGAGCGCGTCGACGTCGATCTCGACCGCGTCGTCGACGAACCGGTCGACGAGCACCGGGCGGTCGGGGCTGATCTCGGTCGCGGCGTCGATGTAGGCCTCGAGGGCGGCGTCGCTGTAGACGATCTGCATGCCGCGCCCACCGAGGACGTACGACGGCCGCACGAGCACCGGGTAGCCGATGCTGTGCGCGATCGCCTGCGCCTCGTCGTAGGAGACGGCGGTGCCGTGCTTCGGCGCGACCAGGCCGGCGTCGGCGAGCACCCGCCCGAAGGCGCCGCGCTCCTCGGCGAGGTCGATCGCCTCGGGGCTGGTGCCGACGATCGGGACGCCGGCGTCCTGCAGGCCCTGCGCGAGGCCGAGGGGCGTCTGCCCGCCGAGCGTCGCGATGACGCCGGCGATCGGGCCGGCGGCCTTCTCGGCCTCGTAGATCTCCAGCACGTCCTCGAGCGTGAGCGGCTCGAAGTAGAGCCGGTCGGAGGTGTCGTAGTCGGTCGACACCGTCTCGGGGTTGCAGTTGACCATGATCGTCTCGTAGCCCGCCTCGGCCAGCGCCAGGCTGGCGTGCACGCACGAGTAGTCGAACTCGATGCCCTGGCCGATCCGGTTGGGCCCGGAGCCGAGGATGATCACGGCCTCCTTGCCCTCGGCGCGCGGCTGGACCTCGGTCTCCTCGTCGTAGGAGGAGTAGTAGTAGGGCGTCGACGCGGCGAACTCGGCCGCGCAGGTGTCGACCGTCTTGTAGACCGGGCGGACGCCGGTCGCGTGGCGGGCGGCGCGCACCTCGGCCTCGGAGAGACCGCGGATGCCGGCGATCTGCAGGTCGGACAGGCCGTGCCGCTTGGCCAGCCGGAGCACGTCGGCGCCGAGGTTGTCGGCGGCGGCGACCTGCTGGGCGATCTCGTCGATGAGGAACAGCTGGTCGACGAACCACGGGTCGATCCGCGTGGCGGCGTGGATCTCGTCCTGGGTCGCGCCGGCGCGGATCGCCTGCATGACCTCCTGGATCCGGCCGTCGTGCGGGACCTTGATCGACTCGAGCAGCGCGGCCTTGTCACCGAGCGGCGCGGCCCAGTCGAAGGGCGCGCTCTTGTTCTCGAGCGAGCGCAGCGCCTTGTTGAGCGACTCGCTGAAGCTGCGTCCGATCGACATCGCCTCGCCCACGGACTTCATGTGGGTGGTCAGTGTCGGGTCGGCGGTCGGGAACTTCTCGAAGGCGAACCGCGGCACCTTCACCACGACGTAGTCGAGCGTCGGCTCGAAGGAGGCCGGAGTCTCCTGCGTGATGTCGTTGGGGATCTCGTCGAGCGTGTAGCCGACGGCGACCTTGGCCGCGATCTTGGCGATCGGGAAGCCGGTGGCCTTCGACGCGAGCGCCGAGGAGCGCGACACGCGCGGGTTCATCTCGATGACGATGACCCGGCCGTCGGCGGGGTTGACGGCGTACTGGATGTTGCAGCCGCCGGTGTCGACGCCGACCTCGCGGATGATGCCGATGGCGAGGTCGCGCAGGTGCTGGTACTCGCGGTCGGTGAGGGTCATCGCCGGCGCGACCGTGATCGAGTCGCCGGTGTGGACGCCCATCGGGTCGAAGTTCTCAATCGAGCAGATGATGACGACGTTGTCGGCCTTGTCGCGCATCACCTCCAGCTCGTACTCCTTCCAGCCGATGATCGACTCCTCGATGAGGACCTCGGTCGTCGGGGACGCCGAGAGGCCGGCGCCGGCGATCCGGTGCATGTCGGCCTCGTCGTAGGCGATGCCCGAGCCCAGGCCGCCCATCGTGAAGGACGGCCGGACGACGATCGGGAAGCCCAGCTCGCCGGCCGCCTGGGCGACCTCGTCCATCGTGTGGCACACGAAGGAGCGGGCGACCTCGCCGCCGACCTTGTGCACGATCGCGTTGAACAGCTCGCGGTTCTCGCCGCGGTGGATCGCCTCGAAGCTGGCGCCGATCATCTCGACGGAGTACTTCTCCAGGACGCCGTTCTCGTGCAGCGCGATCGCCGTGTTGAGCGCGGTCTGGCCGCCCAGCGTCGGCAGTACCGCGTCGGGGCGCTCCTTGGCGATGACCTTCTCGACGAACTCGGGGGTGATCGGCTCGACGTAGGTGGCGTCGGCGAACTCCGGGTCGGTCATGATCGTGGCCGGGTTGGAGTTGACGAGGATGACCCGCAGGCCCTCCTCCTTGAGCACGCGGCACGCCTGGGTGCCGGAGTAGTCGAACTCGCAGGCCTGGCCGATGACGATCGGTCCGGAGCCGATGACGAGGACGGACTTGATGTCTTCACGCTTCGGCATCAGGCGTTCTCCTCCAGCAGGGTCGTGAACCGGTCGAAGAGGTACGCCGCGTCGTGCGGGCCGGCGGCGGCCTCGGGGTGGTACTGGACGGAGAAGGACTTGAGCGCGCCCTCGGGGGTGCGCAGCTCGAGGCCCTCGACCACGTCGTCGTTGAGGCAGACGTGGCTGACCGTCGCGACGCCGTACGGCGTCTCGGTGGGGGTGTCGCGCGGCGCGTCGACGGCGAACCCGTGGTTGTGGGCGGTGACCTCGACCTTGCGGGTGGTCAGGTCCATCACCGGCTGGTTGATGCCGCGGTGGCCGTACTTCAGCTTGTAGGTGCCGAAGCCGAGCGCGCGCCCGAAGAGCTGGTTGCCGAAGCAGATGCCGAAGTAGGGCAGGTCGCGCTCGAGCGCCTGCCGGAGCAGCTCGACCTGGCCGGTCGTCGCGGCCGGGTCGCCGGGGCCGTTGGAGAAGAACAGGCCGTCCGGCTCGACTGCGAGGACGTCGTCGATGCTCGCGGTGGCGGGCAGCACGTGGACCTCGATGCCGCGCTCGCTCATCCGCTGCGGGGTCATGTCCTTGATGCCGAGGTCGAGGGCGGCGACGGTGAACCGCTTCTCGCCCTGCGCCGGCACGACGTACGCCTCGGCGGTGGAGACGGCCTCGGACAGGTTGGCGCCGGTCATCTCGGCCGAGCCCTTGACCTTCTCGAGCAGCCGGGCCGGGTCGGTCTCGACCGTGGAGATGCCGACCCGCATGGCACCGCGCTCGCGCAGGTGGCGGGTGAGCGCGCGGGTGTCGATGCCGGAGATGCCGACCACGCCCTGCGCCTTGAGCTCGTCGTCGAGCGAGCGACGCGAGCGCCAGTTGCTGGGGACCCGGGCGGGCTCGCGGACGACGTAGCCGGCGACCCAGATCCGCCGGGACTCGGGGTCCTCGTCGTTGACGCCGGTGTTGCCGATGTGCGGCGCCGTCATCACGACGACCTGGCGGTGGTAGGACGGGTCGGTCAGGGTCTCCTGGTAGCCGGTCATGCCGGTGTTGAAGACCGCCTCGCCGAAGGTCTCGCCTTCGGCGCCGTAGGCCTCGCCGCGGAATGCGCGGCCGTCCTCGAGGACGAGCAGTGCCGGGGTGCTCATGCGAGCGCTCCTTCCAGGACGGTCGGGGTGCCGCGCAGCAGCGTGGCGACCACCCGACCGGTGAGCTTGCGGTCGTGCCAGGGGTTGTTGCGGCTCAGCGAGACGCTGGCGTCGCGGTCGATCACGACCTGCGCGGACGGGTCGACCAGGGTCAGGTTGGCCGGCTCGCCGACCGCGATCGGGCGGCCGTGGACGTCGTCGAGGCCGGCGATGCGGGCCGGGTTGGCGCTCATCACGCGGGCCACGCCGGCCCAGTCGAGCAGGCCGTTCTCGACCATCACCGTGGTGATGACCGGCAGCGCCGTCTCGAGGCCGAGCATGCCGAAGGCCGCGTCGACGAAGGCGTGCTCCTTGTCGTGACGGGCGTGCGGGGCATGGTCGGTGGCGACCGCGTCGATGGTGCCGTCGGCGAGGGCCTCGCGCAGCACGCGGACGTCCTCGTCGGGGCGCAGCGGCGGGTTGACCTTGAACGTCGGGTCGTAGCCGGTGAGCAGGTCGGTCGTGAGCAGCAGGTGGTGGGGCGTGACCTCGGCGGTGACGTTGATGCCCTGCGCCTTCGCCCAGCGGACCACCTCGACGCTGCCGGCGGTCGAGACGTGCGCGACGTGGACGCGGCTGCCGGTGTGGCGGGCGAGCATCACGTCGCGGGCGACGATGACCTCCTCCGCGACGCCGGGCCAGCCGGGAAGGCCGAGCCGGCCGGAGAGCTCGCCCTCGTGGCAGCAGGCTGTCGGGCCGGCGAGCGCCGGGTCCTGGCTGTGCTGGCTGACCACGCCGCCGAAGGCCTTGACGTACTCCAGCGCGCGCCGCATCACCCGCGGGTCGTGGACGCACTTGCCGTCGTCGGAGAACACGCGGACCTTGGCGCGCGAGCGGGCCATCAGGCCGAGCTCGGCGAGCTCCTCGCCCCCGAGTCCCTTGGTGACCGCGCCGACCGGCTGGACGTCGACCAGGCCCGCGGCGCGACCCAGGTCGAGGACCCGCTCGGCCGCCTCGGCGGTGTCGGTGACCGGACTGGTGTTGGCCATCGCGAGGACGGCGGTGTAGCCGCCCACCGCCGCGGCACGGGAGCCGGTGAGGACGGTCTCGGCGTCCTCGCGGCCCGGCTCGCGCAGGTGGGTGTGCAGGTCGACCAGGCCGGGCAGCAGGCGCAGGCCGGCGGCGTCGATGGTCCGGTCGGCGGTGGTCGTGACCGAGCCGAGCTCGGTGATCACGCCGCCGTCGACGAGGACGTCGCCCGTCGTACCGTCGGGCAGGGTGGCGCCCTGGATCAGGATGCTCATGCGGTTGCCCTTCCATTGGACTCAGGCTCGCCGGCGAGCAGGTGGTAGAGGACGGACATGCGGACCGCGACGCCGGCGGAGACCTGGTCGAGGACGACCGAGTCGATCGCGTCGGCGGCGTCCGCGGAGATCTCCAGGCCGCGATTCATCGGGCCGGGGTGGAGGATCGGCGTGCCGGGCTTGAGGACGGCGAGCCGGTCGCGGGTGAGGCCGTAGCCGACGGTGTACTCGCGGGCGGTCGGGAAGAAGCCGCCGCTCATCCGCTCGCGCTGGACACGCAGCATCATCACCGCGTCGGCCCCCTGCGACCCCGTCAGCACCTCGTCGAGGTCGTATGAGACAGAGAAGCCGGCCGCCTTCGACCAGTCCCCCACGCCCGCGGGCATCAGGGTCGGCGGCGCCACCGCGGTGACCGTCGCGCCGAGCTTGGTCAGGCACTTGACGTTGCTGCGGAACACCCGGCTGTGGGTCAGGTCGCCGACGATCGCGACGTGCTTGCCCTCGAGGCTGCCGAGCTTGCGAGTGAGCGTGTAGCCGTCGAGCAGCGCCTGGGTCGGGTGCTCGTGGGTGCCGTCGCCGGCGTTGATCACCGGGACGTCGATCCAGCGGCTGATCTGCTCGGCCGCGCCGCTCGCCATGTGGCGCACGACGAGGCCGTCGATGCCCATCGCGGTGACGGTGAGGACGGTGTCGCGCAGGGACTCGCCCTTGCTCGCGCTGCTGCCCTTGGCGGACAGGTTGATCACGTCGGCGGAGAGCCACTTGCCGGCGATCTCGAAGCTCGAGCGGGTGCGGGTGGAGTCCTCGAAGAAGAGGTTGATGACGGTGCGGCCGCGCAGGGCGGGCAGCTTCTTCACCTGGCGCTTCTGGACGTCGTGCATCTCCGCCGCGGTGGTGAAGATCTGCTCGATGTCGCTGGCGCTCAGGTCGTCGATGCTGAGCAGGTGGCGGTTCACTGGATGCGCACCTCGTCCTCGCCGTCGGTCTCGACCAGCCGCAGGCTGACGCGCTCGCTGCGGGCGGTCGGAAGGTTCTTGCCGACGTGGTCGGCGCGGATCGGGAGCTCGCGGTGGCCCCGGTCGACGAGCACCGCCAGCCGGACGACGGCAGGTCGGCCGAGGTCGGACAGCGCGTCGAGCGCGGCCCGGATGGTGCGGCCGGAGTAGAGCACGTCGTCGACCAGGACGACGGTCTTGCCGTCGATGCCCCCGGCCGGCACCTGGGTGCGGTGGGGGGCGCGGGTGGGGTGCGAGCGCAGGTCGTCGCGGTACATGGTGACGTCGAGCTCGCCGGTGGCGACCGTCGTCCCCTCGACCTCGGCGATGTGGGCCGCGAGCCGGCGCGCGAGCGGGACGCCGCGCGTGTGCAGGCCGAGCAGCAAGAGATCCTCGGCGCCCTTGTTGCGCTCGAGGATCTCGTGGGAGATGCGGATCAGCGCCCGGCTGATGTCACCGGCGTCGAGAACGACGCGCCCGGTGCTCGTGGGCGTCTCCGGAGTCTGCTGTGCAGGCAAGACTGTCGGAACCTCCTTCTCCGCCTCACGGGACGGCTCGTTAAAGGATGTTGTTGGCCGCGACTTTACCGCGTCCCGGCCGCTCCGCGTGAACCGGGGCCGGTCTTTTCCGCACGTGCGAAGGCCCCGCCACTCTCGTCGGCGGGGCCTGCGCGGGCGGTGCTCGGTCGGGATCAGTCGAAGGCGTCCTTGACCTTGTCACCGGCCTGCTTCACGTCACCCTTGGCCTTGTCGACCTTGCCCTCGGCCTCGAGGTCCTCGTCGTCGGTGACCTTGCCGGTCGCCTCCTTGGCCTTCCCCTTGAGCTCCTCGGCCTTGTGCTTCGCCTTGTCGTCGAGTCCCATGCTCGCCTCCTCGTTCGGACGGTCCGGTGTCCGCCCAGAGGTACCCAGGGAGCCGACGTCGATTCACCTCTCGGTGATCTCGTCGAGCGCGGTCTCGATGGTCCGGTGGAAGGTCGGGTAGGCGAAGTGCATGCCGCGCAGCGTCGTGATCGGCACCTCCGCGTGCACGGCCGTGACCAGCATCCCGATGAGCTCGCCGCCCGACGGCCCGACCGCGGTGGCCCCGACGAGCACCTTGCGGTCGAGGTCGGCGACGACCTTGATCAGGCCCTCGTTGCCGACCTTGTGGATCCACCCGCGCGACGACGCCGGCAGCGGCGCCAGCCCGACGCCGACGCGCAGTCCGGCGTCGCGGGCCTGCTGCTCGGTCATGCCGACCGCGCCGACCTCGGGGTCGGTGAAGGTCGCGTGGGCGACCGCGCGATAGTCGGCCTTCGGCTTGCCGTCGCCGGTGAGGTCGCGGACCGCGATCTTGGCCTGGTACATCGACATGTGGGTGAACGCGCCCTTGCCGGTGATGTCACCGATCGCCCAGACGCCGTCGACGCCCTTGACCCGCATCCGCTTGTTGACCGCGATCACCCGGGCCGACGGGTCGAGGCCCACGGTGTCGAGGCCGATGTCGCCGAGGTTGGTACGCCGTCCGGCCGCCACCAGCAGCGCCTCGGCACCGACCGACGTCCCGTCGGCGAGGCCGACGCTGAAGCCGCTCTCGTAGGCGACGGCGGTGACCCCGACCCCGGTGCGGAAGGTGATGCCGTCGGCCTCCATCGACGCCCGGACCACCTCGCTCGCCTCGGGCTCCTCGGGGCCGAGGATCCGGTCGAAGGCCTCGATGACCTTCACCTCGACGCCGAAGCGGGCGAACGCCTGGGCCAGCTCGCAGCCGATCGCGCCGCCGCCGAGGACGGCGAGGCTGCGCGGCAGCTCCCGCACCTGGACGGCGTCCCGGTTGGTCCAGTACGGCGTGCCGGCCAGGCCGTCGATCGGCGGGACGGCGGGCTCGGTGCCGGTGTTGAGGACCACGCCCCGCCGTAGCGTGAAGGTCTCGTCGCCGGAGTCGGTCGTGACGACCACCCGCCCCGGTCCGGCGAGCCGGCCGGTGCCGCGGACGAAGCGCGCGCCGGCCTGCTCGAGCCGGTCGACGGCGACCTTGTCGTCCCAGTCGTCGGTTGCCTCGTCGCGGATCCGGTCGGCGACCGGCGTCCAGTCGGGGCGGACGTCGCTGTCGCCCGCGAGCGCCGGCACCCGGCGCGCCTCGCCGAGCGCGTCGGCGGCGCGGATCATCATCTTCGACGGGATGCAGCCGAAGTAGGGGCACTCGCCCCCGACGAGCCGCTGGTCGACCCCGACCACGGAGAGTCCGGCGCGGGCGAGGGCGGAGGCGGCGTACTCGCCGCCCGGCCCGAGCCCGATGACGACGACATCGACCTCAGAGGAGTCCGGCATGTCGCCCACCCTGGCACGCGACCGCGGGCGAGGCCAGCGTCGTAGCGGACGATTCGGTCGCGGAACGGGGCGTTTCGCGACCGATACGTCCGGTACGACGGCTCAGACGAGCGAGGCCTTCTTGCGCTGGATCGCGCCGAGCACGCCGTTGACGAACGCCGGCGACTCGTCGGTCGACAGCTCGCGGACGAGGGTCATCGCCTCGGTGACCGCGACCGTGTCGGGGACGTCGTCGGCCCAGAGCAGCTCCCACACGCCCATCCGCAGGACGTTGCGGTCGACCGCCGGCATCCGGGTCAGGCTCCAGTCGGTGGAGAACTCCTCGAGCACCTCGTCGATGCGCGCCTGGCGCTCGGAGACGCCACGCACGAGGACCGCGGTGTAGGGGTTGCTCAGCGGCTCGCCCTCGCGGATGACCCGCTCGAGCGCCTCGACGCCCGACTCGCCGCGCAGGTCGGCGGCGTAGAGGACGTCGAGGGCGCGCTTGCGTGCCTTGGTCCGGGCTCCCATCAGCCCTTCACACGGCTCAGGTAGGAGCCACCCTCGCGGGTGTCGACCTTGATCTTCTCGCCCTGCTCGATGAACAGCGGGACCTGGATCTCGGCGCCCGTCTCGAGCGTGGCCGGCTTGGTGCGGCCGGTGGCGGAGTCGCCGACGACGCCGGGCTCGGTGTAGGACACCACGAGCTCGACCGAGGCGGGCATCTCGATGAAGAGGACGCGGCCCTCGTTGGTGGCCACGATGACCTCCTGGTTCTCCAGGAGGAAGCCGGCGGCGGTGCCGACGATCGCGGGGTCGACCTCGATCTGGTCGTAGTCCTGCACGTCCATGAAGACGAAGTTGGTGCCGTCGTTGTAGAGGTACTGGAACGAGCGGCGGTCGACCGTGGCGGTCTCGACCTTGGTGCCGGCGTTGAAGGTCTTGTCGACGTTCTTGCCCGACTCGACGTGCTTGAGCTTGGTGCGGACGAACGCAGGACCCTTGCCCGGCTTCACGTGCTGGAACTCGACCACCTGCCAGAGCTGGCCCTCCAGGTTGAGCACCATGCCGTTCTTGAGGTCGTTCGTCGTTGCCATGCGCCAGCCTTTTCGGTCCAGAAGTCAGATGCAGATGTCAATCGTGGTCGCGCACGCCTCAGCATGCGGGCACAGCCTCCGATCTTAACGAGGCGGGGGCCACCGGAGAAAATCTTCGGCCGCCGCGTAACAACCGCCGCCGCTCGCGGCAAGAGCAGAACGACGGCGGCATCGGGTCGCCCACAGGAAGGATCCCCCCATGCGCAAGCTCACCCCGTTCCGCGCGGCGGCTGCGGCCTCGGCGATCGTTCTCGGCACCCTGGGCGGCGCGTACGCCGTCGGTGCGGCCTCGAGCGACGAGCCGGGCCCGGGCCACGACCAGAGCGTCTCCGACGACGGCACCGAGACCCCCGACGCCCCGGAGACCGACGAGACCGAGACCCCGGAGACGCCCGAGGCCCCCGAGACCGAGACGCCCGAGGCGCCCGAGACCCACCACCAGGGCGACGACCACCCGAGCGCGCCGGCGACGCATCACGCCGAGTCCGACGACCAGGGCGACGACCACGGCGACGACCAGGGCGACGACCAGGGCGACGACCAGGGCGACGACCAGGGCGACGACCGGGGCGGTGACCGCGCCCACCACGCCACCGACGACAATGGCGAGCACCACCACCGTGGCGGCCGCGGCAGCGGCGACGACCGTAGCGACGACAGCGGCCACGACAGCACCGACGAGGGCGGTCACGGCGGCGACAGCGGCAGCGACGACAGCGGCTCGCACGACTCCGAGGACTGACCCACCCGATGCCCACCCCGCCACCGGAGCTGAGTCTCCCGGTCCCCGTGACGCCGGCCGACCCGGAGTTCATGGCGGAGCTGGCGGCGGCCGCGCGGACGTCGACGGCGACCTCGCCGTCGGCGTCGCCAGGCGTGATCGCGCACCCGTGGACGGCGGCCCTGGGCGCAGCCGCGGCCGTGGCCCTGCTCGCTGGCGGGGCCGTCGTCCTCGGCGGGCTCGGCGGCGACCGCGACCCCGACCCGGCGCCACCGGCGACGATCACGCCCACCGATCCGGCCACGCCGCAGACCACGCCGGACGAGCCGGCGTCCGAGGACCGGCCTGCGACGCCCGCCCGCACCGACAACCCGGCCACGCACCGCGCCAAGCACACCGCACCGGTCGGCGTCCCCGGCTCGGGGCACGCCACCCACGCCACCCGGGAGCCGCGGGACGACGACCACGGCGGCGATGACCGATCCGGCAGCGATGACGACGGCGGCGGCCACGGAGGCGGCGGCAGCGGCGACCCCTCCGACCAGCCGTCCGACCAGCCGTCCGACCAGCCGTCCGACCAGCCGACCGACCAACCGACCGACGACTACGGGGGCCGCAGCGGGAGCGACGGCGGCGGAAGCGACGGCACCAGCGGCCACGGTGGCCACGGTGGCCACGACGACCCGACCGACCTGGTCGAGGACTGAGCGGCCGGCGGAGTGAGCGACGACCTCATCCGCCGCGCTCGGGACGGCGATCCCGAGGCGTGGCGCGAGCTGTACGAGAGCCTGACCGGCCGACTGCTGGTCTGGCTCCGTGCGCGTCCGTCGGGCGACGTCGCCTACGACCCCGACGACCTGGTCTCCGAGACCTGGCTGGTCGCCGCGCGCTCGGTCGCCGACTTCCAGGGCGACCGCGACGCCTTCGCGGGCTGGCTCTTCGGCATCGCGCGCAACCACGCGCGCGCCGCGCGTCGTCGTACGCTGCGCCGGGCGACGGAGCCGTCGACCGACGAGGCCCACGCCGACAGCAGCGACCTCTCCCCCGGGCCGGACGACCACGTCGTCGCCCACGACCGGGTACGACGCCTCCTGGCGTCGGTGCCCACCCGCGAGGGCGAGGTCCTCGCGTGCACCGAGGTGGCCGGGCTGAGCACCCGGCAGACCGCCGACGCTCTCGGCATCAGCGCCGCCGCCGTCCGGGTGGCCCGGCACCGCGGCCTGACCCGGCTCCGTGGCATGACGGAGCCGGTCGGCGTCACGACCGCGCGATGAACTCCAGCGCCTGCCGGTAGCCGTCGATGCCCTGACCCTCGATCACCTTCGCCGCGTGCGGGGTGACGACCGAGTGGTGCCGGAACTCCTCCGGCCGCTTCGACGGCGCGCTGATGTGGACCTCGACGAGCGGCGCGGTCAGCTGCGCGCAGGCGTCGTAGAGGGCGTAGGAGTAGTGGGTCCAGGCGCCCGCATTGAGGACGACGGGCCAGCCGCGGTCGGCGGCGTCGTTGAGCCAGTCGAGCAGCTGACCCTCGTGGTTGGTCTGGGAGAAGTGGATCCTGAGCCCCAGCTCCTTGCCCCACGCCGGCATCAACCGGTCCTGCAGGTCGACGTGGGTGGTGCTGCCGTAGATCTCCGGCTGCCGGCGGCCGAGCCGCCCCAGGTTGGGGCCGTTGAGGACGTAGACGTCGCGCTTGCTCATGCCGCACCTCCGGAGATCGCGGTGTAGGCGGCGCGCAGGTCGTCCTCGGACGGGCCGGCGAGCACGACCGGCTTGGCCAGGTCGGACAGCACCACGAACCGCAGCTGGTTGCCGCGCGACTTCTTGTCGACCCGCATGGTGGCGAGCAGGCTGTCGAAATCGGCGCCGCGCCACGTGGTCGGCAGGCCCACCCGCCCGAACGCGCTGTGGTGGCGGGCGACGAGCTCGGGAGCGAGGCCCCCGGCGCGGGCGGCCAGCTCGGCGACGTAGACGCAGCCGATCGCGACGGCCTCGCCGTGCCGGATGGAGTAGTCGGTGGCCTTCTCGATCGCGTGCGCGAGCGTGTGGCCGTAGTTGAGGGCCTCGCGGCCGGGATGGCCGTCGGCGCCGCCGGTCTCCTTGAGGTCGACCGCGACCACGTCGGCCTTGACCTGGATCGCGCGCTCGACGAGCTCACGCAGCTCGGCCGACTCGGCGGTGAGCGCCTCGGGCGCCGTCCGCTCGACGATGGCCAGGATCTCGGGGTCGGCGATGAAGCCGCACTTGATGACCTCGCCGAGGCCCGCGACGAGCTCCTCGCGCGGCAGCGTGGCGAGCAGGTCGAGGTCGCACAGGACGCCGGCCGGCTCGTGGAAGGAGCCCACCAGGTTCTTGCCCGCGGGGGTGTCGATGCCGGTCTTGCCGCCGACCGCCGCGTCGACCATCGCGAGCAGCGAGGTCGGGACGTGGACGACGGCCACGCCGCGCAGCCAGGTGGCCGCGACGAACCCGCCGAGGTCGGTGGTCGCGCCGCCGCCGAGCGTGACGACCGCGTCGGAGCGGGTGAAGCCCTCCTCGCCGAGCGACTCCCAGCACGCCGCGGCGACCTCCCAGTTCTTCGCCTCCTCGCCGTCGGGGACCTGGAGGACGATGACGTCCAGCCCCTCCAGCAGATCGGCGAAGGGCTCGAGCAGGTGCTCGAGCGACTCGGGAGTGATGATCGCGACCCGCTGGACACCGGCGGGCAGCAGCCCGCGCAGTCGGTCGAGGACGCCGTGGCCGACCACGACGTCGTACGGCGACGCGGTGGCGACGTGGAGGACGGTCGGTGCGGTCACGTGGACTCCCCGGGGGCGGTGATGGCGGCGACGATCTCGGCCGCGACGTCGGCGGGTGGGCGGTCGTCGGTCTCGACGGTGATCCGGGCCAGGCCCTGGTAGACCGGCGTGCGCTCGTCGAGCAGCTGCTTGACCCGCGCCCGGACGTTGCCGAGCAGCAGCGGCCGCCCCGAGCCGAGCCCGACCCGCTTGACCGCGTCGCTGAGCCCCACGCGCAGGAAGACGACCTGGTGGGCGGCGAGCAGCGCCTGCGTCGACGGGTCGAGGACCGCGCCGCCACCGAGCGAGATGACGCCGTCGTGGTTGTCGAGGGCCCACGCGACGGTCTCGCGCTCCAGCGCGCGGAACGCCTGCTCGCCGTCCTCGACGAAGACGTCCTGGACGCTCTTGCCGACCTTGTCCTCGATCAGCTGGTCGCTGTCGACGAAGCCGACGCCGATCGCCTCGGCCACCAGCCGCCCCACGGTGGTCTTGCCGGCGCCCATGGTGCCGATCAGGACACACACGGGGGCACGCACGGGGGTTCCGCCCCCGTGGACCCCCGCACCCCGGCCCTCGGGAACGTTGCTCACTTGAACCGGAGCGTGTCGAGGTAGGTCTGCACGTTGCGTGCGGTCTCGCCGACCGAGTCGCCGCCGAACTTCTCCAGGACGGCGTCGGCCAGCACCAGCGCGACCATCGCCTCCGCGACGATGCCCGCCGCGGGGACGGCGCAGACGTCGGAGCGCTGGTGGTGCGCGACCGCCTCCTCGCCGGTGGCGAGGTCGACCGTGCGCAGCGCCCGCGGGACCGTGGCGATCGGCTTCATCGCCGCGCGCACGCGCAGGATCTCGCCGGTCGTCATGCCGCCCTCGGTGCCGCCGGAGCGGCCGGAGACCCGGCGCAGGCCCTCGTCGGTGGACACGATCTCGTCGTGCGCGAGCGAGCCCGGCGTCGCCGCCAGCTCGAAGCCGTCGCCGACCTCGACGCCCTTGATCGCCTGGATGCCCATCAGCGCGCCGGCGAGGCGCGCGTCGAGCCGGCGGTCCCAGTGGACGTGCGAGCCGAGGCCCGGCGGCAGCCCGTGGACGACGACCTCGACGACGCCGCCGAGCGTGTCGCCGTCCTTGTGGGCCTGGTCGATCCGCTCGACCATCTGCTTCGATCCGTCGGCGTCGAGGCAGCGGACCGGGTCGGCGTCGAGGCGCGCGACGTCGTCGGGGGCCGGGAGCTCGCGCGACGGCGTACGGACGCCGCCGATCTCGAGGACGTGGCTCACGATCCGCGCGCCGGTCGCCTGCTCGAGGAAGTTGCTCGCCACCCGGCCGAGCGCGACCCGCGCCGCGGTCTCACGGGCGGAGGCGCGCTCCAGGATCGGGCGGGCGTCGTCGAAGTCGTACTTCTGCATGCCGGCCAGGTCGGCGTGCCCCGGCCGCGGCCGCGTCAGCGGCGCGTTGCGCGCCTGCTTCTCCAGCACCTCCGGGTCGACCGGGTCGGCCGACATGACCGTCTCCCACTTGGGCCACTCGGTGTTGCCGACCTCGATCGCGACCGGGCCGCCCTGGGTGCGTCCGTGCCGGATGCCACCGGTGATGGTGACCTCGTCGGCCTCGAACTTCATCCGCGCCCCCCGGCCGTAGCCGAGACGGCGACGGGCCAGAGCATCGGAGATGTCGTCGGTCGCGACCTCGACATGGGCCGGCAGGCCCTCGAGGATCGCGACCAGGGAGGGGCCGTGGGACTCCCCCGCGGTCAGCCAGCGCAACATGGGAGAAGTCTCCCATGCGTCACTCGCGCGCCTCGGACCCGTCCCAAAGCTCCGCGCGGTCCCGACGACGATGGAGGACGCGCAGCACGATCAGCTGGTCGTCGCCCACCCGGTAGAAGACGCGTAGGGACAGCGACAAGCCCGGGCACTCGTCGTACCGGACGTATCGGTCGCGAATCGGGCGATCTCACGACCGAATCGTCCGGTACGACGCAGACCGGTCCGCTCAGCCGGCCAGCACCTGCCCCGCCACGATCGCGACCAGCGCTCCCAGCACCAGGAACGGGCCGTACGGCAGCCGCCGCCGGATCATCGTGCCGCGCAGCCGCATGGGCACCATCGCCACCACCCCCAGGACGGCGGCCGCGAGCACCGACGCGAGCAGCACGCCGACGCCGAAGGGCCCGAGCGCCGCGCCGAGCAGCGCCCCCAGCCGTACGTCGCCGCCCGCCATCGAGCGGGGGCTGATCAGCCGCATCAGGCCGTAGTAGCCGCCCAGCCCGACGAATCCCCCGAGCCCCCACAGCGCCACGTCCGGGGCGCGGAGTGCGACCGCGGCGACGACGACCAGCAGGCCGACGATCACCCAGGACGGCCGGATCAGCCGCGACGGGAGGTACCAGGTGACGAAGTCGATCACCGTGAGCGCACAGCAGACCGGCACCAGGAAGAGCAGCCACAGCAGCGCCCAGGTCCACCCGAGCGCCCCGCCCAGCACCGCCCCCGCAAGGGCGCACGCCACCACCGAGCGCACCGTCAGCCCCGGCCGCGCGGCCAACACCGCGAAGGGAACGTGGTCCGGGAAGTCCTCCGGGTTCTCCGTCGGGTCGTGCTCCGGCTCCGGGCACCACGCGATCAGCCGCGGCACCAGCAGGCCCGACGCACCCGCGATCAGGGCGCAGACCAGCGCCGGGAGCAGCTCCATGCCGCGAACCTACCGGGCGGCCAGCGCGCTCTCGCCCGCCGAGCGCATCGCGCCCAGTGGTCCTTCCTGACCAGTGAACATCGCGAACTGCAGCACCGCCTGGTGCACCAGCAGGTCGAGGCCCGACACCAGCGGCTGCTCGCGGTCGCGCGCGGCGGCGGCGAGTGGCGTGGGCCACGGGTCGTAGACGACCTCGAAGACGACCGCCGCGTCGGCGGTGCTGCCGACCAGGGCCTCGGTCTGCGCCGCGGCCGGGATGGTCGAGACGACGACCTCGCCGATCATCGCCGCGCAGTCGATCGGTACGACGTCGACCTCCAGTCCCGGGTGCCGCTGCAGCGCCGCGACGGTCTCCGCCGCCCGCGCGCGATCCCGCGCGAGGAGGCGGATCGTGCGGGCGCCCAGCTCGGCGAGCGCGAGGCCCGTCGAGGCGGCGGTCGCGCCGGCGCCGACGATGGTCGCGGCGCTGACCGGACCGTCGTACCTCTCGCGGACGGCGGCCATCGCTCCCGGCAGGTCGGTGTTGTCGGCGGCCCAGCCGGTCGCCGTACGGACCAGGGTGTTGGCGCCACCGGCCAGCCGCGCGCGGTCGCTGACCTCGTCGGCGTAGTCGAGCGCCTCGCGCTTGAGCGGTGCCGTCACCGACAGTCCCCGCCACGACGCGTCGAGCCCGGACACGAAGCCCGCCAGCTCGCCGGCCGGCACCCGCACCGCGTCGTAGGACGCGTCGATGCCGAGCGCCGCGTAGCCGGCGCGGTGCAGGGCCGGCGAGAGCGAGTGCGAGATCGGGTCGCCGAGGACGGCGCAGCGCAGCGAGGTCATCGGGTCAGCAGGCGTCGGAGGTCTGGCAGTACTCGCGCAGCTTCTGCGTCGCGGCGTTGTGCTCGGCCAGCGTCGTCGAGAAGACCGTCTCGCCGGTCTTGAGGTTGACGACCACCCAGTACAGCCACGGCCCGTTGGCCGGGTGCAGCGCGGCGTCGAGCGTCGCCTCGCCCGGGTTGCCGATCGGACCGGGCGGGAGGCCCTGGTGCAGGTAGGTGTTGTACGGCGAGTCGATCTGCCGCTGCGTCGACGTCGTCCACACCTCACCCGACAGGCCGTTGGCGTAGGCCACGGTGGCGTCCGACTGGAGCGCCATGTCCTTGTCGAGGCGGTTGTAGATCGCTCGCGCCACCTTCGGATAGTCCTGCGTGCGGTTGGCCTCGAACTCCAGCATGCTCGCGACCGTCAGCACCTCGTGCGCGGTGATGCCGAGCTTCTGCGCCTGCGCGTCGAGGTCGAGCGACGCCGCGGTCGACTTCCACTTGGCGACCATCGCCTTGAGGACCGTGGTCGGGGTGTCGGCCGGCGTCACCACGTACGTCGCGGGGAACAGGTAGCCCTCGGGGTTGCCGGCGGCGGAGGCCGGCAGCCCGAGCGCGGCCGGGTCGGCGAGCACCTTGCGGTACTGCGCCGCCGTGAAGTCGGTCTTCTTCGCGAGGGTCTTGACGATGTCGTCGAGGCGCATCCCCTCGGGGATGGTCACCGTCTCCTTCGCCATCTTCGACGGGTCGACCAGGATGCTGACGACGTCGGACGCCCTCATCTTCTTCTTCAGCAGGTAGGTGCCGGCCTGGATCGACGTCGACTTCGGGTTGTCGGAGGCCGCGTCGACGAACGCCTTCGACGACGCGACGACGCCGAGGCTCTTCAGCTCCTCGCCCATCGAGGTGACCGACTGGCCCGGGTCGATGACGAGCACGACCTCACCGCTGCCGGGGCCCGCGTAGTCGGCGGGTCCGGCCAGCATGTCCTTGACGTCGGCGATGGCGCCGCGCGCGAACCACGCGACGACGGCGCCGAAGATCACCACGACGACCAGCATCGGCAGGCAGCCCGAGCGCCGCTTCTTCGCACGTCGCCGTCCGGGCGACGGCTCCGGCAGGACCGACTCCGACTCAGTCATCGTTCTCCTCGTCCGTGGGTGTCACCAGCTCGCCCGGGGGGGTGCCGGTCGCGCGCTCGGCGTCGAGCGCCTGCTGCAGGATGACGACCGCCGCGACCTGGTCGACCACCGCACGACGCTTCGCGCCCTTGCGCTGGTCGCGCAGCATAGCCTCCGCCGTCACCGTGGTGAGCCGTTCGTCGACGAGCCGCACCGGCACCGGCGCGATCCGCCGGGCCAGCCGTACGGCGAACTCCCGCGTCTTCAGCGCCGCCGGGCCCTCCCCGCCGCCGAGCGAGCGGGGCAGGCCCATGACCACCTCGACCGCGTTCTCGGCGGTCAGCAGCTGGTGCAGCCGACGCAGGTCGCCCTTGCCACGTCGTACCGTCTCGACGGGGGTGGCGAGAATCCCGGACGGGTCGCTGCGTGCGACGCCGATCCGGGCGTCCCCGGGGTCCACACCGAGGCGGACGCCCACCCGCATCAGGCGTTCGCCACCGCGGCTGTCACGGCGGCGAGCGCCTCGTCGATGCGGGACACGTCGGTGCCGCCGCCCTGCGCCATGTCGGCCTTGCCGCCGCCCTTGCCGTCGAGGAAGGGCGCCGCGGCGCGGACCAGGTCGCCGGCGGCGAGGCCGCGGGCCTGGGCCGCGTCGTTGAGGGCGGCCACGATCGCGGCCTTGCCGTCGGCGGCGCCGATCAGGACGACCACCGCCGGCGCATCGCCGGTCAGCCGGGCACGGACGTCGGTCGCGAGCGTGCGGACGTCGCCGGCGGCCGCGCCGTCGAGGCGCTGGGCCACCAGCCGCACGCCGTTGACGTCGCTCGCGCTGTCGGCGATCGCCGCGCCGCCGGCCAGCAGCTGCTGGAGGCGGATCCGGTCCATCTCCTTCTCGACCTGCTTGAGCCGGTCGACGAGATCGCCGACCCGCCCGACCAGGTCGTCGGGCTGCGCCTTGAGCAGCGTCGACAGCTGGCCGACGACGTCGCGCTCGCGGGCCAGGTAGGAGAAGCCCTCGACGCCGGTGAGCGCCTCGATCCGGCGGTTGCCGGAGCCGACGGACGCCTCGCCGGTGACGACGAGGGTGCCGACCTGGCTGGAGTGGTCGACGTGCGTGCCGCCGCAGAGCTCGCGCGACCAGGGGCCGCCGATCTCGACGACGCGCACCTTCTGGTCGTCGTAGGTCTCGCCGAAGAGGGCGATCGCGCCCCAGTCCTTGGCCTCGCCGAGCGTCATGTACTGCCAGCCGACCGGCAGGTCGGCGCGCAGCGCGTTGTTGGCGACCTGCTCGATCTCGCGGACCTGCTCGGGCTTGAGCGCGTTGAGCCAGCCGAAGTCGAGGCGCAGGTAGCCGGGCCGGTTGTAGGAGCCGGACTGCAGCGCGGTGGGCCCGAGCACCTCGCGCAGCGCCGCGTGGACGATGTGCGTGCCGGAGTGGGCCTGTCGGGCGCCGATGCGCCACTGCGGGTCGACCTTCGCGTGCAGCTCGCGGGCGTCGGCGGGCAGCTCGCCCTCGAGCACGCGCACCTGGTGGACGACGAGCCCGCGCACCGGGCGCTGGACATCGAGCACCTCCAGCTTGCCGCCGGCGAACTCGATCACGCCGGCGTCGGCGACCTGGCCACCGGACTCGGCGTAGAACGGCGTCCGGTCGAGGACCAGCTCGCCGATCTCGCCCGTCGCCAGCGCCGGTACGGCGGCGCCCTCGCGCAGCAGCGCCAGCGGCCGGGACTCGGTCTCGAGCGTCTCGTAGGCCAGCCACTCGGTCGGGCCGTTGGCGTCGAGGATGTCGCGGTAGACGCCGGTGTCGGCGTGCTGGCCCTTCTTCGCCTTCGCGTCGGCCTTGGCCCGCGCCCGCTGCTCGGCCATCAGCTCGCGGAAGCCCGGCTCGTCGACGGCGAGACCAGCCTCGGCCGCCATCTCGAGGGTCAGGTCGATCGGGAAGCCGTAGGTGTCGTGCAGCGCGAACGCCTTCTCGCCGGAGATGGTGGTCGCCCCGGCCTGCTTCACCTCGCCCGCTGCGAGGTCGAAGATCTGGGTGCCGGCCTGCAGCGTCTTGCGGAAGGCCTCCTCCTCGGCGTACGCGACCTGGGCGATCCGGTCCCAGCCGGTGACCAGCTCGGGGTAGCTCTCCCCCATCTTGTCGCGCGACACGGGCAGCAGCTCGGGCAGCGACGGGTCCTGGTAGCCGAGCAGGCGCATGTTGCGGACCGCGCGGCGCAGCAGCCGGCGCAGGACGTAGCCGCGGCCCTCGTTGCCGGGGGTGACGCCGTCGCCGATGAGCATGAGCGAGCTGCGGACGTGGTCGGCGACCACGCGGAAGCGGACGTCGTCGACGTGGGCGTCGGCGCCGCTCGCGCCGTACTTCTTGCCCGAGAGGTCCATCGCCTTCTCGATCACCGGGAAGATGGTGTCGATCTCGTACATGTTGTGCTTGTCCTGGAGCAGGTAGGCGACCCGCTCGAGGCCCATGCCGGTGTCGATGTTCTTGCTCGGCAGCGGGCCGGCGACGTCGAAGTCGTCCTTGGCGCGGACGGCGCTGAGCTCCTCCTGCATGAAGACCAGGTTCCAGATCTCCAGGAACCGGTCCTCGTCGGCCTCGGGGCCGCCGTCGGGGCCGAACTCGGGGCCGCGGTCGATGTAGATCTCGCTGCACGGGCCGCCCGGGCCGGGGATGCCCATGTTCCAGTAGTTGTCCTTGAGGCCGCGCGGCTGGATCCGCTCGTCGGTCAGGCCGGCGATCCGCTTCCACGCGTCGCGCGCCTCGTCGTCGTCCGGGAGGACGGTGACCCAGATCTTGTCGGGGTCGAAGCCGAAGCCGCCGTCGGCCTGGGCGTTGGTGATCAGCTCCCAGGCGTACTGGATGGCGCCTTCCTTGAAGTAGTCGCCGAACGAGAAGTTGCCGTTCATCTGGAAGAACGTGCCGTGCCGGGTGGTCTTGCCGACCTCCTCGATGTCGAGGGTGCGCACGCACTTCTGCACGCTGGTCGCGCGCTGGAACGGCGGCGTCTCCTGGCCGAGGAAGTACGGCTTGAAGGGCACCATGCCGGCGTTGACGAAGAGCAGGTTGGGGTCGTCGAGCAGCAGTGACGCCGACGGTACGACGGTGTGGCCGCGCCCCTCGAAGTGGGCGAGGAACCGGTTGCGGATCTCTGCGCTGCTCAGGTACCGGTCGCTGCTCATCGGGAGCCTTCCTGGTCGAGGGCGGCCGACTCGGCCGTCGTGATGGTGCGGGTGCTGGTGCTGTCGATCGGCGTGGTGCCGGTGGTGCGGGTGATGCTGGGCGTGCTGGGGGCGGCGAGCTCGCGATGGCGGGCGTCGGCGGCCTGGAGGCGGGCCCGCAGGTGGGTCTCGGCCTCGGCCTGCCCCTGCGCGACCTCCTCGCGGAACATGCGGGCGCCGACGAAGGCCGCGCCGATCCGGTCGCGCATCCCGTCGGGCGTGAACGCCTCGGCGAGTCGTCGTACGCGGACCATGCCGTAGACGCCGGCGGCGGCGCCGGCCGCGAACCAGACGCCGGACTTCACGGCGACACCTCGAGCGTCGCGCGCTGGCGGGCCTCCCAGTCACGGCGGGCCTGCTTGAGCATGGCCTTGCGCTCCTTGCGCGAGCGCTTGACCTCGCGCTTCATCTCGAACCGGATCCGGTTGCGCGCCTCGGCGGACAGCGCCCGGCGCAGCCCGGCGGCGAGCGCGGCGGTCTTGATCACGCTCTCGCGGATCACGATGTCGGTGAACACCGGCGCCGGGACGACGCGCGCGGGCACCCGCGGACCACGGTCGTGGCCGAGGTCGGTGATGACGTACTCCCGCTCGTCGACCACCGTCACCGGCCTCCGGTCGCGACGCTGCGCGACCGCCTGCTGGGCGGCCAGCTCGGCCTCGATGCCGGCCAGCTGCTCGCGCAGCGCGTCGGCGTCGTGGGCGGCCGCCGCGAGCAGCGCCTCGGTCTGGCTCCGCGCCTGGCGCACGGACCGCGCGAGGCGGAGCGCCGCGACCGCCAGGACCACGAGGGCCAGCACGATCGCGACGGCCAGCCAGGTCGGTACGGCGAGGTCGGAGGTCACGACGGACAAGCCTACTTGCCGCGGATGAGGCGGCGTACCCGCTCCCACCGCTGCTTCACCGCCGCCTCGGCGCCGTGCTCGGTGGGGCGGTAGTACTCGGCGTCGAGGATGACGTCGGGCGCGTACTGCTGCTCGGCGATGCCGAACGGCGCGTCGTGGCTGTAGACGTAGCCGACGCCGTGCCCCAGGCCCTTGGCGCCGGCGTAGTGGGCGTCGCGCAGGTGCGGCGGGACGGCGCCGATCTTGCCGGCCTTGACGTCGGCGACGGCCGCGCCGATCGCGGTGGTGACGGCGTTGGACTTGGGCGCCACGGCGAGCGCGATCGTCGCGTGCGCGAGGGTGAGCCGGCCCTCGGGGAGGCCGATCATCTGCACGACCTGCGCGGCGGCGGCCGCGGTCTGCAGCGCGGTCGGGTCGGCGAGGCCGATGTCCTCGCTGGCCGAGATCATCAGCCGGCGGGCGATGAAGCGCGGGTCCTCCCCCGCCTCGAGCATGCGCGCGAGGTAGTGCAGCGCCGCATCGGCGTCGGAGCCGCGGATCGACTTGATGAAGGCGCTCACCACGTCGTAGTGCTGGTCACCGTCGCGGTCGTAGCGCACCGCCGCCTGGTCGGCCGCCGTCTCGGCGGTCTCGACGTCGATCACGTCGAGACCCTTCGAGACGGCCGCTCCCGCCGCCGCCTCGAGATAGGTCAGCGACCGCCGCGCGTCTCCCCCGGCTAGCCGGACCAGGTGCGAGCGCGCCTCGTCGTCGAGCGCGAACTCGCCGCCCAGCCCCCGCTCGTCGGCGACCGCCCGGTCGATCACCTCGGCGATGTCGTCGTCGGTGAGCGGCTGGAGGCGCAGCAGCAGGCTGCGCGAGAGCAGCGGCGAGATCACGCTGAAGGACGGGTTCTCGGTCGTCGCCGCGACCAGCGTCACCCACCGGTTCTCGACACCCGGCAGGAGCGCGTCCTGCTGCGCCTTGCTGAACCGGTGGACCTCGTCGACGAAGAGCACCGTCTCGCGACTGGTCGCGATCAGCTCGCGCCGCGCCTGGTCGATCGCCGCGCGGACCTCCTTGACCCCGGCCGACACTGCCGAGATCTCGACGAACCGTCGTCCGGTCTGCTGGCTGACGATCGAGGCGATCGTCGTCTTCCCGGTGCCCGGCGGCCCCCACAGCAGCAGCGAGAGCGGCTTGTCGCCGTCGACCAGCTGCCGCAGCGGCGACCCCGGGGCCCGCAGGTGCGACTGCCCGACCAGCTCGTCGAGGTCGCGCGGCCGCATGCGTACGGCGAGCGGTGCCGCCGCATGCGTCGCGTCGGCCAGCGACCCGCCCGTCGTCGCCGCCCCGGAGGGCCCGGCGCCGGGCGTGTCGAAGAGCTGGAGGTCGGAGTCCACGGAAATGACTCTAGGCCGTGCCACCGACGTCACCCGAGGTGGGAGACGTGGGCGGCACGGCCCGGCAGGAGTCGATCAGGCGCGCCCGATGGACTTGTTGTCGAGGTCGAACCAGGTGTCGGCGTAGCCCGGCTGCTCGACCAGGTCGGTGCTCGGGCTGGCGCCCGGGTCGGGACGGCCCTCGGCGTCGACGCCCAGCAGCCCGGCGGTCAGCGGCTCGCGCGGAGCCTCGCCGATCCGGCCCGGGAAGTGGCAGGCGACCTTGTGCTGACGGCCGATCTGCAGCAGCGGCGGCTCGTGCTTGGCGCAGATCTCCTGGGCGATCGGGCAGCGGGTGCGGAACCGGCAGCCGGACGGCGGGTTGATCGGGCTCGGGACGTCGCCCTGCAGCCGGATCCGGTCGCGCCGCTCGCCCGTCGCCGCCTGGCGCACGTCGGGCACCGCGGAGAGCAGCGCCTGCGTGTACGGGTGGTGGGCGTTCTCGTAGATCGACTCGCGGTCGCCGATCTCGACGATCTTGCCGAGGTACATGACCGCGATCTCCGGGCAGAAGTGCCGGACCACCGCGAGGTCGTGGGCGATGAAGAGGAACGCCACGCCGAACTCGTTCTGGATGTCCTGGAGCAGGTTGATGACCTGCGCCTGGATCGACACGTCGAGCGCGGAGACGGGCTCGTCCGCGACGAGCAGCTTCGGGTGCAGGGTCAGCGCGCGGGCGATGCCGATGCGCTGGCGCTGGCCGCCGGAGAACTCGTGCGGGTAGCGGTTGTAGTGCTCCGGGTTGAGACCGACGATCTCGAGCAGCTCCTGGACCCGGCCGAGGACCTTGTTCCGCGGCAGGAGCTTGTGGATGAGCAGCGGTGCGCCGATGATCGCGCCGACCGTGTGCCGCGGGTTCAGCGACGTGTACGGGTCCTGGAAGATCATCTGGATGTCGCGGCGCAGCGGCTTCAGCTCGCGCGGGTGCGCCTTGGCGATGTCCTTGCCCTCGAACCGGATCTGGCCCGAGGTCGGGTCGTAGAGCCGGGTGATCAGGCGACCGGTGGTCGACTTGCCGCAGCCGGACTCGCCGACCAGACCGAGCGAGCTGGCCTCCGCGACCTGGAAGGAGATGCCGTCGACGGCCTGGACGTGCCCGACGGTACGCCGGAACAGGCCCGGCGACTTGACCGGGAAGTGCATCCGGAGCTGGTCGACCTCGAGGATCGGCTTCGCGTCCTTGGGCGCCACTGCCGCGGCGTGGCCGACGACCTCGACAGGGCCGTCGTTGTCGCCGCTCTCGAACACGGTCTCCGTGCCGGTGTTCTCGCTCATCACAGCTCCTTCGCCAGGTCCGGCGCGATCTCGGGCAGCACCTCGGTCAGGTAGATGGCATCCGGGTCGGGCAGGTGGCAGCGCTTGAGGTGGTGGCCGCCCCGCGCGCCGGCGACCAGCTCGGGAAGGTCGGTCCGGCACAGGTCGCCCGGCACCTTGTCCCGGTGCGCGCAGCGCGGGTGGAAGGCACAGCCGGACGGCGGGTTCAGCAGGCTCGGCGGGCTGCCGGGGATGGGCACCAGCCGGGCCTCGGTGTCACCCGCGACGTCGGGGACGCTGGAGAGCAGGCCCCACGTGTAGGGCATCTCCGGGTGCGTCAGGATCTCGTTGCACGGCCCGTACTCGACGGCGCGGCCGGCGTACATCACCAGGACGTCGTCGGCCATCTCGGCCACGACGCCCAGGTCGTGGGTGATGATGATGATCGCCGAGTTGAACTCGCGCTGCAGGTCCTGGAGCAGGTCGAGGATCTGCGCCTGCACCGTCACGTCCAGCGCCGTCGTGGGCTCGTCGGCGATGAGCAGGCCGGGGTCGTTGATGAGCCCCATCGCGATCATCGCGCGCTGCCGCATGCCGCCCGAGAACTGGTGCGGGTAGTCGTTGACGCGCTTGTCCGGGTTGGGGATGCCGACCCGGTCGAGCATCTCGACCGCACGGGCCTTGGCGACCTTCTTCCCCACCTTGTGGTGGACCTGGTAGGCCTCCATCAGCTGGTTGCCGACCGTGTAGTACGGGTGCATCGCCGACAGCGGGTCCTGGAAGATCATCGAGACCTCGCGCCCGCGCATGCGGCGCATCTCCTCACGGTCGAGGTCGAGCAGGTTGGTGCCGTCGAGAAGGATCTCGCCGCTCACCTGCGCGTTTGTGCCGCGGTGGAGACCGAGGATGGTCGAGCTCGACACGGACTTGCCCGAGCCGGACTCGCCGACGATGCCGAGGGTCTTGCCTCGCTCGAGGTCGAAGGACAGGCCGTCCGTCGCCTTGACGATGCCGTCGACCGTCGGGAAGTGGACCTTGAGGTCGCGGACCGACAGGTACGGGGTGGACGCGGTGGTCACGTGGCGTCTCCTAGCCGACCCGCACGCGCGGGTCGATGAAGGCGTACAGGATGTCGACGATGATGTTGGCGGTGATCACGAATGCTCCGGCGACGAGGACGATCGCGATCAGCACCGGGAGGTCGTAATTGGTGTTGGCCGAGACGGCGAGCTTGCCGAGGCCGTTGAAGTTGAAGATCGACTCGGTGATGATCGCGCCGCCGAGCACGCTCGCGAAGTCGAGGCCGGCCATTGTCACCAGCGGTGTCAGCGCACCGCGCAGCGAGTGCTTGAACAGGATCCGCGGTGTCTTGAGGCCCTTGGCCCTTGCGGTGCGGATGTAGTCCTCGGTCTGCGACTCGAGCACGAAGGCGCGCGTCATGCGGGCGTAGCTGGCCAGGTAGAGCAGCGCCAGCGTGAGCGCGGGCAGCAGCAGATTGTAGAACCAGGTCCACACTCCGCCGTCGGCGATCCGCGTGTACGTGGGCAGAGGATACAGATTCCACTTGATCGAGACGTACTGCAGCAGGAAGGTGCCGATGAAGAACGACGGGAAGGCGTAGATGAACAGCGCCGACCCGACGATGCCGCGATCCATGAACGAGCCCTTGGTCACCGCGGCCAAGACCCCGACCAGCACGCCGAAGAACACCCACAGGATGACGGCGAAGGTCGCGATCGACGCCGTGACGGGCAGCGCCTCTGTCACCATCGAGTTGACCGTGCGGACACTGTAGGTGGAGTAGCCCAGGCAGGGCGCCGAGCAGTTGACGACATTGTCCGGAGCGGCCTTGCGCAGTGCCTCGTCGGCCGGGAACTGACGGCCGGCGACGAGGCCCTTGGTGAACTCGACCCACATCACGGCCGGGCCCTTGATGTTGCTCTCCCAGACGCCCTTGCCGCGCTCGGGGTAGCCGAGCGACTTGCGGGCCTGCTCGCGCTGGACCGGCGAGCAGCTCTTCCCGCAGGCGTAGCGCGCGGGGTCGACGGGCGAGGCGAAGAACAGAAGGAACGTCACCATGCTCATCGCGAGCAGCATCACGACGCCGGCGACGATGCGCCGGATGACGTAAGCCAGCATGCAGAACTCACCTCAATGATTCGAATGCGGTGGGTGGGTGGATGTGCCCGGTCCCGACGACCGGGTGGACGCGACGAGCGCCCACCCGGTCGGGTAGGTGTCCTGGTCGGACGGCGGACCCGAGGGTCCGGGTGGCGGGAGCGGGGCCCGAGCCCTGCTCCCGCCGGTTGGATCACTGCTTGATGCTGATGAAGCCCAGGTCCGGGAAGCCGTTGGAGGCCGGGGTCGTCTCGAAGTTCACCTTCGAGCCGTGGACCCAGTTGAACAGCGACTGCTCGAGCGGGATGTAGGCGTAGTCCTTGCCGAGGACGGCGTCGGCGTCCTGCAGATACTTCGTCTGGTCCTCGATCGTGGTGGCGTTCTGCGCCTGGTCGACGAGCTTGTTGAACTCGTCGCTCTTGTAGTTGCCGTAGTCGTTGTTGTTCGACGTCGACGACAGGTTGACGCGGCTGTCGAACAGCGGCGGGGTCACGGTCAGCGCCGACGGCCAGTCAGCACCCCAGCCGGCCCAGGTGATGTCCGAGTCGGAGTTCGGGTCCTGGATGGTCGGGTAGTAGGCGTCGGTCAGCGGGTTCAGCGAGACGCTGAAGCCGGCCTTGTCCCACGTGTCCTTCAGCGCCGCGGCCTGCTTGTTCGACGTCTCGGCGGTGCCATCGTAGGTGAACTTGATCTTGTACGGCATCTTGATGCCGGCGTCGGCCAGGATCTTCTTCGCGGCGGCCGTGTCGCCCGCACCCGGGCTCGAGAACTGGTCGAGCTTCTTGTAGCCGGGAACCGACGGGTTCACGATGGTGTAGGCCGGCTTGTAGAACTTCGGGCCGCCACCGGCGGTGATCCAGCCGTTGATGTTCGTCGCGACGGCGAGGGCCTGGCGCACCGGAAGGGCGAGGCGCTTGACGTTCGGCACCAGGTAGTCGACGTACGGCGACTCGACGTTCTGGTAGCGGTTGCCGAGCGACGCGGCCTTCTGGATGAACTGCGGCAGGATCCGGTTGCCGGTCACGGCCGACTGGACGTCGGGGCTGTCCTGGATGAACAGGTTGTTGATCGTCTCGGGCGTGCTGCCGATCTTGAAGACGATCGAGTCGGGGTACGCGCCGCGGACGTCGGTGGAGTCGGTCTTGGGGTCGTACTCCGGGTTGCGGACCAGCGTGCCGCCAGTGTTCTCCGCCCACGAGCCCTGCAGCTTGTAGGGGCCGTTGGAGAAGATCTGGAAGTTCGAGCCGTCGCCCTTGTCCTTGTCCTTGCGGAACGGGTCCATCATGTGGAGCGCCGCGATCGCAAGCGGGAAGTCCGGCCACGGCTTCTTGAAGTTGTAGGTGATCTCCTTGCCGTTGCAGGTGATCGCCTTGTCGAAGTCGGCCTGGCCCTTGCCCGTGTAGGGGCCCTTGTACGACGGCGAGCCGTCAGGGGCGGCCGGCACGTCGAGGTAGGACAGCAGGTAGTTCGGGCCACCGGTGATGATGTCGTTGGCGAACGAGCGCGAGGCGCCGTACTTGAAGTCCTCGCAGGTGATGTCCTGTCCGTCCTCCCACTTCACACCATCCTTGATGGTGAACTTCCACACCTTCCCGCCGTTGGACGACGTGCCGGTGTCGGTGGCGAGGTCGGGGACCGGGGTGTTGGCCGTCTTGAGGTCGGTCGACACCGGGAAGGTCACCAGCTGGCGGTAGACCGTGCGGGAGAGGTTGCTGATGTCGCGACCGACGTAGACACGCTGCGGGTCGGTGTGACCGAGCGGGGAGGCGAGCAGGTAGGTGAGCGTGCCTCCCTTCTTGGCAGTGGTGTTGCCGCTGCCCGGCTTGTTGTTGTCGCTGCTACCACCGCCGCAGGCGGCGAGAGTGACCGCCATGGCAGTCGCAGCGGTTGCCGCGAGCAACCGCTTTCGAGTGTTGGCCATTACTTCTCCTTCGGTGTGTACGCGCCAAGCGGCGGCACAATCGACGACGCCGTGTCGCCGAGGTCTCTTGCGTGTTCTCTTGCGGGTCGCCGCTGGGTCAGCGGTTGGACTTGGGGTCGAGCGCGTCACGCAGCCCGTCGCCGAGCAGGTTGAAGCAGACGACGATGATCGCGATGGCGAGCGCCGGGGCGAAGAAGAACACCGGGTCGCTGTCAGCGAAGAAGAGCGAGTCGCGCAGCACGTTGCCCAGCGTCGGCGTCGGCGGCCGGATGCTCACGCCGAGGTAGCTCAGCGCGGCCTCCGCCGAGACGTAGGCCGGCAGCAGCAGCGTGAACGAGACGAGCAGCGGGGCCCAGAGGTTCGGCAGGATCTCCTTGAAGTAGATCCGGCGGCGCGAGGCGCCGAGCAGGACGGCGGCGTGGACGAACTCGCGCTCACGGATCGACAGCACCTGGCCGCGGATCAGACGCGCGATCGGCGGCCAGCCGAAGATCGCCAGGAAGAGCACGACGTACGTCGCCCAGGCCACGTCGCCCGGGGGCACGTGGATGTAGTTGACGAGCAGCGCGTACATCGGTGCCGAGAGCGCCAGCAGCATCAGCGTCGAGGGGAACGACAGCGTCAGGTCGATCAGCCGGCCGATGAGGCCGTCGGTCCAGCCGCCGCTGAAGCCGGCGATGATGCCCATGACGGTGCCGAACGTCATGGCGAGCAGGCTCGCGATGACGGCGATCGTCAGCGAGAGCGTGGTGCCGAGCCAGACCCTCGACAGCACGTCGCGTCCGAGGCCCGGCTCGACGCCGAGCCAGTGGTGGCTGCTGATGCCGCCCCAACTTCCCGTGGGCAGGGTGTACTCGTTGAGCAGGTCCTGGTGCGGCGTCTGATAGTCGAGCACGCCGAACTTCACCAGGAACGGTGCCGCGACGGCAGCGACGACGTAGATCACGACCACGGTGAACGACACCATGGACAGCTTGTCCTTGCGGAACCGCTCGAGGGCGAGGCGGGTCGGGGTCTTTCCGGCGACCTTCTGGAGAGCCTCGTCGTCCGGGTGTCCGGTGGGATCCGGGATGTCGCTCTCGAGGGTGCTCACCGTGGTGGTCATGTCACCTCTATGTCCGTTGTGCCTCGCCCTCCGCACTGGGGGCGCGGAGGGTCCGTCCGTGGCGCCGATCACTCGGCGCCGCGTGCGACTCTAGGACAGGAAGAGGCTACGAACGAGCACTGTGCGGTAACGGTTTGGTCTCGACCCTCGGCAAACCGTCCGGCCCCGGAGGGCTCAGACCTTCTTTTCATCCTCCGGACGGGCGTCCACACCGGCTTCCTTCCGCTGCTCCGGCGTGATCGGCGCCGGAGCGGCCGTCAGCGGGTCGTAGCCGCCGCCGGTCTTGGGGAAGGCGATGACGTCGCGGATCGAGTCCGTTCCGGCCAGCAGCGCGACGACACGGTCCCAGCCGAACGCGATGCCGCCGTGCGGCGGCGCGCCGAACTTGAACGCCTCGAGGAGGAAGCCGAACTTCTCCTCCGCCTCGGCCTCGCCGATGCCCATCACCTCGAAGACCCGCTTCTGGATGTCCTCGCGGTGGATACGGACCGAGCCGCCGCCGATCTCGTTGCCGTTGCAGACGATGTCGTAGGCCCACGCCAGCGCGTTGCCCGGGTCGGTGTCGAAGGACTCCAGGTCCTGCGGGCTGGTGAAGGCGTGGTGGACGGCGGTCCACGCTCCCCCGCCGACGGCCACGTCGCCCGCGGCGGTGGCCTCGTCGGCCGGCTCGAAGAGCGGCGCGTCGACGACCCAGAGGAAGCTCCAGGCGCTCTCGTCGATGAGGCCGGCTCGGCGGCCGATCTCGAGGCGCGCGGCGCCGAGCAGCGACCGGCTGGCCTTCACCGGGCCGGCGGCGAAGAAGATGCAGTCGCCCGGCTGGGCGCCGACGTGGGCGGCCAGGCCGGCCTTCTCCTCGTCGGTGATGTTCTTGGCGACCGGGCCGCCGAGCTCGCCGTCCTCCTGGACCAGCACGTAGGCCAGGCCCTTGGCGCCACGCTGCTTGGCCCACTCCTGCCAGGCGTCGAGCTGCTTGCGGGGCTGGCTCGCGCCGCCGGGCATGACCACCGCGCCGACGTACGGCGCCTGGAACACGCGGAACGGCGTTTCCTTGAAGTAGTCGGTGCACTCGACCAGCTCGAGGCCCATCCGCAGGTCGGGCTTGTCGGAGCCGTAGCGGGCCATCGCGTCGGCGTAGGTCATGCGCGGCAGCGGCAGCGGGATGTCGTAGCCGATCAGCTTCCACAGCGCGGCGACGATCTGCTCGCCCAGGGCGATCACGTCGTCCTGGGTCACGAAGCTCATCTCGATGTCGAGCTGGGTGAACTCGGGCTGACGGTCGGCGCGGAAGTCCTCGTCGCGGTAGCAGCGCGCGATCTGGTAGTAGCGCTCCATGCCGGCGACCATGAGCAGCTGCTTGAACAGCTGGGGGCTCTGCGGCAGGGCGTACCAGCTGCCGGGCTGTAGCCGGGCCGGAACCAGGAAGTCGCGGGCGCCCTCGGGCGTGCTGCGCGTCAGCGTCGGGGTCTCGATCTCGACGAAGCCGTGGCTGTCGAGGACGTCGCGCGCGGCCTTGTTGACCTTGCTGCGCAGCCGGATGGCGTGCCCGGGGGCGGTCCGGCGCAGGTCGAGGTAGCGGTGCTTGAGCCGCACCTCCTCCCCCACGTCGACATGGTCGCTGATCGGGAACGGCAGCGGCGCCGCGGTGCTCAGCACCTCGACGTCGCTCGCGACGACCTCGATCTCGCCGGTCGGCAGGTTCGGGTTGGCGCGGCCCTCGCCGCGGGCGACGACCTCGCCGGTGACCTTCAGGCAGTACTCGGCGCGCAGCGCGTGGGCCACCGCCTCGTCGCGGATCACCACCTGGACGACGCCGCTGGCCTCGCGCAGGTCGATGAAGGCCACGCCACCGTGATCACGCCGATTGGCCACCCACCCGGCGAGGGTGACGGTCTGGCCGACGTGCGCGGCGCGGAGGGCGCCTGCGTCCTGGTTGCGGATCACGAGGAGTGCCTTTCGGTGTGGGTGACCACCTGCGGTCGCAGGTCTTCGGTAGGAGGCTGCCAGGTCGCGCGATCGGCGGCGACCTGGTTTCCGGAGCGGATGTCCTTGATCTCGTCGGGCTTGCCGGCCGCGCCGGTGAACCAGACGTACGGGATGCCGCGCCGCTCGGCGTGGCGGATCTGCTTGCCGAACTTGGCCGCGCTGGGCGCGACCTCGCACGGGATGTCGCGGGCGCGCAGCGCGGTGGCGACCTCGTCGGCCCCGGCACGCGACTCCTCGTCGGTGACCGCGACCAGGACGACGCTCGGCACCGAGCGGTCGGCGGTCAGCCCGCCGCGCTGGATGAGCGTGACGAGCAGCCGGCTGAGGCCCAGGGAGATGCCGACGCCGGGGTACGTCGTACGGCCGTCGGACGCGAGGGCGTCGTACCGGCCGCCGGAGCAGATGGAGCCGAGCGACTCGTAGCCGTCGAGTCGGGTCTCGAAGACGGTGCCGGTGTAGTAGTCGAGGCCGCGGGCGATCGACAGGTCGGCCTCGATGCGGGTGCGCTCGGTGGCCAGCGGCGCGCAGGCGCGCACCAGCGTCGCGAGCTCGTCGAGGCCCTCGTCGAGCAGCTCGTGCTCGACGCCGAGCGCCCGGACCCGCGCGACGAAGGAGTCGTCGGTGGTCCGGATGGTCGCCAGCGCGAGCGCCTTGTCGGCCTGGTCGTCGCTCACGCCCGCCTCGGTGAGCAGCAGCTCGCGCACCGTGGCCGGGTCGAGCTTGTCGAGCTTGTCGACCAGGCGCATCACCTCGTCGACGCCGTGCTCGTCGAGACCGAGGCCGGCGTAGAAGCCCTGGATCAGCTTGCGGTTGTTGACCTGCAGCCGGAACCCCGGCAGGCCGATGGAATCAGGACTGGCGAGCTTCCCCAGTGCCTCGAGCATGACCCGGGCGACCTCGACGTCGTGGTGGAACGACAGGGTGTCGCGCCCGACGATGTCGATGTCGGCCTGCGTGAACTCGCGGAACCGGCCCTCCTGGGGCCGCTCGCCGCGCCACACCTTCTGGATCTGGAAGCGGCGGAAGGGGAACTCCAGCTTGCCGGCGTTCTCGAGGACGTAGCGCGCGAAGGGAACGGTCAGGTCGAAGTGGAGGCCGATGCCCTTGGCTCTGTCATCGGCGCCGGCGTCGTCCGCCTGGAGGCGCCGCAGGACGTAGACCTCCTTGGACGTGTCGCCCTTGCGCAGGAGCTGGTCCATCGGCTCGACCGCGCGCGTCTCGATGTTGGCGAAGCCGTGCAGCTCGAAGGTGCGCGCCAAGGTGGCGACGACCTGCTGCTCGACGTAGCGCTGGGCAGGGAGGAGCTCGGGGAAGCCGCTGAGCGGTCGGATCGGTGCGGCCTTGGCCTTCTCAGATGTCACGGTCACAGTCCTCGGGTGACCCGGCCGGTGTCGCCGGAGTCGAGCAGGTCGAGCAGGAACGGGTTGGTCGCGCGCTCGCGACCGATGGAGGTCTGCTCACCGTGGCCCGGCAGGACGACGATGTCGTCGGCCAGCGGCAGCACCTTGGTGGTGAGCGAGCGGAGCATGGTGGCGTGGTCGCCGCCGGGCAGGTCGGTGCGTCCGATCGAGCCCTGGAAGAGCAGGTCGCCGGAGAACATCACCTCGGAGATCTCGGGGCTGTTGCTCCACGGCGTGCGGAAGGTGACCGAGCCGGCGGTGTGCCCCGGCGTGTGGTCGACGACGAAGTCGAGGCCGGCGAGCTCGAGCCGGGCGCCGTCGGTCAGCTCGGCGACGTCGTCGGGCTCGGTGAACTCGTAGTCGCCGCCGAGCAGCATGCCGGCCGACTCCTTCGAGATGCCGGCCATCGGGTCGCTGAGCAGATGGCGGTCACCGGGATGGATCCACGCCGTGGCGTCGTAGGCGCCCGCGACGGGCGTCACCGACCACATGTGGTCGATGTGTCCATGGGTCAGCAGCACGGCGACGGGCTTGAGCCGGTGCTCGCGGACGACGTCGGCGACGCCGGCAGCGGCGTCCTTGCCGGGGTCGATGACCACGCACTCGGCGCCCGGTGCCGTGGCCGCGACATAGCAGTTGGTGCCCCACGGTCCGGCGGGGAAAGCGGCGATCAGCACCGGGTCAGCCTATCGACTGTGCCGGCTTTGATTAGCATGGGCCACTGTGACTACCTCCGACTGGGGCCGCGTCGACGACGACGGCACCGTCTACGTGAAGACGACCGATGGCGAGCGGGCGGTCGGGCAGATGCCCGACGCGACGCCCGAGGAGGCTCTGGCCTTCTACACCAAGCGGTACGACAACCTGGCTCTCGAAGTGGACCTGCTCCACCAGAGAGTCCTGACCGGCGTGCTCTCCCCCGAGGAGGCGGCGTCGTCGGTCAAGCTCGTACGCGATCAGCTCGCCGACATCCACGCCGTCGGAGATCTGGCGGCCCTGGCCCGCAAGCTCGACGAGCTCGGCCCGGTGATCGCCACCCAGCGCGACGCGCGCAAGGCCGCCAAGGCCCAGCGCGTGGCCGACGCGCGGGCGGAGAAGGAGAAGCTCGCCGTCGAGGCCGAGAAGATCGCCTCCGGCCGCGACTGGCGCAACGGCGCCAACCGGCTGCGCGAGCTGCTCGAGGCCTGGAAGCAGCTCCCCCGCATCGACAAGGCGGCCGACGACGAGCTGTGGAAGCGCTTCTCGAGCGCGCGGTCGTCGTACACGAAGGCGCGCAAGGCACACTTCGCCGAGCAGGACGAGCGCCGCGAGGGCGCCCGGGTCATCAAGGAGCGCCTGGTCGCCGAGGCCGAGGCGCTGTCGTCGTCCACCGAGTGGGGCCCGACGTCGGGCCGCTACCGCGACCTGATGCGCGACTGGAAGGCCGCCGGCCCCGCACCCAAGGCCGTCGACGACGAGCTGTGGCGTCGCTTCCGCGGCGCGCAGGACACCTTCTTCGGCGCCCGGGACGCGGCCAACGCCGCGCTCGACACCGAGTTCGCGGCCAACGCCGTGGTCAAGGAGGAGCTGCTCGTCGAGGCCGAGGCGATCGCCGCCGCGCTCGAGTCCTCGGGCGACCTGGCCGCCGCCAAGGCCGCCTTCCGCGTGGTCGCCGAGAAGTGGGACGAGGCCGGCAAGGTGCCGCGCGATCGGATCAAGGACCTCGAGGGCCGGATGCGCGCCGTCGAGAGCACCATCCGCAAGGCCGAGGACGACCAGTGGCGTCGTACCGACCCGGAGAAGTCGGCGCGCGCCGACGACATGGTCTCCAAGCTGGAGGCCGCCATCGCCGAGGCCGAGGCCAAGCTCGAGGCCGCCCGGGCGCGCGGTGACGAGAAGAAGGTGCGCGAGCTCGAGGAGAACCTCGAGGGACGCCGGTCCTTCCTCGAGATGGCCCGCAAGGCGTCGGCCGACTACCGCTGAGACGTGCTGGGGGGTGGGAATCCCCGCTTCAGCGGGGATTCCCACACTTAATGACGCTTGCAAGGGCCAGGAACTATCAGTTTCCGGCAGGAAGTTGCGCGCCGAGGGCTACCCCGCCGCTCGACGGGACCGCGAGACCGACGCGATCAGATCCCGGACCCGTCGCTCGAGACGAGGCGGATCTGCAAGGTCGTCCCAGGTGACGCGCAGGCATCGCCAACCGGTCAGCTCTGCGACGGTCTCCTCGCGCCGCTTCTCGCGCACGACCGCATCGGCGGGCGACTCTCCCGTGCGCAGGAAGCGCTCGTACTTCACCCGCCCGTCGAACTCCATCCACACACCCAGCTCCGGGAGAGCGAAGTCCAAGCGCGCCACGAGCGTCGAGCCGTCGTACACCTCGAATTGAGGAATGGGCTTCGGCAGGCTGCGGGCGAAGAAGAAGTAGGCCATGCGGGTCTCCCCCACCGACTCGTGGCGTGCATCGGCGAGCCGAAGGACGAGGTCCGTCGTCAATGAGCTCGGCCAGCGATCCATCGACGCCTCATACCGTGCGGCAAGCGTGGGGAGGTCGTATTCGCCGCGGTGGAGAAAATGGTTGACGACCACCAAGGACGCTTCGACGGAACCGACGAGCGAAGCCTCGAGTGTCGCGCGCAGAGCAGACATGACGTCCACGTCATGCAACTCCACGACGTCACCGCTCATCAGCTGGCCGCAATGACGCCGGATGCCAGCCTCTCGACGTCCCGAGCGTCCATCGACACGCGTCAGGTGTACGTCGTCGAGATCGAAGCCCCAGACGGGGGCGTCATGGAACGGCAGCGCTGATACGTGGCTGAGGATGACTCCCGTGTGCGCCTGACGAAAGGCTGCCCGACACCGAAGGGCGTACTGCTGGTCCGGCGAGAGGCTTCGCCACAATGGACCGTCGACGTAGGCACCACGTCGGGGTCGGGCCAGCCATCCGAGCTGCACCGCTCGCGCGAGCGACTGGTCCGAATGCGCGCCGGAGTCCAAGAGCTCGCGTCGCAGGCGAATCGCCGCGAGACGGGGATCGTCATGTCCAAGTTCCACGACGGAACGCTGCCCTGCCTTGGAATGGACTAGGCCAACGATTTTGAAGCTGTGGATAAGCGGCTGTGGTCGGCAACTGCCTGCCGTCTTCCGCTGCTTCCTGACGCTTGCAAGGGCCTGGAAGTGAGGGAATCCCCGCTGAAGCGGGGATTCCGAACCCAGCTACTGCGTCACGCGATAGGCGTCGAACACGCCCGGCACCGACCGGACCGCCTTGAGCACCGTGTCGAGGTGCTTGGCGTCGGCCATCTCGAAGGTGAAGCGCGACTTGGCCACGCGGTCGCGGGACGTCGTCAGGTTGGCCGAGAGGATGTTCACGTGGGCGTCCGAGAGCACCATGGTGATGTCGGACAGCAGCCGCGAGCGGTCGAGCGCCTCGACCTGGATGTTGACCAGGAAGGTCGACTGGCCGGTGGGCGCCCACTCGACGTCGACCAGCTTCTCCGGCTGGGCGAGCAGGCTGGCGGCGTTGGTGCAGTCCTTGCGGTGCACCGAGACTCCCCCGCCCTTGGTCACGAAGCCGAGGATCGAGTCGGGCGGAACCGGCGTGCAGCACTTGGCCAGCTTGACCCAGACGTCGGGTGAGCCGGTGACGATCACGCCCGCGTCGCCGCCCGTGGGGCGGGGACGCCCGCGGCGGCCGGTGATGGTCACCGCCTCGGCGAGGTCCTCGCGGGCCCCCTCGTCGCCGCCGTGCAGCTCGATCACCTTGCGGACGACGGTCTGTGCGCCGAGGTTGCCCTCGCCGACGGCCGCGTAGAGCGCCGAGACGTCGGTGAGCCGGAAGGCACCGGCGACGACGGTGAGCGAGTCGTGGCTGAGCAGCCGCTTGAGGGGCAGGCCCTCCTTGCGCATCAGCTTGGCGATCTCGTCCTTGCCGCGCTCGATCGCCTCCTCGCGCCGCTCCTTGGTGAACCACTGGCGGATCTTGGAGCGGGCGCGCTGCGACTTGACGAAGTTGAGCCAGTCGCGCGACGGCCCGGCGCCCTCGGCCTTCGACGTGAACACCTCGACCACGTCGCCGTTCTCGAGGGTCGACTCCAGCGGCACCAGCCGGCCGTTGACCCGCGCGCCGATGGTGCGGTTGCCGACCTCGGTGTGGACGGCGTAGGCGAAGTCGACCGGCGTCGAGCCCGACGGCAGCGCGATCACGTCGCCGCGCGGGGTGAACACGTAGGTCTCGGTCTGGTTGATCTCGAAGCGCAGCGACTCCAGGAACTCGCCCGGGTCCTCGACCTCGCTCTGCCAGTCGAGCAGCTGGCGCACCCACGTCATGTCGTCGAGGTCGCCGCGCTGGTCGGTGTCGTTGCCGGCGCGGCCGTCCTCCTTGTACTTCCAGTGGGCGGCGACGCCGTACTCGGCGCGGCGGTGCATCGCGAAGGTGCGGATCTGCATCTCCACCGGCTTGCCCTGCGGGCCGATCACCGTGGTGTGCAGCGACTGGTACATGTTGAACTTCGGCATCGCGACGTAGTCCTTGAACCGGCCGAGCACCGGGTTCCAGCGCGAGTGCAGCACACCGAGGACGCCGTAGCAGTCGCGGTCCTCCTCGACGAGGATCCGGATGCCGACCAGGTCGTAGATGTCGGAGAAGTCGCGGCCGCCGACGATCATCTTCTGGTAGATCGAGTAGTAGTGCTTCGGCCGGCCGGTGACGGTGGCCTTGATCTTCGCCTCGCGCAGGTCCTTCTCGACCTGGCTGATCACCTCGGCGAGGAAGGAGTCGCGCGAGGGCGCCCGCTCGGCCACGAGCCGCACGATCTCGTCGTAGATCTTCGGGTGGAGGGTCGCGAACGCGAGGTCCTCGAGCTCCCACTTGATCGTGTTCATGCCGAGCCGGTGGGCCAGCGGGGCGTAGATGTCGAGCGTCTCGCGGGCCTTGCGCTCCTGCGTCGACTGCTTGACGAAGCGCAGCGTGCGCATGTTGTGGAGCCGGTCGGCGAGCTTGATGACCAGCACCCGGATGTCGCGCGACATCGCCACGATCATCTTGCGGATGGTCTCGGCGTTGGCCGAGTCGCCGTAGACGACCTTGTCGAGCTTGGTGACCCCGTCGACGAGCCGGGCGACCTCGTCGCCGAAGTCGCGGCGACACTCCTCCAGCGTGTACGGCGTGTCCTCGACCGTGTCGTGGAGCAGCGCGGCGACGAGCGTCGGCTCGGTCATGCCGATGCCGGCGAGGATGGTGGTCACCGCGAGCGGGTGGGTGATGTAGGGGTCGCCGCTCTTGCGCTTCTGCTCGGAGTGCAGCCGCTCGGCGGTGACGTAGGCGCGCTCGAGCAGCGCCAGGTCGGCCTTGGGGTGGTTGGCGCGGACCGCGCGGAAGAGCGGCTCGAGGACCGGGTTGGAGACCTGGCCGCGGCTGCCCATGCGCGCCAGCCGCGCGCGGACGCTGCGCCCGGCGGGCGGCTCCGCGGGGACGGGCGCGACCGGCCGCGGTGGGACGCGGGGAGAGGTGCGCTCTTCCGTCATTCCCCCAGTCTATGGGGCCGCGCCATCGCGCGTCAGACGGTGGCCAGCACCTCGACCGGGACGTCGCCGAGCACGGCGCGCCCGGACAGGAAGCCGAGCTCCATGAGCACCGCGAAGGTCACCGCTCGCGCGCCGCAGCGGGCGATCAGCTCGCAGGTCGCGCGGGCCGTGCCGCCCGTCGCCAGGACGTCGTCGATCACCAGCACCCGCTCCCCCGGCGTGAAGGCGTCCTGGTGCAGCTCGAGCACCGCCTCGCCGTACTCGAGGGCGTAGGCGACCCGGTGCGTCTCGTGCGGCAGCTTGCCGGCCTTGCGCACCGGCACGAAGCCGACCCCGAGCTCGACCGCCACCGGTGCCGCCAGGATGAACCCGCGCGCCTCCATGCCGACGACCTTGTCGACGACCGGACGGCCGTCGGCGTCGCGG
>NZ_BAABAC010000049.1:239881-339909 GCF_039537225.1 Nocardioides ginsengisoli
CACGGCCGCGAAGCCGGCGCCGTCGGCGAGGAGCGGGGCGATGTCCTTGAAGACGATGCCTGGCTCGGGGAAGTCCGGGATGTCGCGGACGAGGCGGGTCAGCGCCTCGACCGCGCGGTCCCGAGCCTGTGTCGCCACCACTACTTCTTGCCGCGCTTGGACCGCGTCTGGCGGGTCGGCTGCTTGCGTCCGGAGCTGCCGCTGTCGGCGACCGGGCGCGACTGCGTCGGCACCACGCGGCCCTTGCCGCTGGCCTCGTCGCGGGTGCTGGGACGGCGGGCGGCCGCCGGCTCCTCCTCGACGCTGAAGCCGAGGTCGTCCTCGTCGAGCAGCTCGTCGGGGATGGCGAGGTCGTCGCCGCCGCGACCCACGACCGGGCCCTCGTCGACGGCGGCCGGGACCGAGGCGTACCGGTCGGCGAGCGCACGCTGCTTGGCCTTGGCCCGCCGGGCCTGCCGCTGCACCTCGGTCTCCTGCATCTTCAGGTGCACGAGCACGCGCGGCGCGAGCATGACCGAGGAGTAGACGCCGACGCCCATGCCGACGAACTGCGCGAGCGCGAGGTCCTGCAGCGAGCTGGCGCCGAGCTGGACGGCGCTGACGTAGAGGATCGCACCGATCGGGATGAGCGCGACGATCGAGGTGTTGATCGACCGGACCAGGGTCTGGTTGACCGCCAGGTTGGCCGCGTCGGCGTAGGACTGCGTCGACTTGCGCAGCGCGCCGGTGTTCTCCTTGATCTTGTCGAACACGACGACCGTGTCGTAGAGGGAGAAGCCGAGGATCGCGAGCACACCGGTGACGGCGGCCGGCGTGACCTGGAAGCCCGAGAGCGCGTAGACGCCGACGGTCAGCATGACATCGTGGAAGAGCGCGATGAACGCGGCCACGGACATCCGCCACTCGCGGAAGTAGCCCCAGATGAACAAGACGACGAGCACCAGGAAGATCAGGACGCCGGTGGCCGCGCGCTTGGCGACCTCCTGGCCCCAGCTCGGGCCGATGTCCTGGATCGACACGTCGGAGGGCTTGACCTGCGGGAAGGCCTTCTGGATCACCTGCGTGATCTCGGCGCGCTCGGTCTTGTTGAGGTTCTCGACGACGACGGTCAGCGACGAGTTGCCCTCGGTCGTGACGACCGGGTTGCGCGCGTTGCCGATGGCCGCGTCGGCGACGTCGTTGTGCAGCTGGTCGGCATTGGCCTGGGTGGCGTTGCCGGACCCGACCTCGACCGACAGCGAGGTGCCGCCGGTGAACTCGACGCCCATGTTGAGCGGCTTGAGGAAGAGGACGGCGATCGCGAGACCGACGACGACGGCCGAGATGGCGTAGTAGAGCCACGGCTTGCCGACGAAGTTGATGGACTTGCGACCCTGGTACAGGTCGTTGCCCAGCACGGACATCTTGCCCATCAGGCGTCCCCTCCCGCGGTGGCGGTACGTCGGGAGCGGGTGATCTCCACGCCCAGCGTCTCCTTGCTGAGTCCGGACAGCTTGTGGCCGGAGTTGAACGCCTTGAACTGCGCGAGCCAGGACACCATCGGCTTGGTGAACCAGAACAGCACCGCGAGGTCGATGAGCGTGGTCAGGCCCAGCGCGAAGCCGAAGCCCTTCACCACGCCGGTGGCGAAGATGTAGAGGACGAGCGCCGAGAGGATCTGGACCGTGTTGGCCGCGATCCGGGTGACCCGGGCGCGCGCCCAACCGGTCTCGACCGCGACGCGCATCGACTTGCCCTCGCGCATCTCGTCACGGATGCGCTCGAAGAAGATGACGAAGGAGTCAGCCGTGATGCCGACCGCGATGATCAGACCTGCGATGCCGGGCAGGGTCAGCGTGAAGCCGGCCGTCTTGCCGAGCAGCAGCACCATCGCGTAGGTGATCGACGCCGCCACGAAGAGCGAGCTGACGACGACCAGGCCGAGGCCGCGGTAGTAGATCAGGCAATAGAGCATGACCAGCACGAGGCCGATCGCGCCGGCGGTCAGACCGGCGGTGAGCTGGTTGCCGGCCAGCGACGGCCCGATCTCCTCGACGGAGGTCTGGCTGTCGCTGAACTTGATGGGCAGGGCGCCGAACTTGAGGCTGTTGGCCAGGTCGAGCGCGCTCTGCTCGGTGAAGTTGCCGGAGATGCTGGAGCGGCCGTCGCTGATGACGGCGGTCATGACCGGCGCCGAGATGATCGTGCCGTCGAGCACGATGGCGAACTGCTCGTCGGTGCCGCGGAACGCGCGGGAGACGGTCTCGAAGTCGGTCGACGCGCCGGTCGAGCCCTTGGGGTAGGCCTTGTCCTTGCTGTTGCCCATCTCGAGGTTGACCTCCCAGCCGATGCCCTTCTGGGGCGTGCCGGCGAAGGCGTTGGTCAGCTCGGTGCCCTCGATGACCGAGCGGCTCAGCAGGTACTTCTGCGAGGCGTTGCCGGACTCGGGCTGCGAGCAGGCGACGAGCGGCTCGTAGGGCACGTCGGGCAGGTCGGCCGGCTTGCCGTCGGCGCCGAGCAGGATGCCTTTGGGGCTGCAGGTGTACTTGGCGAACTCGGCGATCGACGCGGCGTCGGGCTTGCGCGACCAGTCGATGTTGAACTGCGCGGTCGCGGTCTTGGCGATCTCGCTCGCCGCCGGCGGGGCCGGGGCAGCCGGGGTGCTCGCACCGTCGGTCGGGGTCGGGGTCGGGCTCGGGGTGGGCGTCCCGTCGGCCTTGTACTGCGGAGCCGGGCGGTTGAGGCCGCCGGTCATGCCGTTGCCGCCGGTCGCGCCGCCCGCGCACTTCGACGGGTTCTGCTCGGAGCAGGCGACCAGGCGGAAGCGCAGCTGCGCCTGCCGGGTCACGGTCTCCTCGAGCTGGGCCCGGTTGGCCGTGTTGCCGGGGACCTCGACCACGATGTTGTTGCCGGCCTGGGTGGTGACCGTGGCCTCGGCGACGCCGGAGCCGTTGACGCGCTGGTCGATGATCCGGCGGGCCTCGTCGAGGTTCTCCTTCTTCGGCGAGCCCTCGGCGGTCAGCGTGATGCGGGTGCCGCCCTGGAGGTCGAGGCCGAGGGCCGGCTTCCAGGCGCTCTCGCCCTTGCCGACATTGGCCTGGGAAAGGGCCGTGAGGCCGTAGAGGATGGCCAGGCCCAGGAAGAAGATGACTAGGTGGCGCCCGGGGCGGGGACGGCGAGCCATGCTCAGCGCTCCTCGTGGTCGGTGTCGTCGGACCCGACGGCGTGGTCGCCGTCGGCGGAGGGGCTCTCGTCGTCGACGTCGGTACGGCGCACCGACGCGACCGCGCCGCGGACGACGCGGATCGCGACGCCCGGGGCGATCTCGAGCTCGACGTGGTCGTCGGCGAGGCCGGTGATGGTGCCGAGGATGCCGGAGGTCAGCATCACGTCGTCACCGGCGGCGAGCCGGCTCTGGAGGCTGGCGGCCTCCTTGCGCTGACGGGAGGCCGGCCGGATGATGAGCAGCCAGAAGATGGCCGCGATCGCCACGATCGGCAGCAGGGACAGCGCGTCTTTCACGAGAACCTTCTCCAGCGGGGGGCATGATGGGCCGCCGCGCCGAGCCTGGCTCGGAACGGACCGCGGCAAAGTGTAGCCACGGACCCCAGCGCGCGGAGGATCCGCGCGGGATCGGGGCCTACTCCTCGAACAGCGTGGGGGCGGCGTCGTCGTAGGACAGCGGGGGCGGCGTGAGCCCCAGGTGGGTCCATGCGGCGGGGGTGGCGATCCGCCCGCGCGGCGTGCGTGCGAGGAAGCCGTTGCGCACCAGGAAGGGCTCGGCGACCTCCTCGACCGTCTCGCGCTCCTCGCCGACGGCGACCGCGAGCGTCGAGACGCCGACCGGTCCCCCGCCGAAGCGACGGCACAGCGCGTCGAGCACGGCGCGGTCGAGCCGGTCGAGACCGAGCCCGTCGACCTCGTACAGGTCGAGCGCGGCCTGGGCGACGCCGTGGGTCACCACGCCGTCGGCGCGGACCTGGGCGTAGTCGCGGACCCGGCGCAGCAGCCGGTTGGCGATGCGCGGGGTGCCGCGGGAGCGGCTGGCGATCTCGGCGGAGCCCTCGGAGGTCAGCTCGACGCCGAGCAGGCCGGCCGAGCGGTGCACGATCAGGTCGAGCTCGTGCGGCTCGTAGAACTCCAGGTGGGCGGTGAACCCGAAGCGGTCGCGCAGCGGCCCCGGCAGCAGCCCGGCGCGGGTGGTGGCGCCGACGAGCGTGAACGGCGGGATCTCGAGCGGGATCGCGGTCGCGCCCGGGCCCTTGCCGATGACGACGTCGACCCGGAAGTCCTCCATCGCCAGGTAGAGCATCTCCTCGGCCGGGCGCGACATCCGGTGGATCTCGTCGACGAAGAGCACCTCGCCCTCGTTGAGACCGGACAGGATGGCCGCGAGGTCGCCGGCGTGGGTGATCGCGGGGCCGCTGGTGACCCGCAGGGGCGCGTTCATCTCGTGGGAGATGATCATCGCCAGCGTGGTCTTGCCGAGCCCCGGCGGACCGGACAGCAGGACGTGGTCGGGCGCCCTCCCCCGCTGCCGGGCGGCCTCGAGAACCAGGCCCAGCTGGTCGCGCACGCGCGCCTGCCCGACCACCTCGTCGAGACTGCGCGGGCGCAGCGCGGCCTCGACCGCGCGCTCGTCGCCCTCGGCCTCGGCGGCGGTCAGCGACCGGAGATGGACCTCCTCGGCCGCGGCGAGCTCGTCCTCGTGGAAGGCCATGCCCTACCTTCTCAGGCCTTCGAGAGCGACCGCAGCGCGGCGCGCAGCAGGGCGCCGACGTCGGGCGCGTCGCCGGCCGTGGGGGCGACCGCGTCGACCGCCTTCTCGGCGTCCTTGGTGTTGTAGCCCAGGCCCATCAGGCCCTGGTGGACCTGGTCGCGCCACGCGTCGGCGCTCGGCCCGGCGTGGACGGCGCCGCCGGAGCCGGTGGGAGCGCCGATGCGGTCCTTGAGCTCGAGGATGATCCGCTGCGCGCCCTTCTGGCCGATGCCGGGCACCTTGGTGAGAGTGCGGACGTCGTCGCCGGCGATGGCGGTGCGGACGCCGTCGGGCGAGAGCACCGCGACGATCGCCTGGGCGAGCTTGGGCCCGACGCCGGAGGCGGTCTGGACGAGCTCGAAGATCGTCTTCTCGTCCTCGTCGGCGAATCCGAACAGGGTCAGCGAGTCCTCGCGGACGACCATGCTGGTGGGCAGGGTCGCCTGGGCGCCGGTGCGCAGTTGGGCCAGGGTGGCGGGCGTGCACATCAGCTCGAGGCCGACGCCGCCGACCTCGAGCACCGCGCTGGTCAGGCTGAGCGCGGCCACCTGGCCGCGGACGAAGGCGATCATCGGGCTCCTCCGGGGATGCGGGAACGGGTCGGGTGGGCGCGGGTGGGCCGGGCGGCGGCCAGCGCGGCGTCGATGCGCGCCTGGGTGCCGCCGCGCCAGATGTGGGTGATCGCGAGCGCGAGCGCGTCGGCGGCGTCGGCGGGCTTGGGCATCGCGTCGAGGCGCAGGATCCGGGTGACCATCGCGCCGACCTGGGCCTTGTCGGCGCGGCCGTTGCCGGACACCGCGGCCTTGACCTCGCTCGGCGTGTGCAGCGCGACCGGCAATCCGCGCCGGGCGGCGCACACCATGGCGATGCCGGCGGCCTGGGCGGTGCCCATGATCGTGCTGACGTCGGAGCGGGCGAAGATCCGCTCGATGGCGACCGCGTCGGGCGCGTACTCGTCGAGCCGGGCGTCGATGCCCTTCTCGATGGTGACCAGACGCTCGGGCACCGCGAGCTCGGACGACGTGCGCACCACGCTCACGTCGACCAGGGTCAGCGGTCGCCCGATCGAGCCGTCGACCACGCCGAGGCCGCAGCGGGTCAGCCCCGGGTCGATCCCGAGCACGCGCACGTCGTCACCTTCCGTCCGAACAAGTGTTCGGACGCCACGTTAGACGAGTCGGCCGCCCGCGCGGGCAGCGACACGCGTCACGCGTCGATCTGGTCGAGGACCTCGTCGGGGATGTCGGCGTTGGAGAAGACGTTCTGGACGTCGTCGAGGTCGTCGACCGCGTCGACGAGCTTGAACACCTTGCCGGCCGCGGCGGGGTCGGCGACCGGGATGTCCATCGTGGCGACGAACTGCACCTCGGCCGAGTCGTAGTCGATGCCGGCGTCCTGCAGCGCGCTGCGGACCGCGACGACGTCGGTGGCCTCGGACTGGACCTCGAAGGCGTCACCGAGGTCGTTGACCTCCTCGGCGCCCGCGTCGAGGGTGGCCTCGAGGACGTCGTCCTCGGAGATCTCCTTGCCCTCCTGGACCTTGGCGACCGTGACGACGCCCTTGCGGCTGAACAGCCGCGACACCGAGCCCGGGTCGGCCATCGTGCCGCCGTTGCGGGTGACCGCGGTGCGGACCTCCATCGCGGCCCGGTTGCGGTTGTCGGTGAGGCACTCGACGAGGACGGCGACGCCCTGCGGGCCGTAGACCTCGTACATGATCGTCTCGTAGTCGACGCCGCCACCCTCGAGACCGCCGCCGCGCTTGACCGCGGAGTCGATGTTCTTGTTGGGGACCGACTGCTTCTTCGCCTTCTGGATGGCGTCGAACAGCGTGGGGTTGCCGGCGGGGTCGGGGCCACCCATCTTCGCGGCGATCTCGATGTTCTTGATCAGCTTCGCGAAGAGCTTGCCGCGCTTGGCGTCGATCGCGGCCTTCTTGTGCTTCGTGGTTGCCCACTTGGAGTGGCCAGACATTTCCCGTCCCTCTATCTACCTCGACGAACCATCGCTGCCGGAACAGCCGCGTAAGTCTAACGGGCCACCAGGTCGAGGAAGATCCGGTGCACGCGGCCGTCGCCGTCGACCTCGGGGTGGAAGGATGTCGCCATCAGGTGTCCCTGCCGTACGGCGACCGGGTGACCGTTGGACTCGGCGAGCACCTCGACGTCCGGGCCGGTGCGCTCGACCCACGGCGCGCGGATGAAGACGGCGTGCACCGGCGCGTCGAGCCCGGTGAACGGCAGGTCCGCCTCGAAGGAGTCGACCTGACGCCCGAAGGCGTTGCGCCGCACGGTGACGTCGAGCCCGCCGATGGTCTCCTGGTCGGCGGTACCGCCCTCGATCCGGTCGGCGAGCAGGATCATCCCGGCGCAGGTGCCGAAGGTCGGCATGCCGCCGCGGATCCGCTCGCGCAGCGGCTCGAGCAGCTCGAAGGTGCGCGCCAGCTTCGACATCGTGGTCGACTCCCCGCCCGGCAGCACCAGGCCGTCGCAGCGCTCGAGCTCGGCGGGGCGACGTACCGGGAAGGCGTCGGCGCCGAGGGCGGTGAGGGTGTGGAGATGTTCGCGGACGTCGCCCTGGAGGGCGAAGACACCGATGGCAGGCACGCGCAGAGGCTAGTCCCCGGCCACGTTGCCTCGTGACGTGGGTGGTCGCGCGAGACGCGCCGGAGAGCCCGGAGATGCACGCGACCCCGTCGGACCTGGGATCAGGTCCGACGGGGTCGAGGAGATGCGGTGAGGAGGGACTACCAGCCGCGCTCGGAGAGGCGGTGGGGCTGGGCGAGCTCCTCGACGTTGATGCCGACCATGGCCTCGCCCAGACCGCGCGAGACCTTCGCGACCACGTCGGGGTCGTCGAAGAAGGTGGTGGCCTTGACGATCGCCTCGGCCCGCTGCGCCGGGTTGCCCGACTTGAAGATGCCCGAGCCCACGAAGACGCCCTCGGCGCCCAGCTGCATCATCATCGCCGCGTCGGCCGGGGTCGCGATGCCGCCGGCGGTGAAGAGGACGACGGGCAGCTTGCCGGTGCGCGCGACCTCCGCGACCAGCTCGTAGGGCGCCTGCAGCTCCTTGGCCGCGACGTACAGCTCGTCGTCGGCCAGCGCGCCGAGGCGGCGGATCTCCTTGCGGATGGTGCGCATGTGGGTCACCGCGTTGGAGACGTCACCCGTGCCGGCCTCGCCCTTGGAGCGGATCATCGCCGCGCCCTCGGTGATCCGGCGCAGCGCCTCGCCCAGGTTGGTCGCGCCGCACACGAACGGGACCGTGAAGGCCCACTTGTCGATGTGGTTCTCGTAGTCGGCCGGGGTGAGGACCTCGGACTCGTCGATGTAGTCGACACCCAGCGACTGCAGGATCTGCGCCTCGGCGAAGTGGCCGATGCGCGCCTTGGCCATGACCGGGATCGAGACCGCGGCGATGATGCCGTCGATCATGTCGGGGTCGCTCATCCGCGACACGCCACCCTGGGCGCGGATGTCGGCGGGGACCCGCTCCAGTGCCATGACGGCGACCGCGCCGGCGTCCTCGGCGATCTTGGCCTGCTCGGGGGTGACGACGTCCATGATGACGCCACCCTTGAGCATCTCGGCCATGCCGCGCTTGACCCGGGTGGTGCCGTGCTCCTGCTGCTCGCTCATGTGACTGATCCTACGGCCTCTGAACGGTGTTCAGGAATCGGTATCGCCCGCGACCGCCGCGTCGAGCGCGAGCGCCTGTCGGCGCACCTTCAGCACCCGGAAGATCACCGTGTAGGTGCTGGCCGCGGCGAGCGCCCACAGCGTCACGTACATCAGGATCGGCAGGTCGAGGAGAGCGCCCAGACCGGTCATCACGAGGATCGACACGAGTCGGTCGGCGCGCTCGGCGATACCGCCCTTGGCGTCCATGCCGAGCGACTCGGCGCGCGCCCGTGCGTACGACGTCACCGAGCCCATCACCAGGCACCACAGCGTCACGCAGAGGTAGAGGTAGCTGTCACCCTGGTCCTTGCCCGTGCCGGCGAAGTAGAGGGCGAGGCCGCCGAAGATCGCGCCGTCGCCGATCCGGTCGAGCGTGGAGTCCCAGAAGGCCCCGAACTTCGACACCCGGCCCATCTCGCGCGCCATCCGGCCGTCGATCAGGTCGCTGAAGACGAACGCCGTGATGAACAGGACGCCGATGAGCAGCTCGCCCCGCGGGAAGAAGATCAGCGCACCCGCGCTCACGCCGAGCATGCCGACCAGGGTCACCGCGTCCGGGCTGATGCCCAGCCGGATGAAGAGCCGCACGAACGGGTGGAGCAGCGTCCCGGCCCAGAACTCCTTGAAGCGTTCCAACACGGGTCAGGAACCTACTCGATCGCGCCCTACTGCCACGCACCGGCGAGCAGGTCGCGGGTCTCGCCCAACAGCTGCGGCAGCGTCTTGGTGCCGCCGATGACGGTCATGAAGTTGGCGTCGCCCGACCAGCGCGGGACGACGTGCTGGTGCAGGTGACCGGACAGCGATCCGCCCGCCGCTCCCCCGAGGTTGAGCCCCACGTTGAAGGCGTGCGGGTGCGAGACCGTGCGGATGGTGCGCAGCGCGGCCTTGGTCAGCGCCGTCACCTCGGCCGTCTCGGCGTCGTCGAGCTCGAGATAGTCGGCGACGTGCCGGTAGGGCAGCACCATCAGGTGGCCGGGGTTGTAGGGGTACAGGTTGAGGATCACGTACGCCGTCGCGCCGCGGACCACCACCAGCTCGTCGTCGGTCGACGTCGCCGGGTCACGGGTGATCCGGCAGAAGGGGCAGGCCGGGCGCGGGTCGGCGTGGGCCGGCTCGTCGTCGGCCTCGCCGCGGACGTAGGCCATCCGGTGGGGCGTCCAGAGCCGCTCGAGCCCGTCGGGGCCGACGGTCGCGTCGCTCACGCCTCTCCCCCCGGCTGCAGCGCCTGGAGCAGGTCGGCGACCGGGAGGTCGGGCAGGTTGAGGCCGCGCGCCAGCGCCATGCCGTTGATCTGGAGCCAGATCGACTCGGACAGGATGTTGATGCACGCGTCGGTGTCGGGTGCCCGTACGTCGCGCCCCAGCCAGCGGCGCACCGCCGCGAAGACGGCGCCGATCATGCCGAAGACCCACGGGTCGAGCGCGGCCTTGTCGTCGTCGGTCAGCTCGACGCCGAGCGCGGCGACCACGATCGACATGATCCCCTCGATGCCCTCGGCGACCTGCTCGACGGCGGCGCTGAGCGGGCTCGGCCCCCAGCCGGACAGGTCGCGCTCGGCGAACCAGTAGAGCGTGGGGTGGGCCTCGGCCCAGCGGATGAAGGCGCCGACGATCCGGTGGATGATCTGGTCGGGCGTGCCGTCGTAGGAGAGGGCGGGCAGGAGCTCGGAGCCGACGTTCTCGCAGATCTGGCGCTGGACGGCGCGGTCGAGGTCGGCGCGGTCCTCGAAGTGGCGGTAGATGACGGTGCGGCTCATGCCGGCCTCGTCGGCCACGGCCTGGACCTGAACGTCCTCGCCCGGCGTCTGGCGCTCCAGGACGGTGATCGCGGCGTCGATGATCACCTGACGGCGTACCTGGTTGTGCTCCTGCCATCGCCGCCGACGTCCGTCGAGCAGCTCGGGGCCCACCTCTTCCGAGCTCATGGGGGCCACCCTCTCACGTCCCGTCAGGTGAAACGGTGGAACCACTGTCCGAGATCGGCCGCGATGCCGGGACACGTGACGTCGAGGTCGCGCTGCTGCTCGACCCACTGCCCCATGACCGCCGGACCACCCTGGATCGACCAGTCGGGACCGCAGCGGTCGAGCGCCTCGGCGCGCGAGGTCTGGCCGGCCGCGCGCCACTCGGGCACGCCGCCGAGGGTGAGGTCGCCGACGACGGTGCGGTAGAGGTGGGGCGTGGAGTAGACGCCGATCTTGAAGCCGGCGTCGACGTAGCCGCGCGCTGCGCCCTCGATCACCGCCGCGTTGGCGGTCAGGTCGGGGCTCCAGTCGAACTGCGGCACCGGCTCGACATCGAGCCACACGATCGGGCTGACCAGACCGACCTTGCCCATCGTGCCGACGTTGTAGCGGGCCTGCTGGTAGCCGACGTTGCGCAGCCGGCCGAGCGTGGTGGACGCGTCATAGGGGCCGTCGGCGCCGTAGTCGTCGAGGGCGGCCTTCGACGGATAGCTCGAGACCGCGTAGACCGAGACGAGGACGTCGTTCTGCTTGACCCAGGCGACCTGGTCGGCCAGGCAGGGGTTGGGCGTGAAGGCCGGCCCGTTGGTGAGACCGAGGACGACGTACTCGGCGTCGGCGGTCGGCATCGGCAGCCCCTGGCCCTGCTTCTGCGGGATGCCCATGCCCTTCGGGCACTGCGGCCAGCTCACGTCGGCGCCGAGCACCTCGCCGTCGCGCGGCGCGATGTCGCTGGTCGGCTTGCCGCTCTCGCGGGCCAGGTTCTCGGCCTGCTGGGCGAGGTTGCTCGCGTCGGCTCCCGGGTCGCCGGCGTCGCCGCCCGGGACCGCCGCGTCGGACGTCGGCGCCGTGGTCGGCGTGCTCGCGGGCGGCCGGGGCGGGGCCGCCGACGGCTCGTCGCCGCCGCAGCCCGCCAGCACCGCCGCCGCGAGGACGGCGGCGGGGCCGGCGGCGACCGCGCGAAGCATCCGGGCTCAGACCTGCTCGCGGCTTGCGACCGCGGCGATGACCCGCTCGACCGCTTCGGCGATCGGGACGCCGTTGTCCTGGCGCCCGTCGCGGTAGCGGAAGCTGACCGCACCCTTCTCGACGTCCTCGCCACCGGCGATGAGCATGAACGGGATCTTCTGCAGCTGCGCGTTGCGGATCTTCTTCTGGAACCGGTCGTCGGACTCGTCGACCTCGACCCGGATCCCCCGCGCCTTGAGCTGGTCGGTGACCTCGTACAGGTAGTCGGTGAAGGCGTCGGCCACGGGGATGCCGACGACCTGGACCGGGGCCAGCCACGGAGGGAAGGCGCCCGCGTAGTGCTCGACGAGGACGCCGAGGAAGCGCTCGATCGAGCCGAACTTCGCGGAGTGGATCATCACCGGCTGCTGCTTGGAGCCGTCGGAGGCGGTGTACTCCAGGCCGAACCGGGCCGGCTGGTTGAAGTCGTACTGGACGGTGCCCATCTGCCAGGTGCGGCCGATGGCGTCCTTGGCCTGGACCGAGATCTTCGGGCCGTAGAACGCGGCGCCGCCCGGGTCGGGCACGAGCTCGAGGCCGGACTCGGTGGCGACCTGCTCGAGGATCGCGGTCGCGGTCGCCCAGTCGTCGTCGGTGCCGATGAACTTGTCGGCCTTGCTGTCGTCGCGCGTCGAGAGCTCGAGGTAGAAGTCGTCGAGGCCGAAGTCGCGCAGCACGCTCAGCATGAAGTCGAGTAGGTGCTTGACCTCGTCGGGCGCCTGCTCGGGGGTGCAGTAGGAGTGCGAGTCGTCCTGGGCGAAGCCGCGCACGCGGGTCAGGCCGTGGATGACGCCGGACTTCTCGTAGCGGTAGACGCTGCCGAACTCGAACAGGCGCAGCGGCAGCTCACGGTAGGAGCGCCCGCGGCTGCTGAAGATCAGGTTGTGCATCGGGCAGTTCATCGCCTTCAGCTGGTAGTTCGCGCCCTCGAACTCCATCGGCGGGAACATCGTGTCGGCGTAGTGGGGCAGGTGGCCCGAGGTGTGGAACAGCCCGTCCTTGGAGATGTGGGGCGTGCCGACGTAGGAGAAGCCCTCCTCGATGTGGCGGGCGCGGACGTAGTCCTCCATCTCGCGCTTGATCACACCGCCCTTGGGGTGGAACACCGGCAGGCCGGACCCGATCTCGTCGGGGAAGCTGAACAGGTCGAGCTCGCGGCCCAGCTTGCGGTGGTCGCGGCGCTCGGCCTCCTCGAGCCGGTGCAGGTGGGCGTCGAGCTCGTCCTTGCTCGGCCAGGCGGTGCCGTAGATGCGCTGGAGCTGCTTGTTCTTCTCGTCGCCGCGCCAGTAGGCCGCCGCGCTGCGCATCAGCTTGAACGCGGGGATGCGCTTGGTGGTCGGCAGGTGCGGCCCGCGGCAGAGGTCCTTCCAGGCCACCTCGCCGTTGCGGTTGATGTTGTCGTAGATGGTCAGCTCACCGGCGCCGACCTCGGCGCTGGCGCCCTCGGCCGCGTCGGCTGCGCTGCCCTTGAGGCCGATCAGCTCGACCTTGTAGGGCTCGTCGGCCAGCTCGACCAGGGCGTCCTCGTCGGTGGTGACCCGGCGGTCGAAGCGCTGGTTCTCCTTGATGATCTTGCGCATCGCGGACTCGAGCTTGACCAGGTCCTCCGGCACGAAGGGGGTCTCGACGTCGAAGTCGTAGTAGAAGCCGTCCTGGATCGGCGGCCCGATGCCGAGCTTGGCCTCGGGGAAGACCTGCTGCACGGCCTGGGCCAGCACGTGGGCCGTCGAGTGGCGCAGGATGTCGAGACCGTCGGCGCTGCCGATCGCGACGCCCTCGATCTCGTCGCCGTCGACCAGCGGGTAGGACAGGTCCTTGAGCTGGCCGGCGACCCGCGCGGCGATCACGTCGGCGTCGTCGCGGAACAGCTCCCAGGCCTTCGTGCCCTCCGTGACCGTCGACTCCCGGCGCGCATCGGGGGTGAGTACGACGACCTTGATGTCGGACACGGAGGTGCTCCCTTGGCTTGCTGCGTGGACGCGGCCGGTCGGCCGCGTGTCGATCGTACCGAGCGACGGCGCTCCCTCGCGCGGCAGTTGCGGCAAGCACCCGTGTGAGCCCGCCCGGACGGCGTACCGGAGGGACATGGCTTCCACCCAGACCCTTCACTTCACCACGCCCGGACTCGACGAGAAGGCGGCCCAGCGGGTCGTCGAGCTGCTGCAGAGCAGGCTCGACGCCTGCACCGACCTCCATCTCACGCTCAAGCACGTGCACTGGAATGTCGTCGGGCCCCACTTCATCGCCGTCCACGAGATGCTCGACCCGCAGGTCGAGGCCGTCCGCGGGTTCGCCGACGACCTGGCCGAGCGGATCGCCACCCTGGGCGGCTCACCCCAGGGCACGCCGGGCGGCCTCGTGGACCGGCGGCCGTGGGACGACTACGCCATCGGCCGGGCCACCACCCAGCAGCACCTCGCGGCACTCGACGTCGTCTACCAGGGCGTGATCACCAGTTACCGCGACGCCATCAAGGAGCTCGACGACCTCGACCTGGTCACCCAGGACATGCTGATCGGCGAGACCGAGCAGCTCGAGCTCTTCCACTGGTTCATCCGCGCGCACCTGGAGGACACCGGCGGCCGGCTGAGCACGTCGGGCGACACGACCGAGAAGGACGCAGCCGCGGACGCCTGACGCCGACGCCGGCCGCCGCTACGGCTGCAGCACCACCGTGATCGTCGCGGCCCGGCTGGACGCGTCGGTCGAGGCGGTGAGGGACGGCGACGTCCCCTGCGGCGCCGGCGCTCCCCCGTCGGCCACCAGCGCATCGATGTGACCGCCGCTGGCGCCGATGGTCTCGTCGCGCACGGTGACGCCCGCGGGCGGCTGCCAGTCCGTGGTCGCCGACGACTTGTCGGCCCAGTACGACACCACCCAGCGCCCCGCGCCCGCCACCGTCGCCGACGGCGTCGGGTGGGTGAGCGTGTTGGCGGGGTCGCCGCGGGTGGCGATCGCGGCGACCGGCGTCGCCGACGTGCCGCCGTAGGCGACGAGCTGGAGGGCGGTCTTGGCGTAGCCGCTCAGCCCGACCGTCACCCGGCTGCCGGCGTCGGCGGCCGTCGCGACCCGCTGCCACGCGATCGTCCGCTCGGAGCCGGTGACGAAGTCGGCCAGCTGGGTCCACCCGGCGGGTGGCGTGACCGTGCTCGTGGTGACGTTGAGGGTCGCGAAGAGCAGCATCGCGTCACCGGCGTGGACGGCGGGCACGGTCACGGCCGCGGCGGTCGTGTTGGTGTTGCTCGCGGCGACGCCGCGGAAGGCGATGGCGGAGCTGGTGGCGGCGACGGTGACCTCGTGGGAGACGGTGCCGGCGTGCCCGGTCCCGTCGGTGACGACGAGCGTGACGGCGTACGTGCCTGCGGTGGCGTAGGTGTGGCTCGGCGTGGCGCCGGTCGCGGTGCCGCCGTCGCCGAACGTCCACTGGTACGACGCGATCGGGCCCTCGTTGTCGAAGGAGGTGGTCCCGTCGAACCCGCACGCCAGCCCGGTGCAGCTCGAGGTGAACGCGGCCGTCGGCGGCCCGTCCTGCTGGGCGGGCATGGTGTAGGCCAGGTGCAGCGCCGGCGGGGTGGAGCCGTCGTGCGACGACGCCCGCCGCTCCCCCGTGCCGGTCATCACGAAGGCCAGCGCGTTGTCGGAGCGCCAGCCGGGCCGGCTCACCACCGCCTGGACGAGGGTCTTGAGGTCCGGCGTCCGCTGCGCGGCCCCGCGCTGGCCCGACGTCCAGGCAGCCGGACTCCACGCCACCGACGTCGAGGTCTGCGGACGTGACGACACGGTCGTGGACGACGTCGTGAACGTCGGGGTGTCGTCGGCGGCGACCGCGCGCACCTGGACCGACGCGGCCGTGCTGGTCGACCCGGTCGCGGCGAACTGGATCCACGCCTCGGTGATCGTCGCCCCCACCGGGACCGCCAGCCGGGCGAACCGGATGCCGATGGTCTGGGACGTCGTGCCCGCGTTGGGGATGTTGAGCGTCGACCCCAGCCAGTCGGCGAAGCCGGTCGGCCGCTGCTCGACGTCGTCGAACGCCTTGGCGACCGGGGTGTCGAGCGGCCGGGGCGCGCCGCGCGCGACGACCGTGATCGTCACGTCGTCGGACGTCGACAGCTGGCCGTCGGACGCGGTGGCGCGCAGGACGTAGGTGCCGGTCGCGGAGAAGGCCGCGCTCGTCTGCGCCGCCGACGGCGGGCTGAAGGTGGTCGTGCCCGGTCCGGACACCTGCGACCACTGCAGCGTGCTCGGGCCCGGCCCGCCGTCGTCGTACACGGTGGCGCTGAGGGCGATCGGCGTCCCGATCTCGTCCGGCGCGTCGCGGCCGGCGTCGACGACCGGCGCCAGATTGCCGATCGGCGGGAGGTCGGCGCGCAGCTCGTAGAGCCGGCCGTCGTTCTCGTTGGGGTTGCTGTTGTTGTCGATGCCGCGGTCGACGACCCAGAAGTCCCAGCGACTCGGGTTGTCGACGGCCGGCGCGACCGTCAGGCCGCCCGCGAAGACCTGGTGGGACGCCGCGATGTCGATCTGGTCGATCAGCTGCAGGTCGCGATTGAACTCGTAGATCCGGTCGGAGGTGCTGTCGACCAGGACGAGCGTGCCCCGGCCCGGGTGGTAGCTGATGCCCTCGGGGTCCTCGGCGCCGTACCGCTGGACGTCGAACTCGACGGCGGTGTCGTCACCCGTCGGCGGGACGCCGTCGAACCGTCCGTTCGGCCCCGGCGAGACGCGGTGCACGTCGTTGTCGGCGCCGTCGAGGACGAACAGCTCGCCGGTCGGCGGGAAGTAGGTCACGTCCTCCGGGTCGGTGCTGCCGAAGGCCGCCGTGCTGATCATCGTGTGGCCGTCGTCCGCCGTCCCGTAGCGGCCGTCGGCGCCCGCGGTGATCTCGTGCACGCGGAACTGGTCGTCGTCGGAGATGAAGACGTGGGCGTTCGCGGGCGCGTAGGAGATGCCCGCCGGCTCGTGGCTGTACGCCGTCGTGACACCCCGGTCGACGACCGTGCCGGTGCGCGTCGTCTCGAGGATGTTGGTGTTCTGGAAGATCGACATCTCGTCGACCTCCGAGTCCGCGATCAGCAGATGGTCGCGGCCGGGCAGGTAGGTGACGCCGTCAGGGTCGGGGAACGGCGGGTTCATCGCGGCCGTCGAGATGTTCTGCACGAGACTCGCCACCACCGTCGGCACCGCGGCCGAGGCCGGGGGCGGTGCCGCGAGCACCACCGCCCCACCGGCCCCCAGCAGGACGGCGACGGTGGCGCGGAGCCGGGCGCCACCGGGCCGGTGTCGACGCGACCTGGCCCTCATGGCCCGACCCTAGGAAGGTGCGGCGGCGAGGCGCATGCCCGGATTCGGTGACAAAGCCGGACAGCAGAGAAGCCGCGCCCGGTCGGGCGCGGCTCCTGGATTCTCGGTGGGCGATACTGGGTTCGAACCAGTGACCTCTTCGGTGTGAACGAAGCGCGCTACCACTGCGCCAATCGCCCGAGGCGGCACCCGAAGGAACCGCGGTCGGGACTCTAACCTATCCCGTCCCGCGGTTCACATCGAGGGTTCACACAGCCGCGCGCAGGGCGCGCTCAGCCCAGGTGGTGCACCTCCTGCAGCCGGTGCACCGGCGTCTCGATCCCGGCGTGCCGCGCCTTCAGCTGGAGCGCCAGGTAGAGCGAGTAGTGCCGCGACTGGTGCAGGTTGCCGCCGTGGAACCAGAGGTTCTCCTGCTGGGTCGGCTTCCACATGTTGCGCTGCTCGCCCTCCCACGGGCCGGGATCCTTCGTCGTGTCGGAGCCGAGGCCCCAGACCTTGCCGACCTTGTCGGCGACCTCCTGGCTGATCAGGTCGGCGGCCCAGCCGTTCATCGAGCCGTAGCCGGTGGCGTAGACGACCAGGTCGGCCGGCAGCTCGGTGCCGTCGGCGAGGACGACGGACGTCTCGGTCAGGCGATCGACCTGACCGTGCGCGAGCTTGACGTCGCCGCTCGCCACGAGCTCGGCGGCGCCGACGTCGATGTAGTAGCCCGAGCCGCGGCGCAGGTACTTCATGAACAGGCCGGACCCGTCGTCGCCCCAGTCGAGGTCGAAGCCGGCGGCGGTCATCCGGTCGTAGAAGTCCTTGTCGCGCTCGCGCATCTTGTCGTAGAGCGGGATCTGGAACTCGTGCATGATCTTGTAGGGCAGCGACGCGAAGATCAGGTCGGCCTTCTCGGTGGTCACGCCGGCCTCGACCGCACGCTCGGAGTAGAGGTCGCCCAGGCCGATGTCCATGAGGGTGTCGCTCTTCACGATGTGCGTCGACGAGCGCTGCACCATCGTCACGTCGGCGCCGGTCTCCCAGAGCGCGCCGCAGATGTCGAACGCCGAGTTGTTGCTGCCGATGACGACGACCCGCTTGCCGGCGTACGCGTCCGGGCCGGGATGCTGCGAGGAGTGGTGCTGCTCGCCCTGGAAGACGTCCGCGCCGGGCAGCGACGGGATGTTGGGCTTGCCGGACATGCCGGTCGCCATCACCAGGTGGGTCGGCTTGAGCACGAGCGGCCTGCCCTCGCGCTCGAGGTGGACGGTCCACTCCCCCGCGGCCTCGTCGTACGACGCGCTGGTGGCGACGGTGTTCGACCAGTACGGCACCTCCATCACCCGGGTGTAGAACTCCAGCCAGTCGCCGACCTTGTCCTTGGGCGCGAAGACCGGCCAGTTGTCGGGGAACTTGAGGTACGGCAGGTGGTCGTACCAGACCGGGTCGTGCAGGCAGAGCGACTTGTACCGGTTGCGCCACTGGTCGCCGGGGCGCGGGTGCTTGTCGATGACGAGCGCCGGTACGCCGAGCTGCCGCAGCCGGGCGCCGAGCGCGATGCCGCCCTGGCCGCCGCCGACGACGAGCACGTACGGCTGGGTGTCGACGCCGAGCGCGGCATCCTCGGCCTCGCGCTTCTCGAGCCAGGTCACCCGCTCCTTGGAGGCGCCGTGCTCGGCGCCCATCGGACGCCGTACGCCGCGCGGCTCCTCGTGGCCGGTGAGCTCGAAGAGCGTGGTGAGGAAGGTCCACGCCTTCGGGCCGTCCTCGTCGACGATGCGGAGCAGGCCACGGCCGCGGCCCACCGAGGTCTCGAACTCGAACCAGGCGGTCGTGACGCCGTCCGCGGTGTCGGCCGGCTCGGTGAGCCGGAAGCCGCGGGGGTCGACCCGGTCGAGAGTGGCGGTGAGCAGGTCCGCGACGCCGTCGGGGTTCTCGACCGTGGTCAGGTTCCACGAGAAGGCGATCAGGTCGCGCCAGAAGCTGGTCGCGGCGAACAGGCCGGCGGCGCGGTCGACGTCGCGGGCGGCGAGGGCGTCCTCGAAGGCCGCGAACCAGGCGGTGGCGGGGTCGGTGTCGGCCGTGGTGACGGGCCGGTCGTCGAGCTGGGTCATGCCGAGAAGTCGACCGCCGGACCCCCTCCACCGGGAACCGTTGCACGTTGTTGCATGTGGCCCCCATCACATCCGGCCATCTACGGTGGGGACATGGCCACGCACGATCTCGCGATGCGGGCCCGCGACCTGGTCCGGATCCACGACGCGGTGCTCTCCGGCTCCGCGCCGCCCGAGCGGCCGCGGGCCGTCGTGGCGCGCTCCTGGAGCCGGGTGATCAGCCTCGGCGTCGACCCCGACGGCCGCAACGGGCGCGCCCCGCTCACGCCCGCCGACGTCGACGAGCGACGCCGTACGTCGCGCCTGGCGCTGGTCATCGACGAGATCCGCGAGCTGCTGCTCTCGGCCGCCGACGCCTCGAACTACCTGGTCGTCGTCTCCGACGCCGACGGGATCGTGCTGTGGCGCAGCGGCTCACCGCGGGTGAAGCGGCAGGCCGACGGCCTGGGCTTCGCCGAGGGCGCGCTGTGGACCGAGGGCGCGGTCGGCACCAACGCCATCGGCACCGCGCTCGCGGAGGGCGCGCCGGTGCAGCTGTTCTCGGCCGAGCACTTCGAGAACGCGCAGGTCCCCTGGTACTGCACGGCCTCCCCCATCCACGACCCGATCGACGGCTCCCTGCTCGGGATCGTCGACGTCAGCGGCCCCGCGCTCACCCTGCACCCGGCGATCGAGGCGCTGGTGACGGCGTCGGTCCGGCTCGCCGAGGCGCGGTTGTGGCGCCACCACGAGGAGCGCCTCGAGCAGCTGCGCCGTACGGCGGAGCCGCTGCTCTCCGGCGCCAACGGACCGCTGCTCGTGGTCGACGACCACGGCTGGGTCGCCGCCCACCAAGGCGTCGCCGTGCGCGACCGGGTCGAGGCCCCGCAGGCCGACCGGGCGCTCGCCGTACCGGGGCTCGGACTGTGCCTGCCCGAGCGGATGCGCGGCGGCTGGCTGATCCGTCCGTCGTCGTCCGGGCACCTGCTGGCGGCCGTGCTCGACCTGACCACGTCGCCGGCGACCCTGGAGGTCCGTGGCGGCGACGCGCCGTGGCGGGTGGCGCTCACGCCGCGCCACGCCGAGCTGCTCGCCGCCATCGGCGCCGCCGGTCCGTCCGGCGTGACCGCGGGCCGGCTCAGCCGGCAGATCTATGGCGACACGGAGCGTCAGGTGACCGTTCGGGCCGAGATCTCACGGATGCGCCGGGTGCTCGGCGCGCTGATCGCCACCAACCCCTACCGGATCGGCGACGGCGTGACCCTGAGCGTCAGCGATCGAATCCGATGAGCTCGGCCTCGCGCTGACGCCACCGCTCGGCCGCGGCCCGGGTGACCGGCCCGGGGGCCGGCAGCTCGCGGTCGTCCCAGCGGTGCACGCCCTGGACGTCGCGCGTGGTCGAGGCCAGGAAGATCTCGTCCGCCCCGGCCGCGACGTCGATCGGCTCGTCGACCTCCTTGGCGCCGAACCAGTCGATGACCAGTGCCCGCGTCACGCCCGCGAGGCAGCCGCTCGCCAGCGTCGGCGTGCGGAGCTCGCCGTCGACGACATAGAAGACGTTGGTGCCGGTGCCCTCGCAGAGGTGGCCGGCGAGGTTGGCGAAGATCGCCTCGCTCGCGCCCTTCTCCTGCGCCCGGGCGAGGGCGAGCACGTTCTCGCCGTACGAGGTGGTCTTGAGGCCGGCGAGCGCACCGCGCTCGTTGCGCGGCCACGGGACGGTGATCACCGACGTCGTCTCCGGCGCCGCCGGCATCGGGCTCGCCACCACGATCACCGTCAGCGGATCAGTGCCCCGGCCGCTGCCGAGCGGGGCGTTGCCACCGGTGACCGTGATCCGCAGCCGACCCAGCGGCAGCTCCTGGTCGTCGAGGACGGCGTGCACCCCACGTCGTACGTCGTCGAGGTCGAGGCCCACCAGCCCCAGCCCCGCGGCCGACTGCGCGAGCCGGTCGAGGTGGCGCTGGAAGGCGAACGGCTGCCCGTCGACGACCTTGACCGCTTCGAAGACCGCATCGCCCACGGTGAGCCCGTGGTCGGTCACCGGCACCGCCGGCATCGTCGGGTCGGAGAGCAGCTGGCCGTTGATCCACACGCGCATGGCGCCAGCCTAGAAGGCCCCTGCAGCACCTCGCGCAGGCGCCGACATGCCGGAAGTGGACCCCGTTTTGGCGCCGTTCACCGGATCGGCTAATGTTCTCAACGCACCGCAGGGCGGGCCGAAAGGCAAGCAGGGCGGTGCGATGCGGACGTAGCTCAGTTGGTAGAGCGCAACCTTGCCAAGGTTGAGGTCGCGAGTTCGAGCCTCGTCGTCCGCTCGGAGTGGTCAGACCCACTGCCTGACCAGGCCAGTGTGTAGGGCCGCCGCGGTGGGTTGGCCGAGAGGCGAGGCAACGGACTGCAAATCCGTGTACACGGGTTCAAATCCCGTACCCACCTCAACGTACAACTCCACAAGGGCGATTGGCGCAGCGGTAGCGCGCTTCCTTGACACGGAAGAGGTCACTGGTTCAAACCCAGTATCGCCCACAGAACGATGAGGCCCCTGGCCTGCGGAGACGCAGACCGGGGGCTTTCGTCATTCGGGGCGCGTGCCGGGCTCTGGACAACCGGCCCTGCCTGCTCCCCCACGTCACGGGTGGCGCGGGGTCAGTTACCCATTCTGGGTGATCCGGCCGGCCCGCCGACTGGCTAGGTTCGTGCGGGTCTGGCGTGCTGTGGGACATGCCGGCTACTCCCTGGGAAGACCGAGAGCCGCCCGTTGGGGACCGGGCGGCTCTCGGTAGGGGCGTCCTCGACCACCGAGATCCCGGCCACACGGGGATGACGAGACGGCCCGCCCGCGTTGAGCGGGTCATGTCGAACGCCCCGGCCGTCGCCCCGCCCTCGAAGCACCAGAACGCGCTGATGGTCTGGCTGGCGGTGTTCCCGACGCTCACGGTGCTCAACCTGCTGCTCGGCCACTGGCTCGGCCACCTGCCGGTCGTCCTCCGGACGTTCGTGCTCGCGTCGATCGCCGTCCCGCTGGTCGTCTACGTCCTCGTGCCGCGGCTGCACCGCGCGCGGCGGTGGCTCCTCGGGCTGCGCACGACCGCGTAGGCGTTCGCCCTGGGTGAACCGCGGAATCCGTGGCCCGCGCCACTCGTTGCCGGTTCATGACCACCGACCCCGCCGCGGAGTCGGACGCCCTCGACGCCTATTCCGCCATCGTCACGTCCGTCGCGGCGCGCCTGACGCCGCGCGTGGCCGCGCTGCGGGTCCGGTCGCCACGCTCGGAGTCGGCCGGGTCGGGCGTCGTCCTGACCGGCGAGGGGCACCTGGTGACCAACGCGCACGTGGTCGGCGACGCCGCCGGCGGGAACGTCGAGTTCGCGGACGGGACGCTCGCCCACTTCGAGGTGGTCGGGCGCGACCCGCTGCCCGACCTGGCCGTGATCCGGGCCGACCGCGAGATCCCGCCCCCGCCCGAGTACGGCGACGCCGACGCGCTCCTCGTCGGCTCGCTCGTCGTGGCGGTCGGCAACCCGCTCGGCCTCGCCGGCACCGTCACCGCAGGCGTGGTCAGCGCCCTCGGCCGCAGCATGCCGGCCCGCACCCGGACCTCGGCCCGGCTCATCGAGGACGTCGTCCAGACCGACGCCGCCCTCAACCCCGGCAACTCCGGCGGCGCGCTCGCCGACAGCCGCGGCCGCGTCGTCGGCATCTGTACGGCGGTCGCCGGCGTCGGCCTCGGGCTCGCAGTCCCCGTCAACGCCACGACGCACCGGATCATCCACGCGCTGATGCACGACGGCCGGGTTCGCCGCGGCTACCTCGGCCTGGTCAGCTCCCCCGCGCCGCTCACGCCCGCCCAGGCCGAGCGGTTCGGGCAGCGCCGGGCGCTGCGGGTCGTGGAGGTCGTCGACGCCAGCCCGGCCGCGACGAGCGGGCTGCGGGCCGGCGACCTGGTCCTGGCCGTCGACGGCGTGCCGCTCGGCGACGCGCAGTCGCTGCAGAAGCGGTTGTTCGCCGACGCGATCGGACAGCGGATGGAGATCACCGTGCTCCGCAACGGGGCGCTGGTCGACGCGGTCGCCGTACCGGCGGAGCTCGAGGGCTGACCTTCGGGACGCGTCTCACCCGGCAATTCTGCCCCGAATCGGCGGGATTCAGGACCCAGATGCCGGGTGAGACGAAGGGACCCGCACCCGGATGAGTCACCGAAGACGCGTTCGCCCCGCCGCGGGCGCGCTTTCCTGCAACGGGGCGAACACCCGGACGTCTCCGGGCCGTCGGATGCGCCTCGCACTCCTGAGAGACATCCGACCATGGTCAGGCGGAGTGGGGACGCCTCACCATGCACGGCCCTGGCAGGGGCGCCGGGCCGGATCCGTGGGCGACGGCACGTCCGCCGCCGTCGTGGGCATATGCAGACCCCCATGGTCGTCGTGACCCGGCCTCCGGAGCGGAGAGGTCGGGAGCGCCCGAGAGGCTGACCGTCCCGAGTGCCGGTACCCACGCTCAGGGTAGGACGACGCGAGAGCGCCGCGTGACTGTTTCCGGCAAGGCTTTACCCGCCTTCGCCCCGGAAACGGAACACCCCGTCCGGGCAGGCCGGACGGGGTGTCTCAGCGCCCGGCGAGTGTGGGGTCCGTCGGGCGCCAGTGGTTGGGGAACCGGTCGAGAGGTTAGTGCTCCACGGATCCGGGCGTGGGCAAATCACCGGAATCCGTCCGGTCGTCCGGCCGCGGGGCCGGACGGGGTCGCATCTTCATCCAGGCGGCCACGCCGACGGCGCCGATGCCGGCCAGGATCAGCAGGTTGCGGCCACGGTGGCTGCGCTTGATCGGCAGCCGGTCGACCACCGCGTCGGGCAGCCGGTCGACGACGGTGTCGGGCAGCCGGTCGGCCATCCCCTGGGCCATCCCCTGGGCCGCCGTCTCGACGCGCGGGGCCACCGTGTCGACGAGGATCCTCAGCTCGTCGCGCAGGTCGTCCTTGACGTCGCGCAGGTCGCTCACCAGGTCGGTGTGCGCGTTGCTGGTGCGGTGCATGGTGTGCTCCTCCTCAGATCAGGTACGGCAGAGGCAGTACCCGTTCCGTCGGAAGCAACCCCACACCGAGGTGGGCCGCGACGGGCCCAGCCAGCACACCTAGCAGCACACCTAGCAGCACACCTAGCAGCACACCTAGCAGCGCGCCGCGCGCAGCTGCGGATCGAGCTCGGTCGAGCACTCGTTGCACCGGATCCCGTGCTCGCCGGTCGCCGGCGGCGCGCCCGCCGTACGGCGGTGCCAGCGGGTCTGCTCCGTGCGCCGGGCGCAGGACGGGCACCAGTCGTGCCGCACCCACGGCCCGTAGTCCTTCCCCATGTGCCCAGACTGCCGCCAAGACGACGCTCTGTCGCGGGGCACACGGCCGTTTCGGACGCTCCGGCGCCAGGTCTGCACGACCGGCTCCGGGCCATCTAGTCCCGGCGGGCCAGCGGTCCGGGCGAAGGTCCTAGTCGTCGTCGGTCGCGAAGTCCTCGTTGTGCGTGCCGGGGCGCGGCGCCCACGGCAGTTCCTTGGCCGGCCGTACGACGACCAGCCGGTCGCCGCGCGCCAGCAGGGTCACCACCGGGTCGAAGTAGCGGTAGACCCGCTCGTCGCGGACCACGGCGATCACCTGGTCGGGCAGCGACTGCGGCGGCAGGCCGACCTCGTTGACGAGCAGCTCCCGCTCGGCGACCTCGAGCCCCTCGCCGTAGGTGAGCAGGTCCTCCATCACGGTGCCGAGCGTCGGCGACAGCGTGGAGAGGCCGAGCAGGCGGCCGACGGCGTCGGAGGAGGTGATGACCGAGTCGGCGCCGGACTGGCGCATCAGCGGCGCGTTCTCCTGTTCGCTGACCGCCGCGACGATCCATGCGTCGGGGTTGAGCTGGCGCACGGTGAGCGCGGCGAGGACGTTGGAGTCGTCGCGGCCGGTCGTGATGATGACCTGGTCGGCGTCGGCGACGCCGGCGCGGGTCAGCACGCCGCGCCGGGTCGCGTCGCCGGTGACGACGGCCAGCTGGTCGGCGTGGGCGTCGGCGAGGGCGGTCGGGCTCGGGTCGACGACGACCACGTGCTCGCGGTCGAGTCCGTTGTTGACGAGCGTCTCGACGGCGCTGCGGCCCTTGGTGCCGTAGCCGATCACCACGACGTGGTGTCCCATGTTCTTCCTCCAGCGGGTGATCCGGAACATCTCGCGGCCGCGCTGCGCCAGCACCTCGAGGGTGGTGCCGATCAACAGGACCAGGAACGCGATGCGCAGCGGGGTGATGATGAACGCGTTGGCCAGCCGCGCGCCGTCGCTGATCGGCGTGACGTCGCCGTAGCCGGTCGTGCTGAGCGTGACCGTCGTGTAGTACATCGCGTCGATGAGCGACAGGTCGCCATTGGGGTTCTGCGGGGTGGCGTCGCCGCCGTCGCGGTAGCCGTGGCGGTCGAGGTAGACCAGCAGCACGGTGCCGACCAGGATGCCCAGCGCCATCAGCAGCCGGCGGCTCAGCTGCCACCACGGCGAGCGCGCCCGCTCGGGCAGGGCGACCTGCCCCGCCGTGCGCGTCTCCGCCGGTCCCGTCTCGCTCACGGCGGCGAACCTACTCCACCGGCGCCGGGGTACGACGCACGAGGCGGCTGACGCGCTCACGCAGCTCGCGCCGGGCTCGCTGCGTGGCCTCCTGCGGGAAGACCTCGTCGAAGGCGGCGTTGACCCCCGCGCCGATGAGGACGGCGAGCGCCACGATGTAGAGCCACACCAGGATCGCGATCGGCGCCGCCAGCGGGCCGTAGATGGAGTGCGAGTCCTGGGCGGTCACGGTGAGCACCCAGCGCAGCGCGTAGGAGCCCACGATCCAGCTCACCAGGGAGAAGGTCGCGCCGGGGAGGTTGAAGCTCCAGTTGGTCCGCACCGGCACCGACACGTGGTAGAGCGTGGCGAGGAAGCAGATGCAGATCACCACGATCAGCGGCCAGTAGAAGCTCATCAGGAAGCTCGCCCGGTTGGGCAGCCAGGTCCGCACCAGCTGTGGTCCGGCGACCACCAGCGGCAGCGTGATCGCACCCGAGACCACGGCCAGGATATAGAGCAGGAACGACAGCGCCCGGGTCTTCACGATCCCCCGGTGCCCGCCGAGCCCGTGCATGATCGTGATGGTGTCGACAAAGACGTTGAGCGCCCGCGAGCCCGACCAGAGCGCGAGCACGAAGCCCAGCGAGATGACGTCGAAGCGGCCGCCGTCGAGGACGTCGTTCATGGTCGGCTTGATGACCTTGTTGACCGCCGTGTCGGTGAGGAAGCGGCTGAACAGGTCGAGCACCGCCCGTCGTACCTCGTCGACCTGGGCGGCGGTGAAGTGGTCGGTCACGTAGCCGACGCCGCCGGCGAGCGCGAAGATCAGCGGCGGCACCGAGACCACCGTGAAGAAGGCGCCCTCGGCGGCCAGCCCCGTGACCCGGTAGCGCAGGCAGGAGCTGACCGTCGTGACGATCAGCCGCCAGAGGAGGTGGGCCGCCCCGCGGAGCCACGGCAGCCGGCTGTCACCGGTCCCGGGAGCGTCCGCCATGAGCGCCACGCTATCCGCCCGGGACCGGTGAGCCGGGGATCCTCAGTGTGAGGCGCTGGTCACCGCGAGCTCCGGGCGCGGTACGGCGGGCTCCGCCGGGGCCGCCGCCACGGGCTCGTCGAGCATCGTGGTCTCGTCGAACGGCTCGTCGCCGGCCAGCACCCGGTCCAGCCGGGCCCGGTCGATGCTGCCGGTCCAGTGGCCGACCAGGACGGTGCCGACGGCGTTGCCGGCGAAGTTGGTCAACGCCCGCGCCTCCGACATGAACCGGTCGATGCCGACGATCAGGCCGACGCCGTCCACGAGCTCGGGGCGGTGGGACTGCAGGCCACCGGCGAGGACCGCCATGCCCGAGCCGGTCACGCCCGCCGCGCCCTTCGCGGCGATCATCATGAACAGCAGCAGCGAGATCTGCTGGCCCAGCGCGAGCGGCGTGCCGAGCGCCTCGGCGATGAAGATCGAGGCCATGGTCAGGTAGATCGCGGTGCCGTCGAGGTTGAACGAGTAGCCGGTCGGCACCACGACGCCCACGGTCGTCTTGTCGACACCGGCGTGCTCCAGCTTGGCGATCGCCCGCGGCAGCGCCGACTCGGACGACGAGGTGGCCAGGATGAGCAGGAACTCGCGACCCAGGTAGCGCAGCAGCGCGAAGATGTTGATGCCCGTCGCCACCTTGAGCAGCAGGCCGAGGACGACGACCACGAAGAGCACACAGGTCACGTAGAAGCCGACCATCAGCATGGCCAGGCTCTTCAGCGCGTCGACGCCGCCCTGCCCGGTGACCGCGGCCATCGCGCCGAAGGCGCCGACCGGCGCGGCCCACATGATCATCGACAGCAGCCGGAACACCAGGCGCTGCAGGTGGCCGACGGCGGTGAGGACCGGCGCGCCGACCGCGCCCATCCGCTGCAGCGCGAAGCCGACGAGCAGCGCGACCAGCAGCGTCTGCAGCACGCTCCCGCTGGTGAGCGCGCTGAACAGCGACGTCGGGATGATGCCGAGCAGGAACGCCGTGGTGTCGGCGTGCCCCTCGGCCGCCTTCTCCTGCGCGGTCGCCGCGGCCTGCGCGGTGAGGTGCAGCCCGTCGCCGGGGTGCAGCAGGTTGCCGACGAGCATGCCGATCGACAGCGCGACCGTCGACATCACCATGAAGTAGACGAGCGCGAGGCCGCCGACGCGGCCGACCCGGGCCGCGCTCGCGACGGAGCCGACGCCGAGCACGATCGTGCAGAAGATGACCGGCTGGATCATCATCTTGATCAGGTTGACGAAGCCCTCGCCGAGCGGCTTGAGCTGCACCGCCAGGTCCGGGAAGACCAGGCCGGTGGCGATGCCGAGCAGCACCGCGCCGATCACGGCGAGATAGAGGTAGTGCGTGCGCGAGCCGTGCGGTGCGGCTGTCGCCTTGGTGGTGCCCATGGTTCCTCCTGGTCCGGGCTGGGTTACCCGGCAACCATGCGGCCGCGAGTGACGTCCGTCACGGTTGTGTTCGTTGTGTTCGCGCTCGCTCCATGGCACCCACGCGTCGCGCGCACCACAATGAGGCGGTGTCCCGTGCCCACCTGCTCCGCGACCGCCCGGTCGCGCGCCAGGTGCTGCTGCTCCAGGTCGGCAGCGTCCTGCTGCTGGTGGTGATCGGGATCCTGCTCGCGTCGTACGACGCGCGGAAGGACGCGCACAGCCGGGCCGCGCAGCGCGCGGTCGACGTCGCCGAGACCGTCGCCGACTCCCCCACCGTCCGGTCCGCGCTGCGCGGCGGCGACCCGACCGCCGTCCTGCAGCCGTGGACCGAGGAGGTCCGCCGCGACACCGCCACCGACTTCGTCGTCGTGATGGGCCTCGACCGCACGCGCTACACCCACACCGACCCCGCCCAGATCGGCCGGAAGTTCGTCGGCGACCTCGGTGGCGCGCCCCAGGGGCACGTCTTCACCCAGCAGTACACCGGCACGCTCGGGCCGTCGGTCCGCGCCGTCGTCCCGGTCAAGGACGGCGGCCGGGTGGTCGCGCTGGTCTCCGTCGGCATCCGGGTCAGCAACATCAACCGTGGCCTGCGCCGCGACGTCACCGCCATCGCCCTCGCCGGTGGCGCGGTGCTCCTCGTCGGGCTGAGCGGCGCCTGGCTGCTCGGGCGGCGGCTGCACCGGGTCACCCACGGGCTCGGCGAGCGCGAGCTGGCGCGGATGTACGAGTACCACTCCGCTGTCCTGCACTCGGTCCGCGAGGGCCTTCTGCTGCTCGACGGCGACGGCCGGGTCCAGCTCGTCAACGACGAGGCGCGCCGGCTGCTCGACCTGCCCGACGACGTCCTCGGCACGCCGGTCGAGGACCTCGGTCTCGCGCCCGGCCTGGTCGCCGCCGCGCGCGGCAGCACCGCCGAGGCCGACGACCTCTACCTCGCCGGCGAGCGGATCCTCGTCGTCTCCTCCGCGCCCGCGCGCTGGGACGGGCGCGACGTCGGCGCCGTCGTCACCCTGCGCGACCACACCGAGCTGCGCGCGGTGACCGGCGAGCTCGAGGTCGTCCGCCGGCTGACCGAGTCGCTGCGCTCGCAGAACCACGAGTCCGCCAACCGCCTGCACACCGTCGTGTCGCTCATCGAGATGGGCCGCACGGGGGACGCCGTCGAGTTCGCCACCGAGGAGCTGCAGCTCGCCCAGCTGCTCACCGACCGCGTCGTCGGCGCCGTCGACGATCCGGTCGTCGCCGCGCTGCTGCTCGGCAAGACCGCCGAGGCCGCCGAGCGCGGCGTCGAGCTGCGGATCGAGGGCACCCTTCCGCCGCACGAGGGCATCGCGCCGCGGGACCTGGTGACCGTCCTCGGCAACCTGGTCGACAACGCCCTCGACGCGCTCGCCGACACGCCGACCCGGCGCATCGACGTCCGGCTCTCCGGCGACGCGACCGCGGTCCGGATCGAGGTCGGCGACAGCGGGGCCGGCCTCGACGACGAGGCCGCCGCCCGCGTGCTCGACCGCGGCTGGACGACGAAGGCGGCGCCCGGCGCCGGCCGCGGACTCGGCCTGGCGCTCGTCGCGCAGGTCGCCCGCAGCCACGGCGGCGACGTCGCGGTGGGCCGCTCGACGCTGGGCGGCGCCGCCTTCACGGTGACGCTCCGCCCGGGAGCCGTGTCGTGAGCGAGGTCCGGGTGCTCGTCGTCGAGGACGAGGCGCTCGCCGCGGAGGCGCACGCGTCGTACGTCGACCGGGTGCCGGGGTTCGCGGTGGCCGGCATCGCCCGCTCGGCCCGCGACGCCGCCCGGGCGCTGGACGCTGCGCGCGATGCGGGCACGCCCGTCGACCTGGTCCTGCTCGACATGAACCTGCCCGACGGACACGGCCTCGGCCTGCTCGCCGGGCTGCGCGGCGCCGGCCACCTGTGCGACGTGATCGCGGTGACCGCGGCGCGCGACACCCAGGTGGTGCGCCAGGCGGTCGGGCAGGGCGTCGTGCTCTACCTGCTCAAGCCGTTCACCTTCGCGACCTTCAGGGCCAAGCTCGAGCAGTACGCCGCCTATCGCGCCGAGCTCGCGGCCGCCCCCGCCGAGGTGGTGCAGGACGAGGTCGACCGGCTGCTCGGCTCCTTGCGCCCCACCGCGACCGTGCCGCTGCCCAAGGGGATGAGCCCCGAGACGATGCGCGCCGTCACCGCCGCCCTGCGCGACGCCGACGGCGAGCTGTCGGCGAGCGAGGTCGCCGACGCCGTCGGGTCCTCGCGGGTGACGGCGCGGCGCTATCTCGAGCACCTCGCCGACCAGGGGCTCGCCGCCCGCGGCCTGAGGTACGGCGCGAGCGGCGGGCGCCCCGAGGTCGGCTACTCCTGGCGCTGATCGGTCAGGAGAGGTCGAGGCCGGGGTAGAGCGGGTGCTTGTCGAGCAGCTCGGCGGACGCCGCGTGGACCTTGTCGGCCACGCCGTCGGCCAGCACGTACGACGCCTTCGACGGCGCGCCGGCGGACGTCGTACCGGGCTGGGTGTTCTGCAGCACCTGGACGATCAGCTCGGCCACGGTGTCGAACTCGTCGCCGCCGAAGCCGCGGCTGGTCAGCGCCGGCGTGCCGATCCGGATGCCGGAGGTGTACCAGGCGCCGTTGGGGTCGGCCGGCACCGAGTTGCGGTTGGTGACGACGCCCGCGTCGAGCAGCGCCGACTCGGCCTGGCGGCCGGTGAGGCCGAAGGAGGAGACGTCGAGCAGCACGATGTGGTTGTCGGTGCCGTCGGTGACCAGCTTGGTGCCGCGCTTCATCAGGCCCTCGGCCAGCGACTTCGCGTTGTCGGCGACGTCCTGGGCGTAGGTCTGGAACTGCGGCGTACGGGCCTCGGCGAAGGCGACGGCCTTGGCGGCCATCACGTGCGAGAGCGGACCGCCGAGTACCATCGGGCAGCCGCGGTCGACGCTCGGGGCGTACTCCTCGGTGGCCAGGATGAAGCCGCCGCGCGGGCCGCGCAGCGACTTGTGCGAGGTGCTGGTGACGACGTGGGCGTGCGGGATCGGGTCCTCGTCGCCGGTGAACACCTTGCCGGCGACCAGACCGGCGAAGTGGGCCATGTCGACCATGAGGGTGGCGCCGACCTCGTCGGCGATCTCGCGCATCTTGGCGAAGTTGACCCGGCGCGGGTAGGCCGAGTAGCCGGCGACCAGGATCAGCGGCTTGAACTCCTTGGCCTTGGCGCGCAGCGCGTCGTAGTCGACGAGCCCGGTGGCCGGGTCGGTGCCGTACTGGTTCTGGTGGAACATCTTGCCGCTGATGTTGGGGCGGAAGCCGTGGGTCAGGTGACCGCCGGCGTCGAGGCTCATGCCGAGCAGACGCTGGTTGCCGAGCTCGGCGCGCAGCTTCTCCCAGTCGGCCTCGGTGAGGTCGTTCATGTTCTTCACGCCGGCGTTCTGCAGCCACGGGCCCTCGACCCGGTGGGCCAGGATCGCCCAGTAGGCGGTCAGGTTGGCGTCGATGCCGGAGTGGGGCTGGACGTAGGCGTACTCGGCGCCGAACAGCTCGCGCGCGTGCTCGGCGGCGAGCGCCTCGACGGTGTCGACGTTCTGGCAGCCGGCGTAGAAGCGGTGGCCGACGGTGCCCTCGGCGTACTTGTCGCTGAACCAGGTGCCCATCGTGAGCAGGACGGCGGGCGAGGCGTAGTTCTCACTGGCGATCAGCTTGAGCGACGCCCGCTGGTCGGCGAGCTCCTGGCGGGTCGCCTCGGCGATGCGGGGCTCGACGGACGCGATGACCTCGAGGGCCTGGCTGTAGGCGCTGCTGACCAGGCCGCCGTTCAGGGAGTTGTCGCTCATGGCGCACAGCGTAGTGCGGCCCGCGGGCCGCGACCGGAGACCCCGGGTGCTGCGAAGCTACTGGCGGGTTGGCAGGCGGCGCCTGGTGTGACCTCCGTCGCAGGATCCGCCTGAACCCCGGTCCGAGGCAGCGGTTGCGTCCACATTCCGAGAACGCTGTCCACATCATGGGATAGACATTTGTGGACCGGGCGTCCGAGGCGTGAGACTCATTGACATGGTCACTGCTGCCACCCATGCGCACCTCGTGGTTCGACGCCACGTGGACTTCGGGCGCACGCGCAGCATGATGTGTTGGCCCCGCTGATCACGCCGACCATCTCCCTCGAGCCGCGCACTCCGCGCGCCCATCAGCGAAGGACCTCCTCCCCGCATGCCTGACCTGCGCTTCCAGTCCCAGCCGCCTCGCTTCACCGAGGTGCCCCGGCCCCGCCGTGCCGAGGGCCAGTGGGCCTTCGGCTACACCGAGCCGCTGAACAAGAACGAGCAGTCCAAGAAGGACGACGACCCGCTCAACGTTCGCGACCGGATCCTCTCCACCTACTCCAAGCGGGGCTTCGACTCGATCGACCCGGCCGACCTGCGCGGCCGCTTCCGCTGGATGGGTCTCTACACCCAGCGCAAGCCCGGCATCGACGGCGGCAGGACCGGCTCCCTCGCCGAGGAGGAGCTGGACGACCGCTACTTCATGATGCGGGTCCGCTCCGACGGCAAGCTGCTTTCCCCGGCCGCCGTGCGCGCGCTCGGCCAGATCGGCGTCGACTTCGCCCGCGACACCGCCGACGTCACCGACCGGCAGAACATCCAGTACCACTGGATCGAGATCGAGAACGTCCCCGAGATCTGGGAGCGGCTCGACGCGGTCGGCCTGCACTCGCTCGAGGCCTGCGGCGACTCGCCGCGCCCCTTCCTCGGCTCGCCGGTCGCCGGCGTCGCCAAGGACGAGATCATCGACGGCACGCCCGCCCTCGAAGAGATCGAGCGCCGCTACATCGGCAACAAGGACTTCTCGAACTTCCCCCGCAAGTTCAAGACCGCGGTCACCGGCCACCCCAGCCAGGACGTCTCCCCCGAGACCAACGACGTCTCCTTCGTCGGCACCGTGCACCCCGAGCACGGCCCCGGCTTCGACGTGTGGGTCGGCGGTGGTCTGTCGACCAACCCGATGCTCGCCCAGAAGCTCGGCGTCTGGATCCCGCTCGACGAGGTCCCCGACGTGTGGTCCGGCGTGGCCGGCATCTTCCGCGACTACGGCTACCGCCGGCTGCGCTCGCGCGCCCGCCTCAAGTTCCTCGTCGCCGACTGGGGCGTCGAGAAGTTCCGCGAGGTCCTCGAGAACGAGTACCTCGGCAAGAGGCTGGTCACCCTCGACTCCCCCGAGTCGCCGGTCGGTCACCGCGACCACATCGGCGTCCACGAGCAGAAGGACGGCAAGTTCTACGTCGGCATCGCGCCGACCGCCGGCCGGGTCTCCGGAACGCTGCTGGTGCAGCTCGCCGACCTGCTCGACGAGTACGGCGTCACCGGCGCCCGCCTGACGCCGTACCAGAAGCTGGTGCTGATCGGCGTCGACGGCGCCGTCCTCGACGCGCTGCTCGACCGCCTCGACGAGATCGGCCTCAGCGCCCGCCCGTCCAACTGGCGCCGCAACACGATGGCGTGCACCGGCATCGAGTTCTGCAAGCTCGCCATCGTCGACACCAAGAACCGCGCCAGCGACCTGGTCGACGAGCTCGAGCGCCGCTTCCCCGACCTCGACACCCCGATCACCATCAACGTCAACGGCTGCCCCAACGCCTGCGCCCGCACCCAGGTCGCCGACTTCGGCCTCAAGGGCCAGCTCGTCGTCGACGACAACGGCGACCAGGTCGAGGGCTTCCAGGTGCACCTCGGCGGCGCGATCGGCCTACGGGCCAACTTCGGCCGCAAGCTGCGCGCGCACAAGGTGACCAGCAAGGGTCTCGACGACTACGTCTCGACGGTCGTCGGCAACTACCTCGCCGACCGCACCGAGGGCGAGGCGTTCGACGCCTGGGTGCACCGCGCCGACGAGGACCTGCTGCGCGGCGAGAAGGCGCTGGAGTCCGTCTGATGTCCGAGGAGTCGGTGTCGTCGCGGGCGGTGCCCTACCACTGCCCCTACTGCGGCGAGACCGACCTGTGGCCCCACGAGCCCGTCGGCTGGGAATGCCGAGGGTGCCGTCGAGCTTTCAAGGTCGAGCTGCTCGGCCTCATCGACCGGGCGTCCGACGTCCGAACCAACGAAGAAGGAGGTGCCTCATGACCACCGCCACCACGCGCGCGGCCCGCGAGTTCCGCGGCTCGCACACCGCCGGCCGGTCTCCCGAGGAGCTCCGCGAGATCGTCTCCCACTGGGGCGCTGAGCTCGAGCTCGCCCCCGCCGAGGTCATCATCGAGTGGGCCGCCGCCACCTTCGGCGAGCGGTTCTGCATCACCTCCTCGATGGGCGACGCCGTCCTCGCCCACCTGGCCGAGAAGGTCGTGCCCGGCGTCGACGTCGTCTTCCTCGACACCGGCTACCACTTCGTCGAGACCATCGGCACCCGCGACGCCGTCGAGGCGACGATGAAGGTCAACCTGATCTCGATCACGCCGGTGCAGACCGTCGCCGAGCAGGACGCCGAGTACGGCCCCGAGCTCTACAAGCGCGACCCCGACCTGTGCTGCGCGCTGCGCAAGGTCAAGCCGCTGGCCGACTCGCTCTCGCAGTACGACGCGTGGGCCACCGGCCTGCGCCGTGCGGAGACCCACAACCGGGTGATCGCTCCGGTGATCGGCTGGGACGCCAAGAAGCAGAAGGTCAAGGTGTCCCCCATCGCCCGATGGAGCGACGAGCAGGTCGAGCGCTACATCGCCGAGAACGGCGTGCTCGTCAACCCGCTCGTCTACGACGGCTACCCGTCGATCGGCTGCGCGCCGTGCACCCGCCGGGTCGCCCCCGGCGACGACCCGCGCAGCGGACGGTGGGCCGGCACCAACAAGACCGAATGCGGGATCCACTCATGACGCTCATGACCCCCATGGCGTCCTTCCCCGTCACCCGCATCCCGGCGCACCGCACCCTTGAGGAAGGGGGGAACCGACGATGACCGCTCCGGCACTCATCGCCCTGGCCCACGGCAGCCGCGACCCGCGCTCGGCCGCCACCGTTTCCGCGCTCGTCGACGCCACGAAGGCGTTGCGTCCCGACCTGCGCATCGAGAAGGCGTTCCTCGACCTCGCCAAGCCGAGCTTCCAGACGGTCGTCGACCGGCTGGTCAAGGCCGGCTACGACGAGATCGTCGTGGTGCCGCTGCTCCTCGTCGAGGCATTCCACGCCCGGGTCGACGTACCCGAGGCGATCGCGGAGGCGACCACGCGCCACCCGGGTCTGCAGATCCGTGCGACGGCCGTGCTCGGTCTCGAGGCGCGCTTCCTCGAGGTGCTCGACGAGCGGCTGCGCGAGGCGCTCAAGGACGCCCGCGTCCGCGAGCTCGACGCCCTGGTCCTGGCCGCGGCCGGGACGTCCGACCCGCTGGCCAACCAGGCCGTCGCCCGGCTCGCCCGGCTCTGGGGCGCGCACCACAAGCTGCCCGTCACCGCGGCGTACGCCACCAGCGCTCCCCCGGCCACCGGCGAGGCGGTCCGCGCCTTCCGCGCCGAGGGCCGCCGGCACATCGCCGTCGCGTCGCTCTTCCTCGCCCCCGGCAACCTGGTCGACCGGGCCACCGAGCTCGCCCTGGAGGCCGGCGCCGTCGCCGTCTCCGAGCCGCTCGGCGCGCACCCGGAGATCGCCCGGACGATCCTCGCCCGCTACGCCGTCGGCGCCGTCGAGCTCGTCCCCGTCTGAGCGTCGTACCGGACGTTGTGGTCGCGATTCCGCCGAATCCGCGACCAAAGCGTCCGGTGCTTCAGAGGACCAGCGCCTCGAGCAGGTGCTCCAGGGTCCGCGCCGGATCGGCGGTCACCCCGCCGTGCACCGGCCCCGGCTGCAGGACCGTGCTCCTCGGCGCCTTGAGGAAGCCGAAGCGGGTGCTCGCGTCGTCCTTCTGCGCCCGCGAGCCGTACGCCGTCGCGCGCACGCCCACCCCGAACGCCGCGTGCGCCTCGCCGCGGCAGACCTGGTCGACCGCGTCGAGCGCCGCCCGGACCGCGTCGATGTCGACGTGCGCGTCGAGCGCCCGGATCCGCGCCGGGTCGACCGCCGAACGGACGCCCAGGAACTTCTCGTCCGGGCAGTAGAGCACCACGCCCACGTTGACGAACTCCTCGCGCTCCACGCGCGGCACGCAGCGCAGCGTGACGTACTGGTACGGCGTCACGCGTCGGCCTCCGCGGTGACCGCCTCGGGCAGCCACGGCCGGCCGCCGTCACGCCGGGCGGCGAGGAAGGCGACGTACCGCTCGCGCAGGGCGTCGGGCGTCTCCGCGCCCGGCACCGGCTCCAGCCAGTCGTCGCACACGTCGTCGAGGACGGCGGCGAGCGCGTCGTCGCTCAGCCGCGCGGCGAGGTCGGCGTCCTGGGCGCGCGCCTGCTCGGCGTAGCGCCGCAGGATGTGCTCCGACGCGTCGTACGCCTGGCCGGCGAAGCGGCTCGGGTCGCCCGGCCCGCCGGACCACGAGTGGTGGAAGTAGAGCGACGCGCCGTGGTCGATCGCCTGGAGCGTGCCGCGCCAGACCAGCAGGTTGGGGTTGCGCCAGCTCCGGTCGACATTCGCGGAGAAGGCGTCGAGCCACAGGACGCGGCCGGCGAGGTCGGCGTCGGGCGTCGTCGTCGCGTCGTAGCCGAAGCTGCCGGGCAGGAAGTCGATGCCGAGGTTGAGGCCCGCGCTCGCGTTGAGCAGGTCCTGGACCTCCTCGTCGGCCTCGTAGCGGGCGATCTCGGGGTCGACGTCGAGGACGACCTGATCGGGCGTCGGGATGTCGAGCAGTCGCGCCAGGCCGGCGACGATCACCTCGGCGACGAGGACCCGCGGGCCCTGGCCGGCGCCGCGGAACTTGCAGACATAGGTGCCGAGGTCGTCGGCCTCGACCACCCCCGGCAGGCTGCCGCCCTCGCGCAGAGGCGTGACATAGCGGGTCACCGTGACGAGGGGCAGGCCGCGCACCGGCGTACCGCTCTCGTCGACCTGCGCGGTCACAGCGGCTTCTCGTCGTTGAGCCGCTGGCGCTCGTGATCGACGTCGAAGTCGGCCTTCGGCCAGCCCAGGTCGAAGGACTGCAGCGCGTCGTGGAGCAGCGTGCCGATCGCGAGGTTGCGATACCACTTCTTGTCGGCCGGGATCACGTGCCACGGAGCGACCTTGGTGTTGGTCCGCTCGATGGCGATCCGGTAGGCCTCCTGGTAATGCGGCCACAGCTCGCGCTCGTCGACGTCGCCCGGGTTGTACTTCCAGTATTTCGTCGGGTCGTCGAGCCGCGCCAGCAGCCGGTCCTTCTGCTCCTTGGCGGAGATGTGCAGCATGCACTTGATGATCGTGGTGCCCTCAGCGGCCAGGTCGGCCTCCCAGTCGTTGATCGCCTGGTAGCGCCGCTCGATCTCCTCCGCCGGAGCCAACGACCGGACCCGCGCGATCAGGACGTCCTCGTAGTGCGAGCGGTCGAAGACGCCGATCAGCCCCACCTCGGGCAGTGCCTTGGTGACCCGCCACAGGAAGTCGTGGGCGAGCTCCTCGCGCGTCGGCGCCTTGAAGGAGGTGATCCGCACCCCCTGCGGGTCGACCAGCCCCACCGTCGAGCGGAGGGTGCCGCCCTTGCCGGAGGTGTCCATGCCCTGCAGCACCACCAGGATGTTGCGCCGGCCGCCGGACTTGCCCTCGGCGAACAGTCGCTCCTGCAGGTCCTCCAGGCCGGGCGCCAGCGCGAGCAGCGCGGTCTCGCCGTCCTTCTTGTCGCCGTCGAAGCCCGGGGCACCGTTGGTGTCGATCGCGCCCAGATCGACCGGACCGGGCGGGACGCGCAGCGACGACGTCAGGTCCGAGAGAGGGAAGCTCATGGCCAGACCCTAGCGGCCCGGCTCACGCGTGGGGGCTCAGTGGGCGAGGCCGCCGCGGCGGTCGACGAGCGGCGGGGTCGAGGACCACGGGAAGTCGATCCACCCCTCGGTCCGGCGCCAGACGTACTCCGGACGGATCACCGTCCACGGCTTCTCGTAGATCACTGCCGTGCGCGCCTCGGCGACGTGGTCGGCGAAGAAGTCGCGGACCACCTCGAGCGTCTTGCCGGTGTCGGCGACGTCGTCGGCGATGAGGACCTTCATGCCGGTCAGGTCGATCGCCGCCGGCGTCGGCGGCAGCATCATCGGGACGTTGAGACGCTCGTTGACGCCGGTGTAGAACTCGACGTTGACCGCCGACAGGTTCTTGACGTCGAGCGCATAGCCCAGGCCCATCGCCAGGCCCAGCCCGCCGCGGGCGATGGCGAGCACGATGTCGGGCTCGAAGCCGTCGTCGACCACCTGCTGGGCGAGGTCGCGCACGGCCGTGCCGAACAGGTCGTAGGTCAGGATCTCGCGCTCGGGCGCCGGCTTCGCGTCGGTCTCAGTCGTCACCGGACCATTCTGCACCGGGGGTGCGGCGGTCGCCGCGTCGTCGGCGCCTCGGCTCTCGGCTCTCGGCGGCGGCGCGGACGGCGGGGCGGGCCGAGCTAGTCGTCGAGGCCGAGGTCGGGCGCGTCGGCGGCGTCGGGGTCGGCGAGGGCGCCGAGCTCGCGGCGGACGACGGCGTACGCCGTACCGGGTGCGTAGCCCTTGCGCGCGAGCATCCCCACCAGGCGCCGGGTCGCGACCTGCGGGTCGAGGCCGCGCATCGAGCGCAGCTTCTTGCGGACCAGCTGGGCGGCCGCGGCGTCCTCGTCGCCCGGATCGACCTCGGCCAGGACCGTGCGGGCGGTCTCGTCGTCGATCCCCTTGCGCCGCAGCTCGACCGCCAGCGCCGTGCGGGCCAGGCCGCGGCTGCGCTGACGTCCTTCGACCCACGAGCGGGCGAACGCCTCGTCGTCGACCAGGCCGACCTCTTCGAAGCGGTCGAGCAGCCGGCCGGCGACCTCCTCGGGGACGTTGCGGCGGGCCAGCCGGTCTTCGAGCTCGTGGCGGCTGCGGGCCTTGATGGACAGCTGGTCGAGGAGGATCTTGCGGGCGACCGACTCGGGGTCGGCGTCCTCGGTCCAGCCTTGGGGCTCGTCGTCGGCGGGGGGCTCGGCGTTGCGGTCGATGGGGGTGCGTTGTCGGAACGAGCTCATCGCTCACCTCCGCTGATGGGTGGCTGTCGCCTGGTTCGGGGGTCGGGGGTCGTCTGCGGCTCGTGTCGTCGGGTGGTCGGTCCGTTCCGTCCGCGCACCTCCGGCGCCTGCCAGGGCCGCCGCGCGGCTCAGAGCGGGGACCCCGCCGTCGGCGCACTCACCTCCGGAAGGTGACCGGACCTCCACGCCGACGGCACCCCGAGTCGCCGCGCCGCGCCCCTGGCCGGCACCTGCCGGCCCCCGGACGGGGCCGGGGTGTCCGGGCGTCCGAGTGGGGTGGGGTGGGCGGTCAGAAGCTGTCGACGCCGATGGGCTCGTCGGAGAGGTCGGAGAAGTCGCCGTCGACGGTGGGGGTGACGCCGAGCTTCTCGAGGATCTTCTTCTCCAGCTCATTGGCCAGGTCGGGGTTGTCCTTGAGGAAGTTGCGGGCGTTCTCCTTGCCCTGGCCGAGCTGGTCGCCCTCGTAGGTGTACCAGGCGCCGGCCTTGCGGATCAGGCCCGCCTCGACGCCGACGTCGATCAGGCCGCCCTCGCGGGAGATGCCCTTGCCGTACATGATGTCGAACTCGGCCTGCTTGAAGGGCGGGGCGACCTTGTTCTTGACGACCTTGACCCGGGTGCGGTTGCCGACCATGTCGGTGCCGTCCTTGAGGGTCTCGATGCGGCGGACGTCGAGGCGCACGGAGGAGTAGAACTTCAGCGCGCGACCACCGGTGGTGGTCTCGGGCGAGCCGAACATGACGCCGATCTTCTCGCGCAGCTGGTTGATGAAGATCGCGGTCGTCTTGGACTGGTTGAGGGCACCGGTCATCTTGCGCAGCGCCTGGCTCATCAGGCGGGCCTGGAGCCCGACGTGGCTGTCGCCCATCTCGCCCTCGATCTCGGCGCGGGGCACGAGCGCGGCCACGGAGTCGATGACGATCAGGTCGAGGGCGCCGGAGCGGATCAGCATGTCGGCGATCTCGAGCGCCTGCTCACCGGAGTCGGGCTGGGAGACCAGCAGGGCGTCGGTGTCGACGCCGAGCGCCTTGGCGTAGTCGGGGTCGAGCGCGTGCTCGGCGTCGATGAAGGCCACGATGCCGCCGGCGGCCTGGGCGCTGGCCACGGAGTGGAGCGCGACGGTCGTCTTACCGCTGGACTCGGGGCCGTAGATCTCCACGACCCGGCCGCGCGGCAGACCGCCGATGCCGAGGGCGACGTCGAGGGCGATGGATCCGGTCGGGATCACGTCGAGGGGGGCGCGCGTGTCGTCGCCGAGGCGCATGATCGAGCCCTTGCCGTACTGCTTCTCGATGTTGAGCAGCGCGGCGTCGAGGGCCTTGATGCGGTCGTCACCAGCCATGTTCGTCAGTCCTTAGGTCGTGGATGAGCCAGGTACGTCGGCGACGCTATGACGAGGTCCCGACACAACCTGATCAGTCGTGCCGTGCTGTGGACGAAGACTCGCCTGCGTCGTACCTGTGGACGGCTCGTGGATCACTCCCGTGCCGCCGTGCCCACCAACCTAGCCGAACATCTGTTCGAAGTCCCGCTACGCCACCCGGCGTGTCGGCGCGGCGGCCCGCAGCGCGCATCCGAGCACCCCGACGACCAGCACCAGGCTGACCAGCGCGAGCGCCGGATAGCCCGCCTGGCCGACGATCAGGCCGGCCAGCGCGCCCGCGACGGCGGCGGTCATGCCCATCACCAGGTCGGAGACGCCCTGGACGTCGGTGCGCACCTCGATCGGCGCGTGCTCGGCCACCATCGTCGACGAGGCGACCATCGACAGCGACCAGCCGAGCCCGAGCAGGAACAGCCCGAGGGTCACCTGCCACGACATCCCGGTCGGGGACGACGCACAGAGCAGCAGCGCGAGCAGCAGCGTCGCTCCCCCGGCGCCGAGCACGGGTGGGCGGCCGAACCCGTCGGCGAGCATCCCGACGAACGGCGAGAAGGCGAACATCCCGAGCACGTGGACGCTGATCACGATGCCGATCACCTCGAGCCCGGATCCGCCGTGCTCCATGTGGATCGGCGTCATCGTCATCACGCCGATCATCGTGGCGTGGGTGAGCGCCAGCCCCGCGATGGCGTAGCCGAGCTGCGGACGGGCGCGGACGGTCTCGACGGTCCGGCTCCACGACGAGCCGGTCCGGGGGGCGGCCAGCACACCCGCGGGACGGGCGGCGCGCTGGGCCAGGAGCAGGGGGTCGGGCCGCAACAGCAGGCCCACGACGACCGCCGCCGACAGCATGCCGATGGCGCCGATCGCGAACGGTCCGGTCAGCTCGGGGATGCCGATCCGGTCGGCGAGTGCGCCGGCCGGGCCGGTCAGGTTGGGGCCGGCGACCGCGCCGATCGTCGTCGCCCACACCACCATCGACAGCGAGCGGGCGCGGTTGGCGTCGGTGGCGAGGTCGGTGGCGGCGTACCGCGCGGCGTTGTTGGCCGAGGTCGCGGCGCCGAGCATGAGCGCGCCCACGAGGAGCAGCGGCATCGAGCCCACCACCCCTGCCAGGACGGCGGTCAGGCCGCCGCCCGCGCCGACGACATAGCCCGTCATCAGCCCGGTACGACGGCCGCGCCGCGCCATCAGCGGCGCCAGCAGGAACGAGATCACCGCCGCGCCCAGGACCTGGGACGTCTGCGCCAGCCCCGACAGCGCCTCCGACCCGGACAGGTCGCGTGCGAGCAGCGACGCGGTCGCGATGCCGATCGTGATGCCGACCGCGCCGACCGCCTGGGTGAGGACGAGGACCCGGACCGTACGGCGCTGCGCCGACCCGATCTCCAGGTCGGCGTCCGCGACGCCGGTCATCGCTCGCTCGGGGGCAGGCCGAGGCGCTCCCAGACCGCGAGCCAGACCTGCTTCGGCGAGACGCCCGCGTCGAGCGCCTCCTGCACCGTGCGACCGTCGAGGTCCGCCATCACCTGCTGACTGGCCCAGGTGCGCGCGTAGGCCGCGCCCAGGTGGTGCTCCATGCGCGACCAGAACTCGGTGTGCCTCACCCGCCCATGATCCACCGGACGTCCCAGCGGTGGTGCACGAGGTCGTGCAGGTGATACCGGCCGAGCGTGTCGACGGTGAAGACGCTGCCGTTGCTGCGCCGGCCCGGTCGGCCCCAGGCGTCGTCGGGTACGGCGTCGTAGCGCGCCGCGGCGAGCTCGGCCGCCTCGGCGAGAGCGGGCAGGACGTCGGCGGCGACCTGCTCGTCGTAGCGCTCGGCGCGGGCGGTGTCGTCCTGGTCCCAGTTGGCGAAGAGCGGGTCGGCCTCGGTCAGCATCTGCTCGACCCGGCCGGCGAAGACCCGGTGCACGTCGCGGACGTGGCAGCCGTACTCGGTCGGCGACCACACGCCCGGTGCGGGCCGCTCGCCCGCGCGCGGGTCGGCGAGCACCGTCGCCCAGAAGGCCGCGTCGTCGCGGATCGCGGCCCCGAGCTCGGTGGCGGCGACCGTGGTCGCGTCGAAGCCGCAGTCGGGGCAGGGGCGGTCGAGGACCCAGGTCCAGTCCTTGGTGTCGGGCTCGATCGGGGCATGCTCGGTCGTCATGTCCCCCATCCTCTCGGGCGGAAAGGGCCCGCCACGAGCGGGGATCCGGTCATTCGCCGTCGATCAACTGCCAGCGTCGCTCGGTGGCCGGGCGGGTCAGCCCGAGCAGGTTGAAGCGGGTCAGCCGGCCGAGCACGTGCGCCGGGTCGACGTCGAGCAGCGCGGCCACCGCGTCGATCGCCTCGTCGGTGCTCTCGGCCGCGCGGATCAGGCCGACGACCTCGTCGAGCCGGTCGCCCACCGCGGCCGCGAAGCGCAGCCGGTCGAGGGCCGCGGCCCGCTGGACGGCGGGGTCCTCCGGGTCGGGGGCGCGGCGGACCACCTCGTCGGCGTACTGCTCGCCGTCGGCCGCCCACTGCTCGTCGACGCGCTGAGCCATCGCCTGCAGCAGCGCGCAGAGCCGCGGCACCTGGTCGGTGCGCACCACGAGGTCCTCGAGGTCGGACGCCGACAGCCGCAGGTGCGGGCCCGGGGTTCCGGCGTCGGCATGGGTCGCGAACCATCCGGACACGACCACCGACTGGTTGCGGCGCGCGCTCGGCAGGGCGGCGACGAGTTCCTGGGGCTGCTGCATGCCCGCACCGTAGCCCGCCCGGTCAGTCGTGCCGGTGGATGCGAGCCGCGAGGCGCGCGCGGCGCGCGGACATCCGGCTCCACACGGCCTGTTGGAAGGCGAGGGTGAGCCAGCCCGCGACCGCCATCCCGGAGATGTTGAGCAGCAACTGGAGCAGGCTCCCGCGGATCTCGCTCGGCACCCCGAACGCCAGGCCGAGGGCGACGTTGCCGGCCGCCGGGATGGTGGTGACGGAGATGAAGACGCCCGACAGACCGCCCACCTTGGCCGAGGTCAGCGAGAGCGCCCCCGCCGCGGCGGCGATGACGGCGACGATGAACGACCACTTGTCGGGGGTGTAGATGAACGCCGTCGCCGGGCGTGGGGCGATGACCTGCGCGACGCTCACCCAGCCGAGGGCGCGTGCGGCCAGGGCCGCGAGCGCCGCCACCGCTATCGCGACCGCGAAGCCGCCGAGCAGCGTCCGGGCGGCGTACCGGAGCAGCGCGGGACGGCGTCGTACGAGCGCGAGGCCGAGGGCCGCGATCGGCACGAACTCCGGCCCCAGCACCATCGCGCCGATCACCAGGATCTGCGAGTCCAGCACGATCGCGATGCTCGCGATGAGCGTCGCCAGGCTCATGAAGGTCAGGAACGTCCAGTTGAGCTCGGACTCCTCGTAGGCGCGCTGCGTGACCTCGGCCCACACGACCGAGTCGGCCGACGAGCCCGGCGTACGGCGCTCGGCGTCGAGGGCGGGCGCCGACAGCCAGGTCGTCACCGGCTGCACGTGGATCGCACCCTCGAGCGGGACACCGATCGACCGCAGCGCGTCGACCACGTCGTTGACGGCCTCGCGGGCGACGTCGGCCTCGACCAGATCGCCCTCGGGCTCGAGCAGCGCGCCTCGGACGCACGTCAGGCCGGTGACGGCGTGGTCGGCCCGGAGCGCGTCGAGGACCGCGGGCGTCAGGTCGCGAGGTGAGGCGATCCGGAGGTGCTGCACGGCATCAGGCTAGGGGCGCGGTCCCGAACGCGACGTTGAAGCGGTCGCACCAGATCACGACCGAGCGCATCGCGGACAGGTCGGCCGAGTCGGGGATCTCGTAGTTCTGGCTGCCGCGGTTGCCCTTGAGCGTGCCGAGGTGCACGTGGGTGCCGTCGTCGTAGATGCCCCACGAGTCGCGACAGCCCCCGCAGTCGCCGCCGCTGGGCCGGTCGCTGAGCCAGACGTGGAGGTCGGGCCCGTTGGAGGTGTCGAGGTCGTCGATGCGCAGGTAGCGGGAGCCGTCGCTGCGGCGGTAGACGATCACCGTCCCCGACGTGCCGTGCTCGCCGTCGATGAGCTCGGCGGAGACGAGGACGACGCGCGTCGGCGCCCCACCGTGCGCCGACGGCACGCCGGTGTCGGTCAGCCCGCCGTCCGCCGTACCGACGACGGCGGACGGGTCGTCGCCCTCGTCGGCCGTGCGGTCGACGAACAGCAGCCAGGGCTGGAAGACCGCGAGCGCCGCGACCATGACGACGACGAGCACACCGCCGACCGACAGCCAGAGGGCGCGCCGGCGGGACATGCCGCCACCGTAGGCCGTGGCGCGCCGACCCGGCACAAACTCGCTCGAGATTCGCGCCGACCCGTCAGAAACTTGCTCGAGATTCGCGCCGACCCGTCAGAAACTCGCTCGGCGCGAAGCCACTTTCTGCCGGGTCGGCGTGATTTAGGGGCGAGTTTGTGCCGGGTGGGCGGCACCGGGGTCAGGCGGACCAGGTATGGGCGACGAGCGGGACGCCGGGGCGGTAGGCCAGGTGCACGTGGGTGGGGGCGTCGAGGAGCTGCAGGTCGGCCCGGGCACCCGGTACGACGCGCCCCACGTCGGTGCGGCCGAGCGCGGCGGCACCTCCCGCGGTGGCGGCCCACACGGCCTCGCCGGGCGTCATGCCCATCTCGCGCACCGCGAGCGCGATGCAGAACGGCAGCGAGCTCGTGTAGCAGGAGCCCGGGTTGCAGTCGCTCGCGAGCGCGACGGTGACGCCGGCGTCGATGAGCCGGCGGCCCGACGGGTAGGGGTGCCTGGTGCTGAACTCCACGCCCGGCAGCAGGGTGGCGACGGTGCCGGCGTCGCGCAGCGCGTGGACGTCGTCGTCGGTGAGGTAGGTGCAGTGGTCGACCGCGGTGAGGCCGAGCTCGGCGGCGAGCGCGACGCCCGGGCCCTCGCCCAGCTGGTTGGCGTGCAGCCGGCCCTTGAGGCCGACGGCCGCGCCGGCGGCGAGGATGGCGCGGGCCTGGTCCTCGTCGAACGCGCCGCGCTCGCAGAAGACGTCGATCCAGCGCGCGTGCGGCGCGGCGGCCTCGAGCATCGGGCCGGTGACCAGCTCGACGTAGGCGGCCGGGTCGTCGGCGTACTCGGGGGCGACGACGTGGGCGCCGAGGAAGGTGGTCTCGTCGGTGAACCGGCGCGCGACCTCGAGCGAGCGGGCCTCGTCGACGACGGAGAGGCCGTAGCCGGACTTGATCTCGAGCGTGGTCGTGCCCTGGCGGCGCATCTCCTCGACGTGGCGGGCCACCCCGGCGGCGAGCTCGTCGTCGGTCGCCGCGCGGGTGGCGGCGACGGTGGTGCGGATGCCGCCGGCGGCGTAGGACTCGCCGGCCATCCGGGCCTGGAACTCGAGCGCGCGGTCACCCGCGAACACCAGGTGGCTGTGGCTGTCGACGAAGCCGGGCAGCACGGCCCGGCCCTGCGCGTCGAACACCTCGTCGGCGGCGGGCGCGTCGGCCGCGGCCCCGACCCACTCGACCACGCCGTCATTGAGGACGACGGCCGCGTCGGTGCGCACACCGAGCAGGTCGCCCGATCCCGTGGCGGGGTCGTTGGTGACCAGCTCGCTGATGTTGGTGATGAGCAGGCTCATGCGCTCCAGATCCTTCCGATGACGTCGGCGAGGTCGCGGCCCACCTGGCCGTGGTCGCCCTCGAAGACCACCTTGCCGTCGGCGATCACGTGCGTGACGTCGGCGGGTCCGGCGGCGAAGACCGCGGTGTGCTCGTCGCCGCCGGTGCCTGCGGTGCGCGGCGAGGCGAGGTCGATGGTGACCAGGTCGGCGCGCTGGCCGACCGCGATCGAGCCGGCGTCGGCGTAGCCCAGGCTGCGGTGGCCGTCGGCGGTCGCCGCGAGCAGCAGCTCGGCGGCGGTCCAGTGGCCGCGCGCCTGGGTGGCGAGGCGCTCGTCCATCTCGACCGCGCGCATCTCCTCGAAGGCGTCGATGATCGCGTGGCTGTCGGAGCCGAGCGTCAGGATCGCGCCGGCCTCCTGCAGCGGCCGCGCCGGGCCGATGCCGTCGCCGAGGTCGCGCTCGGTGGTCGGGCAGAAGGACGCGAACGCGCGCGCCTCGCCCAGCAGCCGGACGTCCTCGCCGGTGAGGTGGGTCGCGTGGACCGCGCTCGTCATCGGACCGAGCACGCCGTGGTCGGCGAGCAGCCGGGTCGGGGTGACGCCGTGCGCGGCGACGCAGTCGGCGTTCTCCTTGACCTGCTCGGAGAGGTGCGCGTGGATCGGCACGCCGTCCTCGACGTACGGCGTGAACGCCTTCAGCGCCTCGGCCGGCACCGCGCGCACCGAGTGGGCGGCGACACCGATGACGCCCTCGGCGCCGAGCGGGACCGACAGGGCGGAGACCCGCTCGTGCCAGGACTCCGCCGTGCCGTCGGAGAAGCGCCGCTGCACGCCCTCGGGCGCGGCGCCGAAGCCGCTCGACAGGTAGAGCGTGTCGAGCAGGGTGATCCGGATGCCGACGTCGCGGGCCGCGGCGAGGAGGGCGTTGCCCATCGCGTTGGGGTCGTCGTACGGCGTGCCGTCGGGCTGGTGATGCAGGTAGTGGAACTCCCCCACCGACGTGAAGCCGGTGGCCAGCATCTCGGCGTAGGTCGTCTTGGCGAGCTCGTAGTAGGTGTCGGGGTCGAGACGGCCCGCGACGGCGTACATCTGCTCGCGCCAGGTCCAGAACGTCCCGCGGTCGGTCTGGGTGCGCCCGCGCAGCGCGCGGTGGAAGGCGTGGCTGTGGGTGTTGGAGAAGCCGGGCAGGGTCAGCCCGCGCAGGGGCACGCCGGTGCGGTCGGCGTCGACCTCGACCGACGTGATCCGGCCGTGCTCGACCTCGACCCGCACCGTGTCCTGGACGCGCCCGTCGACGAAGGCGTGCTCGAGGAGATAGGCGGTCACCCCGCCACCTCCCCGGTCACCAGGCCGGTGAGCGCGTCGGCGAGGGCCTCGACGCCGGCGAGGCAGTCGGCCGTCTCGGCCGTCTCGTACGGCGAGTGCGAGACGCCCGACGGGTTGCGGACGAAGAGCATCGCGGTCGGGATGCCGGCGTCCTGCAGGATGCCGGCGTCGTGGCCGGCCTGCGTCGGCAGCACCGGGACGCCGCCCAGGCGTCCGGCGAGCGCGTCGCGCAGGGCCACGTCGAAGGCGACCTCGCCGCTGACCGACTCGGCGGTGACGGTGACGGACGTGCCGTCGCGCTCGGCGCGCTCGGTGGCCTGGCGCTCGATCTCACCGACGAGGGAGGCGAGGGCGGCGTCGGACTCGGCGCGCGCGTCGAGCCATGCCGTCACGTGGGACGGGACGGCGTTGGTGCCGTTGGGCCGCACGTCGATGCGGCCGAAGGTGGCGCGCTGACCCTGCACCCGCGCCTGTTTGTTGGCGGCGAGCGCGGTCATCGCGTAGGTGAGCATCGGGTCGATGCGGTCCTCCATGCGGGTGGTGCCCGCGTGGTCGGCCCGGCCGGCGATGTCATAGCGATAGCGGCCGTGCGGCCAGATCGCGTTGTGGACGCCGACGGGAGCGTCGAGGTCGATCAGGCCGCGGCCCTGCTCGACGTGCAGCTCGACGTACGTGGCGACGCCGTCGAGCATGGTCGACTCGCCGCCCTCGATGACGTCGCCGAGGCGGACGCCCTCACGGTCGGTGAGCTCGGCCGCGTCGGCCCACTTCGTCGCGCCGACGGCGAGCCGCGAGCCGAGGCAGGCCCGGCCGAAGCGCGAGCCCTCCTCCTCGACGAAGGCGGCGACGCCGAGCCGACGGGTGGGCGCCACGCCGCGCTCGCGCATCAGGTCGAGCGCGGCGAAGGACGAGACCACACCGAGCGGGCCGTCGAAGGCGCCGCCGTCGAGGACGGAGTCGAGGTGGGAGCCGGTGAGCACCTTGCCGGTGGCCGCGAAGTCGGCAGCCGGCCCCCACCACGCGACCAGGTTGCCGAACGGGTCCTCCTCGATCTCCAGCCCGCGCGCGGTGGCCGCCTCGCGGAACCACGCACGGAGCTCGAGCTCGGCCGCATGCCACGGCTGGCGGAAGTATCCGCCGGAGGAAGCCGAGCGTCCGACGGGCGCGAGATCGCGCCACATCTGCTCGAAGTCAGCAACCTGGTCCACGGTGGATCAGCCCTCCTGCATCGGGATCCGGACGCCGCGCTCGGCGGCGACCTCGATGGCGCGCTCGTAGCCCGCGTCGACGTGGCGGATGACGCCCATGCCGGGGTCGTTGGTCAGCACGGCCTCGATCTTCGCAGCGGCGAGCTCGGTGCCGTCGGCCACGCAGACCTGGCCGGAGTGGATCGAGCGACCCATGCCGACACCGCCGCCGTGGTGCAGCGACACCCAGGTGGCGCCCGAGGCGACCGCGGTCATCGCGTTCAGCAGCGGCCAGTCGGCGATCGCGTCGGAGCCGTCGAGCATGGCCTCCGTCTCGCGGTACGGCGAGGCGACCGAGCCGCAGTCGAGGTGGTCGCGGCCGATCACGATCGGCGCCTTGAGCTCGCCGCTCTTGACCATCTCGTTGAACTTCAGGCCCGCGAGCTCGCGCTCCTTGTAGCCGAGCCAGCAGATGCGCGCCGGAAGGCCCTGGTAGTGGACCCGCTCTTGCGCCATGCCGATCCACTTGTGGAGCCGCTCGTTGTCGGGGAAGAGCTCGAGGATCGCCTTGTCGGTGGCGGCGATGTCGGCCGGGTCACCGGAGAGCGCGGCCCAGCGGAAGGGGCCCTTGCCCTCGCAGAACAGCGGCCGGATGTAGGCGGGCACGAAGCCCGGGAACTCGAACGCGCGGTCGTAGCCGCCCTTGCGCGCCTCGTCGCGGATCGAGTTGCCGTAGTCGAAGACCTCGGCGCCGGCGTCCTGGAACTCCACCATCGCCCGCACGTGCGCGGCCATCGACGCCTGCGCGTCCTTGGTGAAGCCGGCCGGGTCGCGCTCGGCGGCGGTCTGCCAGTCCTCGAAGGCCACGCCCACGGGGAGGTAGGACAGCGGGTCGTGCGCCGACGTCTGGTCGGTGACGATGTCGATCGGGGCCTTCATCTCGAGCAGCTTCGGGAAGATCTCGGCGGCGTTGCCGAGCAGACCGATGGACAGGCCGCGTCGCTCGTCGCGCGCCTGGACCGCGAGCTCGAGCGCGTGCTCGAGGTTGTCGGCCTGGACGTCGAGGTAGCGGTGCTCGATGCGGCGGGTGATGCGGCTCTGGTCGACGTCGACACAGATCGCGACACCGTCGTTCATGGTGACGGCGAGCGGCTGGGCGCCACCCATGCCGCCGAGGCCGGCGGTGAGGGTGATGGTGCCGGCGAGGGTGCCGTTGAAGCGCTTGTCGGCGACCGCGGCGAAGGTCTCGAAGGTGCCCTGGAGGATGCCCTGGGTGCCGATGTAGATCCACGAGCCGGCCGTCATCTGGCCGTACATGGTAAGGCCGAGCTCCTCCAGGCGGCGGAACTCCTCCCAGTTGGCCCAGTCGCCGACCAGGTTGGAGTTGGCGATGAGCACGCGCGGGGCCCACTTGTTGGTCTTCCACACGCCGACCGGCTTGCCGCTCTGGACGAGCATGGTCTCGTCGTCCTCGAGGTCGCGCAGGGTGCGCACGAGCGCGTCGTACGCCTCCCAGTTGCGGGCGGCCTTGCCCGTGCCGCCGTAGACGACGAGGTCCTCGGGTCGCTCGGCGTTCTCGGGGTCGAGGTTGTTCATCAGCATCCGCAGCGGCGCCTCGGTCTGCCACGACTTCGCGGTCAGCTCGGTGCCGGTGGCGGCGTGGATGGGGAGGCGGGGGTTGTCGGTGGTCATGCGAGTTCTCCGATCACGCTCGCGACGGCACCGGTGACGGAGCGGTCGACGACGAGCTGGTAGGCGGTTTCGATCTCGGGGGCGAGGAACCGGTCGATGCCGGGGCCGCCCACGCCGGCGTCGCGGAGCAGCTCCACGACGGCGCCGGTGGCCGGGCTGGGGGTCAGGGGGGCGCGCAGGTTGAGCGCGCGGGAGGCCGTCATCAGCTCGATGGCGAGCACACGCGAGAGGCCGTCGACGGCCTTGCGCAGCTTGCGCGCGGACGACCAGCCCATCGAGACGTGGTCCTCCTGCATCGCGCTCGACGGGATCGAGTCGACGCTGGCCGGGTTGGCCAGGCGCTTGAGCTCGGAGACGATCGCGGCCTGGGTGTACTGGGCGATCATCAGGCCCGAGTCGACGCCCGGGTCGTCGGCGAGGAACGGCGGCAGGCCGTGGTTGCGGGCCTTGTCGAGGAAGCGGTCGGTACGACGCTCCGCGATCGACGCGAGGTCGGCGGTGACGATCGCGAGGAAGTCGAGGACGTAGGCGACCGGCGCGCCGTGGAAGTTGCCGTTGGACTCGACGCGGCCCTCGTCGGCGAGGACGACGGGGTTGTCGACGGCCGAGGCGAGCTCGCGGGCGGCGACGGAGACCGCGTGGGCGACCGTGTCGCGGACGCCGCCGTGGACCTGGGGCGAGCAGCGCAGCGAGTAGGCGTCCTGCACCCGGTTGCAGTCGGGGCCCCGGTGGGAGGCGACGACGCCGGAGTCGCGCAGCAGCGCGGTCAGGTTGGCCGCGGAGGCCGCCTGGCCGGGGTGCGGGCGGATGGCCTGCAGCTCGGGGGCGAACACGCGGTCGGTGCCGAGCTGGCCCTCGACCGACATGGCGGCGGAGATGTCGGCGACCTTGAGCAGGTCGGTCAGGTCGTGGATGGCGAGGACCAGCATGCCGAGCATGCCGTCGGTGCCGTTGATGAGCGCCAGGCCCTCCTTCTCCTGCAGCTCGACCGGCGTGAGGCCGGCGGCGGCGAGAGCGGTGGCGGCGTCGGTGAGCTCGCCGTCGGCGGTGCGGACCGGGCCCTCGCCCATCAGCGCGAGCGCGCAGTGGGCCAGCGGGGCGAGGTCGCCGGAGCAGCCGAGCGAGCCGTACTCGTGGACGACCGGCGTGATGCCGTGGGTGAGCAGCGCGGCGAGCAGCTCGGCGGTCTCGCGGCGGACGCCGGTGCGGCCGGTCGCGAGGGTCGAGAGGCGCAGCAACATGAGGCCGCGGACGACCTCGCGCTCGACCTCGGGGCCGCTGCCGGCGGCGTGCGAGCGGACCAGCGAGCGCTGGAGCTGGGCACGCAGCTCGGGGGCGATGTGACGGGTGGCGAGGGCGCCGAACCCGGTGGAGACGCCGTAGTGGGGCGTCGGGGACGCGGCGAGGTCCTCGATGACCGCGCGCGCCTTGTCGATAGCCGCGAGGGCCTCGTCGCTGAGCACAACACCGGCGCCGCCGCGGGCGACCGCGACCACGTCCTCGAACGAGACCGCGCCCGTTCCAACCGTCACATTCTGCATGCTCCGATTCCACCCCGGCGGGGTGGCGCGCGCCAGGGTGTCGCGGCATGATGAGTCTCAGATCCGAGACAATCCGCCCCGGACCGTTCCCCACCCTTCGAGGAGTCTCGATGCCCGTTCGCGACGATGCCTGGCCCGCAGGCACCCCCAACTGGGTCGACCTGGCGGCCGACGACCCGCAGGCCGCCGGCGCGTTCTACGGCGAGCTGTTCGGCTGGACCATCCACGACCCCGGCCCCGACGCGGGCGGCTACCTGCTCGCCATGAAGAACGAGCGGCCGGCGGCCGGCATCGGCACCAAGCCCGACCCCGCGATGCCGTCCAACTGGGCGACCTATATCGCCACCGACGACGCCGACCAGACCGCCGAGGCGGTCAGGGCGGCCGGCGGCACGCTGCACATGGACCCCTTCGACGTCATGGACCAGGGCCGCATGTTCTTCGGCACGGCGCCCGACGGGTCGACGTTCGGCGTCTGGCAGGCCGGCAGCCACATCGGCGCCGGCATCTACAACGAGCCCGGCGCCTACTCGTGGAACGAGCTCCACTCCCACGACCTCGACGCCGCGAAGGCCTTCTACTCCGCCGTCTTCGGCTACGAGTACGACGACATGAGCTCGCCCGACTTCACCTACGTCACCTTCAGGCAGCCCGGCGGCGAGGCGACCGGCGGGATGACCACCGCCGCCATTCTCCCCGAGGGCGTCCCGTCGGTCTGGCTGACCTGGTTCACCGTCGCGTCCACCGACGAGACGGTCGCCAAGGCCGAGGAGCTCGGCGGCGACGTGCGGATGGAGCCCAACGACAGCCCGTTCGGCCGGATGGCGGTCGTCGCGGGCGCCCAGGGCGAGGTCTTCGGCCTGCTCGGCCCGGTCTCCGGCGAGGCTGCCGCCTCGGCGGACGCCTGAGCGGAACCCGACGTGGCACAGGTCCCCGCGGCGACTCGGGCGCTGCGGGTCCTCCGCTTCCTGGCCGGTCAGCCGGAGCCGGTGGCCGTCGAGCGGATCGCGCGCGAGCTCGGGATCCCGCGGTCGACGACGTACCACCTGCTGCAGGCGATGGCCGACGAGGGCTTCGTCGTCCATCTCTCCGACGACCGGCGCTTCGGACTCGGCGTGGCGGCCTTCGAGGTGGGCTCGGGCTACGCGCGGCAGGCGCCCCTGCAACGGATCGCCCGCCGCCCGCTCGCCACCCTCGTCGACCGCACCGGCCAGAGCGCCCACCTCGCCGTGCCGCACGGGCGCGACGTCCTCTATGTCGTCGAGGAGCGCGCGCCGGGGCGGCCACCGCTGGTCACCGACGTCGGCGTCCGCCTGCCCTCGCACCTGACCGCGAGCGGCCGGGCGATCCTCGCCCACCTGCCCGCCAGCCAGGTCCGCGCGCTCTATCCCGACAAGGCGTCGTTCGTCGACCGCACCGGCGTCGGCCCGACCTCGCCGACCGCGCTGCGCTCGGTGCTCGCCGAGACCCGGCAGCGCGGCTACGCGATCGAGGACAGCGAGGTCACGTCGGGCATGGCGAGCGTCGCGGCCGCCGTCCTCGACCACAACGAGATGCCGGTCGCCGGCGTCGCGATCACCTATCCCTCCGACGGCACCGACCCGCGGCTGCGCGACCGGCTCGCCGCCGCCGTGGTCTCGACGTCGGAGACGCTCAGCCGGCGGCTGCGGGGTCGCTGAGCGGCGGGCGCTTCCCGTCGGGCCGCCGCGCCACCCGCGCCGACCACCAGCCGAAGGCCTCGGGCGCCGCGTCGTAGGCGGCGGTCATCACCCGCCCGGTCGCGGCGAGCAGCTCGGGGCGGCCGGCATCGCTCGCCGCCTGGGCACGCTCGGCGAGCCGGGCGCCCTCGGCCCACGCGACCTCGTCGGCTGGCAGCGGCAGGGCGGCGACCTGGCGGGCGCTGACCTTGACGGACCCCGGCGTGAGACCGGTGCCGAGGTAGCGGGCGGCCGCGTGGGCGACCACCGGCGGCGCGAGCAGTACGGCGAGCAGCCGCCAGAGGTCACCGACAGCCCGCGGCACCACGCTCACGACGGGCACCGACGGGAGCCACTCCCCCCGGACGTCGGCGACCGCCTCGACCACCCGGCCCTGCCCGGCCACCAGCAGCTTGGGCACCAGCCGGGCGTCGGCCCAGCGGGCCAGTCCCCCGTCGGCGCGGAGGGCGGCGAGGTCGACCGCCGGGGCGTCGTACGTGGTGCCGGCGAAACGGGTCGACGTCCGCCCCCACCGGCTCTCGGCGGGGTCGATCAGTCCGGTGGTGATCAGCGGCGTCCCGCCGTCGAGACCTTCCCGGACGAAGGGCGCGAGCCCGTAGAACTGGTCGCGGAAGTCGGCCGTGCAGTCGGCGAGGTCGCCGATCACGCCCGTGTCGCCGGGCAGCGCTACGGCGGGGATGTCGAAGGTCGGCGCCGCCAACCGTCCCCATGCACCGGGGTCGGTCGGGGGCTCGGCGCCGACGCGGACCACGGGCACGCAGGTGAGGACGGGCGTCCCGTCGAAGACCGGCCGGTCGGAGCACCAGAAGTCGGTGACGGCGCCGCGCCCGGCGACGGCCGTACGGACCGCGCCGGCGTCGCGCGCCGCCAGCACCGACAGCGGCTGCACCAGCGCGACGGCGCCGCCCGGGCCGACCAGGTCGAGGCTGCGGTGGAGGAAGACGGCGCTCGTGTCGGTGTAGGCGCCGAGGCCGCGGCGGTGCTCCTCGTTCTGCCCGGCGGACCGACGCCGGAGCTGGCCGAGGAAGGGCGGGTTGCCGACGACCGCGTCGAAGGTCCGACCGGCCCAGGCGGTCAGCCCGTCGGCGACGACGACCTGCCGCTCGAGGTCGGCGTCCGGGACGGTCGGGTCGATGGCGGCGAGTCGCTCGCGCGCGATCCGGACCGCCTCGGGGTCGAGGTCGGAGCCGTGCACGGCTCGGACGCCCAGCCGCCGCGCGGCCGCGACGAGGAAGTGCCCGGTGCCGCAGGCGGGGTCGAGGACGGTCGCCTCCGGCGGCGCACCCGCCAGCGCGTGGTCGAGGATCCACGCCACCAGGTCGGGCGGCGTGTAGAAGGAGCCCTGGGCCCGCCGCCGGTCGCGCTCGTGGTCGGCGAGATGCCGCTCGTAGGCGTCCGACGAGCGGCGGTCGTCCTCGTCGTCGCGGCGCGCCATGCTGGTGAGGCTAGAGGACCCGCGTTAAAGTCATTGTGACTACAACGCTGGGAGTCGCGATGGACCGCACCGGACTGCTCACCGACCGCTACGAGCTGACCATGCTCGACTCGTTCGTGCGCGACGGCAGTGCCGGGCGCCCGGCCGTCTTCGAGGCCTTCGCGCGCCGGCTGCCCGAGGGTCGCCGCTACGGCATGCTCGCCGGCCTCGGCCGGCTGCTCGACGCGATCGAGCACTTCACCTATGACGCGGACGAGCTCGCCTGGCTGCAGGAGCAGGGCGTCATCGGAGCGCAGACCGCCGCCTGGCTGGCCGACTTCCGGTTCACCGGCGACGTCGACGGCTACCGCGAGGGCGACCTTTACTTCCCCGGCAGCCCCATCCTGTCGGTGACCGGCACGCTCGGCGAGTGCGTGCTGCTCGAGACGCTCGTGCTCAGCATCCTCAACCACGACACGGCCATCGCCAGCGCGGCCGCGCGGATGGTCGACGCCGCACGGGGCCGGCCGATCATCGAGATGGGCGGGCGTCGGACGCACGAGGAGGCGGCGGTCGCGACCGCTCGCGCCGCCTACCTGGCGGGCTTCGCGACGACCAGCAATCTCGCCGCCGGCCGCCGGTATGACATACCGACCGCCGGCACCGCGGCCCACGCGTTCACCCTCGCCCACGACAGCGAGGCCGACGCCTTCCGCAGCCAGGTCGAGGCGCTGGGCGTGGGCACCACCCTGCTCGTCGACACCTACGACATCGCCCAGGGCATCCGCACCGCCGTCGAGGTGGCCGGCACCGACCTCGGCGCGGTCCGCATCGACTCCGGCGATCTCGCCGAGGAGTCGCACAAGGCGCGCACCCTGCTCGACGAGCTGGGCGCGACGAAGACCCGGATCGTGGTCACCAGCGACCTCGACGAGTTCGTCATCGCCGCGCTCGCCGACGCTCCGATCGACGGCTACGGCGTCGGCACCCGCGTCGCCACCGGCTCCGGCCACCCGACCGCGAGCATGGTCTACAAGCTGGTCGCGATCGCCGACGCCGAGGGCGAGCCGCTGCGGCCGGTCGCGAAGAAGTCCAAGGACAAGGCGTCGGTCGGTGGCCGCAAGCACCCCTACCGTGCCTACGACGAGCGCGGGATCGTCGTCGCCGAGTGGTTCACCGGCCAGGACGCTCCCCCACCCGCCGACGACGCCCGGCCCGTCCAGGTCCCGCTGATCCGGGCCGGAGAGATCGTGCACCGGCCCTCGCTGACCGAGATCCGCGACTTCGCCGCCGCCACCCTCGCCACGCTGCCGCCCGACGCCCGCGGCGTCGCGGCCGGGCCGGCGTACCTCACCACCACGCTTCGAGAGGAGACCCCGATGACCGACTCCAGGCGCGCGCTGATCGTCGTCGACGTCCAGAACGACTTCGTCGAGGGCGGCTCGCTCGGCGTCACCGGCGGCCGCGCGGTCGCCGAGCGCATCAGCGAACACCTCGCCGCCCACGCCGCCGACTACGCACTGGTCGCCGCCTCCCGCGACTGGCACCACGCGGGCGACACCAACGGCGGCCACTTCCACTCCCCCGGCGAGGACCCCGACTACGTGACCACCTGGCCGGTGCACTGCGTGCAGGGCGAGACCGGCTCCGACTACGCGCCCGAGCTGGTCACCGACGCGGTCACCCACCACGTGGTCAAGGGCATGGGCGAGCCGGCGTACTCCGCCTTCGAGGGCGTCACTGACGCCGGCGAGCGGCTCGTCGACCTGCTGCGCACGGCCGGCGTCACCGACGTCGACGTCACCGGCATCGCCACCGACTACTGCGTCCGCGCGACCGCTCTCGACGCGGTCAAGGAGGGCTTCCAGGTCCGGCTGCTCGACGGGCTGCACGCGGGTGTCGCGCCCGAGTCGTCGGCCGCGGCGCTCGAGGAGATGGCCGGCGCCGGCGTGGAGGTGGCGCGATGAGCACCTACCCGCCCTTCGCGGTCGCGGTCGACCTGGCCGTGTTCACGATCCGCGACGGCGCCCTCGCCGTCCTGCTCGTCGAGCGCGGCGAGGAGCCGTACGCCGGCAGCTGGGCGCTCCCCGGCGGCTTCGTCGAGCCCGACGAGGACGCCGAGCAGGCAGCCTGGCGCGAGCTGCGCGAGGAGACCGGCATGGAGCGCTTCCCCGGCCACCTCGAGCAGCTCAAGACCTACTCCGCGCCCGACCGCGACCCGCGGATGCGCGTGGTCTCGGTCGCCCACGTCGCCCTCGCCCCCGACCTCCCCGAGCCGAGCGCCGGCACCGACGCCGCCGACGCGCGCTGGTGGGTCGTCGACGACCTGCTCGAGGGCCGCGACGACCTGGACGGGCCGGCGCTGGCCTTCGACCACCGCCAGATCCTGCTCGACGCCCGGGAGCGGGTGCGGGCCAAGCTGGAGTACACGACGCTCGCCACCGAGTTCGTGGCCGAGCCGTTCACTCTCCCCGAGCTGCGCCGCGTCTACGCCGCCGTCTGGGGCGCTCCCCCCGACCTCGGCAACTTCCGCCGCAAGGTCCTCGGCACCGAGGGGTTCGTCGTGCCGACCGACGTGCGCGGGCAGGCGACCGAGGCCGGTGGCCGGCGGGCGCTGCTCTACCGGCGGGGTCCGGCTCAGGTGGTCTCGCCGCCGATGGCGCGGGGCTGAGAAGTCGACGCAACGTCACTTTCTCAACCCAACGGTTGACAACGAGGCCGTCTTGGGCGTCTACTCAACCTCATGGTTGATAAGGACGACCGGCTGTCGCGGGTCTTCGGCGCCCTCGCCGACCCGACCCGGCGCGACATGGTCGCCCGGCTCGCGGCGGGCGACGCGACGGTGAGCGAGCTCGCGGCGCCGTACGACGTCTCGATGCAGGCCGTCTCCAAGCACCTCAAGGTGCTCGAGGAGGCCGGCCTGGTCCGCCGCAGCCGCGACGCCCAGCGCCGACCGGTCCATCTGGACGCGGAGGTGTTCGACCTCATGACGAAGTGGATCGAGCGCTACCGGCAGCAGGCCGAGGAGCGCTACCGCCGCCTGGACGACGTCCTCGCGCGGATGCAGGGCAAGCCCATTGCGGCCGCCACGGCCGACGAGAACGAGCGACACGAAGGAGCAGCAGGATGAGCACCCACGCCCACCCGGCGGTCGAGGCCACGATCGAGGCCGACCCCGACGTCCCCACGGTCCGGATCGTCCGCGAGTTCGACGCCCCGCGTGAGCTCGTCTACCGCGCGCACGTCGAGCCGGAGCTGGTCAAGCAGTGGCTCGGCCCCGACTCGATCGGCATGGAGATCGACGTCTGGGACATGCGTACCGGCGGCGAGTACCGCTACACCGCGACCCGCGACGGCGAGGAGATCGCGCACTTCTACGGCTCGGTCCACCGGGTCACGCCCAACGAGCGGATCGTGCAGACCTTCGGCTTCGAGGAGATGCCCGACGCGGTCAGCCTCGACACGCTCGTCTTCCACGAGCTCCCCGACGGCCGCACCCGGCTCGAGGGGCTCTCGGTGGTCTACGACTTCGAGTCCCGCGCCGGGATGCTCGCCAGCGGGATGGAGGTCGGCGTCCAGGAGGGCTACGCCGCGCTCGACCGGCTGCTCGCGTCGCTCCAGGGCAAGGCGGACGGCGCGTGATCCCCGCCGGGCCCGCCGACGAGCACCGCGCCATCGCGGGCGGCTTCCACGACGTCGTCCGCGGGGTCGCCGCCGACGACTGGGACGCGCAGTCCCCGGTCGCCGACTGGCGGGCGCGCGACGTCGTACGGCATCTGGTGGAGTGGTTCCCCGCCTTCCTCGCCGACGGCTCCGGCCTGCGGATCCCGCCCGGCCCCTCGGTCGACGACGACCCCGCCGGCGCCTGGGCCCACCACGCCGCCGCCGTCCAGGCGGTGCTCGACGACCCGGCCAACGCCGACGTCACCTTCGCCCACCCGCGGCTCCCCGCATCGCCGCTCCCCCAGGCGATCGCGCAGTTCTACACGAGCGACGTCTTCATGCACACCTGGGACCTCGCCCGCGCCAGCGGCCAGGAGCCCGCGCTCGACGAGGAGCGCTGCCGGACGATGCTGACCGGCATGGAGCCGCTCGACGAGATGCTGCGCCACAGCGGCCAGTACGGCGCCCGCGTCGCGGTCGCCGACGACGCCAGCTGGCAGGACCGGCTGATGGGCTTCGTCGGGCGCGACCCACGCTGGCGCGCAAGTGTCGGTGGTCGGTCGTAGCGTCCTCCTCATGGCGTACGACGAAGAGCTGGCCGCTCGGCTCCGCGACCTCCTGGTCGACGAGCCGAGCGTCGCCGGCCACGAGGTGAGCGAGAAGAAGATGTTCGGCGGGCTCGCCTTCCTCGTGGGCGGCAACATGGCGGTGGCCGCCAGCGGGCAGGGCGGCCTGATGGTCCGCATCGACCCCGACGAGGGCGAGCAGCTGATCGCCACGACCGCCGCCTACCCGATGGAGATGCGCGGCCGCGCGATGACCGGCTGGCTGCGCGTCGACCTCGACGAGGTCGCGGCCGACGACGCGCTGGCGACCTGGGTGCGGCGCGGGGCGTCCTACGCCGCGAGCCTCCCGGCGAAGTGAAGGCGTTCTGGGCGGCGCTCCCCCGTGAGGGCCGCTGGCTGCTCTCGACGGTCGCGATCCAGACTCTCGGCCGCGGCCTCACGCTGCCGTTCACGCTGATCTACCTGCACGAGGTCCGCGGCTTCGACCTCGGCCTCGCCGGCACGCTGATGGCGCTGGTCGCGGTCACCGGCTTCCTGGTCACCGGACCGAGCGGCGCCCTCACCGACAAGTACGGCGCCCGCGCGGTCCTGATCGTCGGCATTGTGTCGATGGTCGCGGGCAACCTGCTGCTCGCCTACGCGACCACACCGGCGGCGGCCGCGGTGGCACTGGTGCTCATCGGCCTCAACTTCGGCGTCTCGTGGCCGGCCTTCAACGCGCTCATCGCGGCGGTCGTGACCGGTCCACTGCGCCAGACCTACTTCGGCATCAACTTCGCGCTGGTCAACCTCGGCATCGGCGTCGGCGGCATCGTCGGCGGGCTGTGGGCCGACGTCGACCGGCCCGGCACCTTCACCGCCATCTTCATCGGCGACGCGATCACCGGCCTGGTGCCGCTCTTCCTGCTGCTCGGGCCGCTGCGCCACGTCAGCGGGCGCGCCGAGGCCTCCGACGACGAGGTCGCGACGCCGGCCGTCGGCTACCTCGCGATCCTGCGCGAGCCGACCGTGCGCTGGCTGACCGCGCTCACCTTCGTGGCCACCTTCATCGGCTACGGCCAGCACGAGGCGGGCTTCCCGGGCTACGCGCGGGCCGCAGCCGAGGTGTCGACGCGCACGGTCGGGCTGTCCTTCGCGATCAACACCGCGGTGATCGTGCTGCTGCAGTTCACCGTGCTCTCGCGGATCACCGGGCGCCGTCGTACCCGCGTGATCGTGGTGATGGCCGCCATCTGGGCGGCCGCGTGGGCGTTGCTCGGCGTCGGCGGGCTGGTGCCCGGCGGCGCGATCGCGACGTCCGCGGTGCTGGGCTTCATGGCGGTGTTCGCGCTGGGCGAGACGCTGCTGCAGCCGACCGTCCCGGCGATGACCAACGACCTCGCCACCGACCGCACCCGCGGACGCTACAACGCGCTGACCGCGGCGGCCTTCCAGGGCGGCGCGATCGCCGGGCCGGTGGCGGCCGGGCTGCTGCTGCATCGCGGGCTCGGGTCGACGTACATCGTGATCATGGTGCTCGGCTGCGTCGCCATCGCCGCGATGGCCCGCCGGCTCGAATGGCACGTCTCGGACGTCGCCAACGGAGTGCGGACTGAACCGGCGCTGACCGGGGAAGGAAGGCCCGCATGACCTCTCTGTTCCGCGCCGTCGCGGCCGCCGTGCTGGCGACTCCGCTGCTGGGCGCCGGCTGCTCGGTGCTCGACTCCACCGACGACCTCTCCGGCAAGGCGGTCCGCGCGGCTGCTGACGCGCCGCCGCGCAGCAGCGCCGCCGCGCACGACGGCTGGACGGCGGAGTTCCAGCTTCCCGACGGTCGCCTGACGGCGCGCATCGCGCCACTGACCGACACGAAGGTTCGGGCCGACCAGACTTTCGCCCGCCAGGCGGTCGAGGCCGGCGACGGCACCACGCTGGTCGCCGTCTCCTGGGCCAGCGAAGCCGGAGCCGGCGTCCCTCCCGTCGCCCAGACGATGGTGCTCGACCCCCGCGTCGAGGACGAGCTCGCGCTGGTCGACGGCGACCAGCGGGTGCCGCTCGAGGTCGACGGGCTCAGCCGCACCAAGGGCTTCGTCTACGCCGCGGTCACCGATCCCGCGCACCTGCGCCTGGAGGTGGTCTTCGACGGCGTGACCCAGGCGATCGCCGCCGGGGCCGACGCACCCCATGCCGACCCGGCCGCGCAGCCCCTCTACGACGCGACCCAGGCATCCCCTGCCGACTACACCGACTGCGTCGCCGCCGTCACGCCCGCCTCGTTCACCCGCCGGGGCGGCAGCGCGTTCTGCCGTGCGCGGACGGCGAGCTGGCCGTGGGTCGCCGGCAGCGGCTGGTCCGACGGGAGGCCGTGGCAGCTGGTGCAGCTCGAGACCACGATGCACCCGGCTGACGGTGGGGTCGTGCGTGACACGAAGGTCGCGGCGACGCTCGACGGGCAGGCGCCCGCGGCGACCAGCGGCGGCGACCAGAGCGGCGAGAGCACGTCGTCCATCCTGGTCTTCCCGTCCGGCACCCACTTCGCCGTCCGGCGCACCAGCACGGCACCGAGCGGCCCGCTCACGCTGCGCGGATCGCTCGACCTGACGGTGCCGGGGCGCTGAGCCCCGGCCCCGCCGCGCCTGGGTGGGTCAGGCGTGCTGCCAGGGGCCGTTGAGATTCGGCAGATCGACGTTCGAGAAGTCGGGCCATTTGTCGCCCTCGAAGCCGCGCTGCCCCAGCTTGGACTGGATCGCGTCCCAGTCGCCCGCGCTGCCGACGTTGAGGTCGATCCAGTAGTCGACGGCCTCCTGCAGGATCGACGCCGCCTCGGAGCCCGCCGTCACGATGATCTGCACGACGACGCCCGCACCGCCGGTGAACCAGTTGCCGACGTCCCCCAGCTCGCCGGCCTTGCCGAGGATCGCGGCGGCGAGGTCGACCAGGTTCTTCAGCTGCGCGGTCCAATACTTCAGCAGGTTGACCTGGTGGTCGTCGAGCAGGTCGGCCGCCTCGGCCAGCGTGTCGGCCATGCCCTGGACCGCCTTGAGCTGGAAGCTCGAGGTGTTCTCGTACGCCGTGTAGGCCCGGCCGGTCCACGTCTTGGAGAGGTAGCGGTTGGCGGCATCGATGTCGTTGCGCACCTGGCCCAGCTGCTCGACCGAGTCGCGGTAGCGGCTGGCGATGCTCGACATGCGCAGCGGGTCGCCGAGGATCGCGCCGATCGACTGCCGGATCGTCTCGGACGCCGTCTCCCACGCCTCGTTGATGTGGCTGATGGCGTCATGGAAGCGGCCCTCGAGCTCGTGGCCGGCCAGCCCGCCGAACACCATGCCCAGCGGTCCGCCGAGGAGGCCGCCGATCAGCCCGCCGCTCTCGGTGAGGTGGTCGTTGATGAAGTTCGTCGACTTCTCGATGAAGTCGCCGATGGCCTTGTTGACGTCCTCGATGGCGTCGTTGACCTGGGTGAGGAAGACCTCGGGGTCCTTGTTCGCCGTGGTGTCGGTCATTTCCCTGCCCGATCCTTGAGCTTGCGGAAGTTCTCGCCCTGGGTGGTGTCGGTGCCGCTGAGGTCGTTCGCCGTCTCGATCAGACCGTTGGCGAGCGTCTGGGTGATCCAGTGGCCGTCGGCGGCGCCGTTGACCATGACCGCGTTGATCGTCTGGTGCAGGCGGCCCGCGGTGTAGAGCGTGTCCTGCATGCCGAAGAGCCACGGATATCCCCAGCCCTCGGACGCATAGCCCCACACGGTCTGCAGCGCCTTCGACAGCGCCTCCCACGAGCCGGCCGCGGTGACCAGCTCCTGGACGTCGGCCGAGAACTGGCCGTGGGCTCCGCCGGGCGGGTGCGGCGTGCCGTAGCCGGGCGGATCGTCCGGCGCCTTCCACTCCGGCGGCACGAAGGGGCCGTAGACCGGGTGCTGCGGGGTCGTGCTCATCGGGTACCTCCTGCCTGGGCGTCGGCGAACGCCTCGTTGAGTGCATGGCGGGCCAGGTCGGCGGCCGCGGTGGCGAGGAAACGTGGGTCGGCTTCGAGGCGGCGGAGCCCGTCGACGTACCCCAGCTCGATCCGCACCTCACCCTCGCGGGACGCGCCGGTGACCCGGCGGTCGAGGCGCTCGTCGCGCCAGGCCCGGCGCGGTTGCACCGGGGCGTCGGGCGGCACCAGCGGGCCGGCCCGGAAGGCGGACGGCGCCACGAGCCGGCGTCGTCCCTCGATCAGCTCGCGGCCGCGCGCCAGCTCGTCGTCGCCGAGCCGGCGCTGCTCCGCACTGGCCGCCAGGTGGGCCAGCACGGCGGCTCCGATCGCACGGTCGAGTGCGGCCCGCAGCCCGGCCGCGTCACGGAGCTCGACGGTCATCGCGTCGAGGGCGATCACCCGCACCGGCCAGCCCGTGGCGTCGACCTCGAGCTCGAGGCCGGTGCGCTCGTCACGCCCCCGGGTCGGGTCGGCGGAGACGAACCACTGTGTCCCCCGGATCTCGCGCTGGAGCGCGACTCGGTCGTCGTAGGTCGCAGATAGGTTCATCGACACCGCCGTGGCTCGCTGGACGCCCGGCGCGCCCGAGCGTGCTGCGAGCCTTCCTCGGTCGAGCGCGCTCCAATCCTGCGATTTCCGCGGATGCCTTCCCACGGGGTGAGGTCCGACACAACCGACCTCCGCCGGCTCCAGAGGATTTCATCGCCCCCTCGCTCAAACCGTAAAGTTTTCCGTCGTGAAGCCGTCGGTCCGCGCATGATCTCGTTGAACTCCTTCTGGGGCGCTCTGCCCCGCGAAGGACGCTGGCTGCTCTCCACCGTCGCCGTCTCCACGCTCGGCCGCGGCCTGGTCCTGCCGTTCACCCTGATCTACCTGCACGAGGTCCGCGGCTTCGACCTCGGCGTCTCCGGCGGCCTGATGGCGCTCATCGCCGCGGTCGCCTTCATCGTCACCGGGCCGAGCGGCGCCCTCACCGACCGGTACGGCGCCCGCGTGGTCATGCTGGGCGGCCAGACCTCGATGGTGTTCGGCACCCTGCTGCTCGGCTTCGCCACCACGCCGTCGGCCGCCGCGGTCGCGCTGACCCTCATCGGCGTCAACTTCGGCGCCTCCTGGCCGGCCTTCAACTCGCTCATCGCCTCGGTCGTGCAGGGCGAGGTGCGCCAGCAGTACTTCGGCGTGAACTTCGCGCTCACCAACCTCGGCCTCGGCGTCGGCGGCATCGTCGGCGGTCTCTTCGCCGACGTCGCGCGGCCGGAGACGTTCACCGCGATCTACCTCGCCGACGCGGCGTCCTGCCTGATCCCGCTGGCGCTCTTCCTCGGCCCGCTGCGCCACCTGCACGGCCGTGCGCCGCGCCCGCCGCGCGACCTCGCCGACCAGGCCGGCTACGTCCGGCCGACCTACCGTGCCCTGCTGCGCAACCCCGCCGTGCGCTGGCTGACGCTGCTCACCTTCGTCGCCACGTTCATCGGCTACGGCCAGTTCGAGGCCGGCCTGCCGGGCTTCGCGCGCCAGACGGCGGGGTTGTCGACCGAGCTGATCGGCATCGGCTTCGCGCTCAACACCTTCGTGATCGTGGGCCTGCAGTTCGCGATGATGGGCCGGATCCGCGGCCGCCGCCGCACCCGCGTCCTAGTCGTGATGGCCGCGCTCTGGGCCGCCGCCTGGGCCCTCGTCGGTCTCGGCGGACTGCTCCCCGGAGGCATCGTCGCCGCGATCGGCCTGCTCGGCTTCGGCGTCGTGTTCGGCGTCGGCGAGACCCTGCTCCAGCCGACCGTTCCCGCGATGACCAACGACCTCGCCGCCGACCAGTCGCGCGGTCGCGCCAACGCGCTCAACGCCGCCGCGGTCCAGGCCGGCACCGTCGCCGGACCGATCGTCGCCGGCCTGCTCCTGCAGGAGGGCGCCGGCATGCTGCTCATCGCCCTGATGCTCATCGGCTGTGCCGCGATCGTGGCGCTCACGCGGGTGCTCGAGCGGCACCTGCCCGCCGCCGCGAACGGACTGCTTCAGACCGGCTCGGCGAACCAGAGCGTCCGGTGCGACCAGTCCCGCGGACCACGCCGTACGCCGGAGCACACGACGATGACCGCCTGCGGCGCGCCGTCGGCGGCCGACCAGCCCGGGTAGCCCTCCTCCGCGCGGACCTCGGTCCGCTGCATCACCCGGTAGCACGCGACCTCGCCACCGGCGCCGCGGAGCACGATCCGCCCGCCGACCTGCAGGCCGGCGAGCAGCCGGTTGCCCATCGCGCTGCCGTTGGGCCAGGTGTGCGCGTTGAGCAGGACATGGCCCTGCTTCGAGCCGGGCTCGACGCCGCCGAGGTCCCAGGCGAAGACGTCCTTGGCGGTGACCGGCGGGACCCCGGGCACACCGGCGGCATCCCGCGGGTAGCCCGTCACCGTCGCCCGCCGTACGACGTGCTGGACGGTGATCGCGCTCGGCACGAACCCCCGCCGTGCCTGCCTGTCGCAGACGTCCCTCGGTGGCGGGGGCGGCCTCGGGCTCGGCGTGAGCGTCGGCTGGGGCGCGGCGGCGGGCGGCGCGGAAGCAGGGTCGTCGCGGAGGATCAGCCACGCGAGCGCGACGACGAGCAGGAGCGCGACCGCACCGGCGATCGTCGCCTTGCGGCGCCTGGTCCACTCCATCGGCCCATTGTGCGTGTCAGACTCGCGCCGTGGCCGACGTTCGCCTCATCTGCTCCACGCCCGCGGCGCCGTGGCTCCCGCCAGGCAGTACGGCGGAGGCGTGGGCCGGCCTCGATTGCGCGGTGCCGGAGCCGAGCATCATCGTCCGGCTGCTCCTGAGCCGACCGACGCATCGGGGCTCGGAGTTCTTCTGCGTCCCGACCGAGCGGGGCCTCGATCTCCCGAGCCTGGCTCTCGCGACCGGGCCCGACCGGAGCAGCACCGCCGACGGCCTCGCCGCGCTCGCGAGCTCGACCCACGGCCGCGGGCGGCTCGAGCACCGCTGTGTCGGCTACATCCGCAATGTCGTCCCGACGCCCGACCCGTCCTACCCGCACCCGTCGCCGTGGGCACATGTTCCCGTCTTCGTCCCGGCCAAAGCCGTCGAGCCGACGCGGGACGGCGTCTGGCGGACCCTGGACGCGGCACGCGCCGAGCTGTCCGCCCGCCACTGGTGGCCCATCGTCGAGCACGACCTCACCCCGGCCGCGACCTGACTGTCGGAGGTCTGCGCGAGGATGGCGTCATGACGATCCCCGACCCGCTGGCCGCGTTCAGCGACGCGACGCGCACGTGGTTCCGTGCCGCGTTCGCGGAGCCGACCGCGGCCCAGGCCGGGGCGTGGGACGCGATCGGGCGCGGCCACCACACACTCGTGGTCGCGCCGACCGGCTCCGGCAAGACGCTGAGCGCCTTCCTCGCCGGCATCGACCGGCTGCTCACGACGCCGGCGCCCGACGACCGGCTGCATCGCACGCGCGTCCTCTACGTCTCGCCGCTCAAGGCGCTGGCGGTCGACGTCGAGCGCAACCTGCGCGCGCCGCTCATCGGCATCCGCCAGACCGCCGAGCGGCTCTGCGGCGCTCCCCTGCCCGAGGTCACGGTCGGCATCCGCTCCGGCGACACGCCCGCCAACGAGCGGCGCAGGCTGGCGGCCAAGCCGCCCGACGTCCTCATCACCACACCCGAGTCGCTCTTCCTCATCCTCACCAGCCAGGCGCGCGAGACCCTGCGCGGCATCGACACGGTGATCGTCGACGAGGTCCACGCGGTCGCCGGCACCAAGCGCGGCGCCCACCTGGCGCTGTCCCTCGAGCGACTCGACGCGCTGCTTCCCCGGCCGGCCCAGCGGGTCGGCCTGTCGGCCACCGTGCGCCCCACCGAGGAGGTCGCCCGCTTCCTCGGCGGCACCGCCCCGGTCGAGATCGTCGCGCCGCCGGCCCACAAGGAGTGGGACCTGCGGGTCGAGGTCCCCGTCGAGGACATGACCGAGCTCGGCCAGGTCATCGACGACGACGACCCCACCGCCCCACCCGCGCGGGCCAGCATCTGGCCCCATGTCGAGCAGCGGGTCGCCGAGCTGATCGAGCAGCACCGCTCGACGATCGTGTTCACCAACGGCCGCCGTACCGCCGAGCGGCTCACCGCCCGGCTCAACGAGATCGCCGCCGGCGTGAGCGCCGACGGCGTCGAGCCGCCCGCCCAGGTCATGGCGCAGTCCGGCGCGGCCGCCGGGGCCGCGCCGGTCCTGGCACGCACCCACCACGGCTCGGTCTCCAAGGAGCAGCGCGCGCTCGTCGAGGACGACCTGAAGGCGGGCCGGCTCCCGGCAGTCGTCGCGACGAGCAGCCTCGAGCTCGGCATCGACATGGGCGCGGTCGACCTGGTGCTGCAGATCGCGTCGCCGCCGAGCGTCGCGAGCGCCCTGCAGCGCGTCGGCCGGGCCGGCCACCAGGTCGGCGAGACCTCGCGCGGCATCTTCTTCCCCCAGCACCGCGGCGACCTCGCGCCCGCGGCCGTCTCCGTCGCCCGGATGCGCACCGGCGGCATCGAGCAGCTGCGCGTCCCCACCAACCCGCTCGACGTCCTCGCCCAGCAGATCGTGGCCGTCACCGCGATCGACGACTGGGACGTCGACGAGCTCTACGCCACCGTCCGGCGCAGCGCCCCCTACGTCCACCTGCCGCGCTCGGCCTACGACGCCGTCCTCGACCTGCTCGCCGGGCGCTACCCGTCCGACGAGTTCGCCGAGCTCCGCCCCCGCATCACCTGGGACCGCGTCACCGGCCAGATCACCGGCCGCCCCGGCGCCCAGCGGCTCGCCGTCACCAGCGGAGGCACCATCCCCGACCGCGGCCTGTACGGCGTGTTCCTCGCCGGCCAGGGCGCCAACCGCCGCGTCGGCGAGCTCGACGAGGAGATGGTCTACGAGAGCCGGGTCGGTGACGTCTTCGCGCTCGGCGCGACGAGCTGGCGGATCGAGGACATCACCCACGACCAGGTCATCGTCACGCCCGCGCCCGGCGTCCCGGGCCGGCTGCCGTTCTGGAAGGGCGACACCGCCGGCCGGCCCACCGAGCTGGGTGAGGCGATCGGCGGCTTCACCCGCGAGCTCGCCGCGCTGCCCGAGGCCGACGCCACCGCCCGCGCCCGCGAGGTGGGGCTCGACGACAACGCCGCGACCAACCTGGTCGGCTATCTGCGCGAGCAGGTCGACGCGACCCGGGTGCTGCCGAGCGACCTGACCGTCCTGGTCGAGCGCTTCCGCGACGAGCTCGGCGACTGGCGCCTCGCGGTCCACTCGCCCTACGGCACGGCCGTCCACTCCCCCTGGGCGCTGGCCATCAACGCCCGGCTGCGCGAGAGGTTCGGCGTCGACGGCCAGGCGCTCGCCTCCGACGACGGCATCGTGATCCGCATCCCCGACACCGACGCCGAGCCGCCCGGCGCCGACCTGATCGCCTTCGAGCCCGACGAGATCGAGGAGATCGTCACCCGCGAGGTCGGCGGGTCCGCGCTCTTCGCCGCCCGCTTCCGCGAGTGCGCGGCGCGCGCGCTGCTGCTCCCCCGCCGCGACCCCGGACGCCGCTCCCCGCTGTGGCAGCAGCGCCAGCGGGCGGCGGCGCTGCTCGAGGTCGCGACGCGCTACCCGTCGTTCCCGATCGTGCTCGAGACGGTCCGCGAGGTCCTCAACGACGTCTACGACCTGCCCGGTCTGGTCACCCTGCTGCGCCGGGTCGACCAGCGCGAGATCACGATCACCGAGGTCGAGACGACCCAGCCGTCGCCGTACGCCCGGACGCTGATGTTCGGCTACGTCGCCCAGTTCGTCTACGAGGGCGACTCGCCGCTCGCCGAGCGCCGGGCCGCGGCGCTCACCCTCGACCAGGGCCTGCTCGCCGAGCTGCTCGGCCGGGCCGAGCTGCGCGAGCTGCTCGACCCCGACGTCCTCGCGGAGGTCGAGGCCGAGCTGCAGCGCACCGTCCCCGACCGCCGTGCGCGCGACGCCGAAGGGCTCACCGACCTGCTCCGCCTGCTCGGCCCCCTCACCGAGGCCGAGATCGCCGCCCGCGCGCGCGACGACGCGCCGGTCGCCGACTGGCTGAGCGACCTCACCGCCGCGCGCCGGGTCGTCGCCGTCCGCATGCCCTACGGCGACGCGTGGGCCGCCGTCGAGGACGTCGCCCGTCTCCGCGACGGGCTCGGCATCCCCGCCCCGCCCGGCACGCCCGCCGCCTTCGCCGAGCCCGTCGACGACCCGCTCGCCGACCTGGTCGGCCGCTACGCCCGCACGCACGGGCCTTTCGCCGCCGACCAGGTGGCGGCCCGGCTGGGTCTCGGCGTCGCCGTCGTCCGCCACACGCTGCAGCGGCTCGAGGCGCAGGGCCGGGTGCTGTCCGGCGAGTTCCGGCCGGTGCCCGCGGCCGGGTCGCTGACCGGCGAGGAGTGGTGCGACCTCGAGGTGCTGCGCCGGCTGCGGCGGCGCTCGCTGGCCAAGCTGCGCCACGAGATCGAGCCGGTCGATCCCACCACGCTCGCCCGGTTCTCCACCGCCTGGCACCAGATCGCCACGCCCAAGGGCCTGCGCGGCGGCGACGGGCTGCTCCGCGCGATCGAGCAGCTGGCCGGCGCCGCCGTGCCGGCCAGCGCGCTGGAGTCGCTCGTGCTGCCGGCCCGCGTCCGCGACTACGAGCCGGCGCTGCTCGACGAGCTGACCGCCACCGGCGAGGTCCTGTGGGCCGGCCACGGCGCGCTACCCGGGTCCGACGGCTGGGTGTCCCTCCACCTCGCCGACCGCGCCCACCTCAGCCTCGCGCAGCCACCCGAGATCACCGACCCCCTCCAGCAGCGGGTCCTCGACGTCCTGGCTCCGGGCGGTGCGTGGTTCTTCCGACAGGTCTCCGACCAGGTCGCGCGGGCCTGCCTCGACGCGGGCGACGACGCCCCGCTCGACGAGGCGGTCAACGCCGCGCTCTGGGCACTGGTCTGGGACGGCCGGCTCACCAACGACACCCTCACCCCGCTGCGCGCGCTCACCCGCTCCGGCCGCGCGGCCCACCGCTCGAAGCGCGCGCCCGCGCGACCGGGTCGCCTCGCGCGCACCGGCCCGCCCGAGACCGCCGGCCGGTGGGCGGTCCTGCCGCCGATCGACGTCGACGTCACCCGCCGCGCCCACGCCACCGCCGAGCAGCTCCTCGAGCGCCACGGCGTCGTGACCCGCGGAGCCGTCGTCAACGAGCGGGTGGCCGGCGGCTTCGCCGCGGTCTACAAGGTGCTGAGCGCGTTCGAGGAGTCCGGCCGCTGCCGTCGCGGCTACTTCGTCGAGGGCCTCGGCGCCGCCCAGTTCGGCACGGCCGGCGCGGTCGACCGGCTCCGCTCCTTCGCCACCCCGGCCGGCGGCGAGGCGCCCGACCACAAGCCGACCGCGGTCGCGCTCGCGGCGACCGACCCGGCCAACCCCTACGGCGCCGCGCTCCCCTGGCCGCCCTCCGACGCCGGCCACCGGCCCGGGCGCAAGGCCGGCGGGCTCGTCGTCCTGGTCGACGGGGCGCTGGTCCTCTACGTCGAACGCGGCGGGCGCACGCTGCTCACCTGGTCCGACGATCCCGACCTGCTCACCCCGGCGGCGGAGGCGCTGTCGACCGCGGTCCGGCGCGGCACGCTCGGCCAGCTCACCGTCGAGAAGGCCGACGGCGAGGCCCTCCTCGGCAACGCCGGCCCGCTGCGCGACGCGCTCGCCGCCGCGGGCTTCGTGGCGACGCCGCGGGGGCTGCGGGTGCGGGCGTAGGCGGTCGCGATGCCCGAGGGAGACGCCGTACGTCGTACCGGCGACCGGCTCGACCGGGCGCTGGCCGGCGCGACCCTGGTCCGCAGCGACTTCCGGGTCCCCCAGCTCGCCACCACCGACCTCGCCGGCGCCACCGTCGCGCCGACCGCGACCCACGGCAAGCACCTCCTGACCCGGCTCACCACCGCCGGCGGCGACCGGCTCACGCTGCACACCCACCTCAAGATGGAGGGCAGCTGGCGGGTCATCCACGCCGGCGACCGCTGGCCGCAGCCCGGCCACCTCGCGCGCGTCGTCCTCACCACCGACGCCGTCGAGGCGATCGGCTTCCAGCTCGGACTGGTCGAGCTGCTCCCCACGGCCGACGAGCACACCGTGATCGGCCACCTCGGCCCCGACCTGCTCGGGCCGTGGTCCGCCGACGACGAGCAGACCGCGCTCGCCCGCCTTACTGCCGCGCCCGACCGGGTCCTCGGCGAGGCCCTCCTCGACCAGAGCGTCGTGGCCGGGCTCGGCACCATCTGGCTGTCCGAGACCTGCTTCGTCCAGGGCATCCACCCGCAGCGGCCGGTCTCCGCGCTCGCCGACCCCCTCCGCCTGCTGCGCCGCGCGCGGGCCCTGCTCCGCTCGGGGCTCGAGCACGGCCAGCCGATCACCACCGGCGACCGCCACAACCCGGTCTGGGTCTACCGCCGCCAGCGCCAGCCCTGCCTGCGCTGCCGGACGACGATCGAAGCCGGCCAGGTCGGCCCGCCCGGCCGCGAGCGCACCACCTACTGGTGCCCCCGCTGCCAGCCCCGCGCCTGAGTCGCCCGAGCGTGATCCGCCTCTCTTCGCGCCGCCGGAACGGAACGCACCTCGCCGTTCGTTGACCTGACATGCATCGGCACTACAACGGCCTCAAGACCGCCGGCCTCTTCGGCGCGATCTTCGGTCTGCTGCTCGCCGTCGGTGGCCTGATCGCCGCGGCGACCGGCAGCTCGGCGTTCATCTGGATCTTCGCACTCATCGGCGTCGGCACCACCGCCTACGGCTACTGGAACTCCGACAAGCTCGCCATCAAGGCGATGCACGCCTACCCGGTCTCGGAGTCGCAGCAGCCCGCCATGTACCGGATCGTCCGCGAGCTCTCCACCGCGGCGGGGCAGCCGATGCCCGCGCTCTTCGTCTCCCCCACCCAGGCCCCGAACGCCTTCGCGACCGGCCGCAACCCGCAGAACGCCGCGGTCTGCTGCACCGAGGGCATCCTCGCCCTGCTCGACGAGCGCGAGCTGCGCGGCGTCCTGGGCCACGAGCTGATGCACGTCTACAACCGCGACATCCTCACCGGCTCGGTCGCGGCGGCGGTCGCCGGCGTGATCAGCTCGGTGGCGCAGTTCCTGGCGTTCTCGTCGATCTTCGGCGGCGGCAACGACGACGAGCGGCCCAACCCGCTGGTCATGATCGGCACCGCGCTGCTTGCGCCGTTCGCGGCGGGCGTGATCCAGATGGCGATCAGCCGCACCCGCGAGTACGACGCCGACGAGGACGGCGCCCGCCTGACCGGCGACCCGCTGGCCCTGGCGTCGGCGCTGCGCAAGCTGGAGTCCGGCACCGCCCGCGCCCCGCTGGCCCCCACCCCGCAGCTGCAGAACGCGAGCCACATGATGATCGCGAACCCGTTCCGCGCGGCCGACGTCCAGCGGATGTTCTCCACCCACCCGCCGATGGACGAGCGCATCGCCCGTCTCGAGGCGATGGCCCACCAGCGCTGAGCGACTTCCGAGAGAGAAGAGCGAAGGCCCCCGGTCCAGCAGGACCGGGGGCCTTCGTCTGTCGGGAGCCGGGATCAGGCGGCGGAGGCCACGACCTCGCCGGCACGGCGCGGGGCGATCGGGGTCGGGGCGGCGCCGACCAGGGCGGCCTCCTCGAGCGCGATCGCGTCGGCGACGTCGCGGAGCACGTCGGACAGCGGCAGGTCGAGCGCCTCGCACAGCGAGGCGAGCAGCTCGGAGGACGCCTCCTTCTGTCCGCGCTCGATCTCGGAGATGTAGCCGAGGCTGACGCGCGCGGCGCCGGAGACCTCACGGAGGGTCAGACCCAGGTCGGTACGGCGACCGCGCAGGATGTCACCGAGCGAGCGGCGGAAGAGCACCATCTCGATCTCCTCTCCGTAGGTGGGTGGCGGCTGTTGTCCCCAACGCTACCCGAGGCCCGAATCTTCCGCTGGGCGACCGGCCGCTGAGACCACGGACCTCATCGAGATTGGGGAGACAGGACCGCCGTCAGCTCGGCCAGCGCGGCATCGACCGTCGCGCTCTGGATCGCGGCCCGATCGCCGCTCAGCTCGAGGGCCACCGCGCGGGCGTCGTCGGGGCCGGCGAGGCCGACGTAGACGGTGCCGACCGGCTTGCCCTCCTGCTCGTCGGGCCCGGCGACGCCGGTCGTGCTCAGCGCGTACGTCGTGCCGAGCAGCCGTCGTACGCCCTCGGCCATCGCGCAGGCACAGGCCGCGGACACCACGCCGTCACCGTCGACGACGTCCTGCGGGACACCGAGGACGTCGACCTTGACCTGGGTCTGATAGCTGACCACGCCGCCCGCGAAGACCGCTGACGAGCCGGGGACGTTGGTCACCCGGGCGGCGAGCTGGCCGCCGGTCAGCGACTCCGCGACCGCGACGGACGCCTCGCGCGAGCGGAGCAGATGGACAAGAGCCTCGGCCGGTGATCCCACGACGGTCATGCTGTCATGGGCCACCGACCGAGGCTCCCGGTCGTGCCGTGTGTCGCTAGGTCCGGTCGGACCGGGTCAGCGCTTGACCACCCAGATCGTGGTGGTCGTCTGCTGGCCGCTCAGACCGGTGCTGCCGGAGTAGGTGACCGTGACCTTCTTCGATCCGGTCGACGTGAACTTCGCCAGCGTGACCACGGCCTTGCCGTCGACCACGTTGACCGTCTTGGCCGCCAGCCCCTTGGCCTTCACCTGGACCGTGCCGGTGACCGCCTCGCCGTCGGCGTTGACGAGCGTGACGACGACCTGGGCCTTGGTCTTCTTGACCTTGACCGTGCCCGGCTTGGTCTTCACCGACATGGTCACCGCACCCCGGGCCACGGGCTCGGTCTGCGCCGAGACGACGGTCGCGTCGTCGTAGCCGGCCGCCTTGGCCGTGACGGCCACGGTGATCCGCTGGCCACCGAGCGAGCCCTTGAGCTTCAGGGTCGCACCGGTCGCACCGGCGATCGGCTTCGCGTTCGCGTACCACTGGTAGGTCAGCGAGACCGGGGTCGGCGCCCAGGTGCCCGCGGACGCGGTCAGCGTCCGGCCGACCCGGACCGTGCCGGAGATCGTCGGCGTGGGCTGGGTGGTGAAGGTGCCCTTGGCCACCGCAGCCGTCGGGTCGGACGTCGCGACGCCGTCGTCGTAGCCCGCCGCCGACGCGGTCACCTCGACCGTGATCGCCTTGCCGAGCTGCGCCGTGGTCACCGTGAACGTCGCCGCCGTGGCGCCGTCGATCGGCTGGCCGTCAGCCAGCCACCGGTAGGTCGCCGACGTCGCCGCCGGGTCCCAGGTGCCCGGGCTGGCGGTCAGCTGCTGGCCGACCTTGGCGGTGCCGGTGATCGCCGGCTTGACGGTGTTGACCAGCGTGCCCGTGACGGTGATCGGCACGAGGACCTGGGTCCCCGTCTGCGCGCCGACCAGGGTCAGGGTCACTGCGCCCGCCGGCGTGTTCGCCGGAAGGGTGACGTCGACGTGGGCCACGCCGTACCGGTCGGCCGCCTCCGTGCCGATCGTGTTGTCGAGCGTCGCGGTGCCGATCTGCTGGTCACCCAGCTTGACGGCGACCTCGGTGTCCTTGACGTCGTCGGCGGTGGACATGGTCCACGAGCTGACGTCGAGGAGGACGTGTGCACCGGGACGGTACGTCGCCGGGGCGTCGGCCGGCTTGTTGATGCCGACCGCGCGCTGGCTGTAGTCGACCGCGAGCGGACCCGAGCTGGTCTTCGCCGCCAGGTAGTCGACCATCGCCTGCAGGTCGATCTTGCCGGTGTCCGCCTTGCTCACGCCGTTGTTGAGCTCGAAGAAGTTGTCACCGCCCGAGGCGAGGAAGGAGTTCACCGTGACCGAGTACGTCGCGCCGAGGTCGATCGGCGTCCCGTTCAGCCACATGCCGGTGACGTGACCCTCGTAGGTGGCGGTGCCCTGCACGGTCACCGGGTTCTCGCTGTAGGTGTAGGTGAAGCCCTTCGAGACGCCGAGGCGCAGGAACGGACGGGTCGGGACCTTGCCGGCGGCGTCGCGCTGCCACTGCTGCTCGAGCACCTTCTTGATCTGGGCGCCAGTGAGCCGCATGTTGACCAGGGTGTTGGCGAACGGCTGGACGACCGCCGCCTGCTTGTAGGTCAGGTCGCGGGCGTTGCCGTTGACCGTGCCGCCCATGTCGTCGCGCAGACCGCCCGGGTTCATGAAGGCGATCTGGGCGCTGCCCGACTCCGGGTTCTCCGTGGCCCAGCGCTGGACCTCGGCGACCAGGTTGCCGAGCGTCGACTCGCCACCGCGGTTCTCGCTGGCGTTGGACAGCTTGGCGCGGTTGAACGGCGCCTTGAGCTGGCCGAGCACCCGCGCGCCGAGCACGTTGGCCTCGTTCTTCGCGGCGTCGACGATCGCCTGGACGGTCGGGTCGGCCGGGTAGAGCGCCGTCGGCAGCAGGGGGCCGGAGCCGTCGGGGTCGGTCGTCATCAGCGGCAGGATGTTGCTGGTGACGCCGGTGACCTTGCCGGTCGCGTTGTCGACGGTGAACACGAGCTGGTCGAGGTTCATGCCGTACTGACCGGCGGAGACGACCGGGCGCTGGGTGACCGCACGACCCTCGTCGACCCACTTCTGCACCGGGAAGGAGCAGTTGTAGGCGAGGTGGGTGTGGCCGGACACGATCGCGTCGACGTCCGACGAGACGGTCTGGGTGATCTTGCCCCAGGTCGTGCTCGGGTCGGTGAACTGCGCCGACGCGCAGCTCGTCGAGGCCGAGCCCTCGTGGACCAGCATGATCACGACGTCGGCGCCGTGGGCCCGCAGGTCGGCGGCCTCGGTGTTGACCGAGCTGACGATTCCGTCGACCTTCAGGTTCGCGATGCCGGCCGGCGAGACGAGGGTCGGGAGATCCTCGGTGACCGCGCCGACGAAGCCGACCTTGACGCCCGCGACGTCCTTGATCCAGGTGGCGGGGACGGCGGGGTCACCGGTCGCCTTGATCTTCAGGTTCGCCGCAATGTACTGCCACCTCGCGCCGCCGTACTTGTTGGTGGTGGGGTCGTAGGCGGCCATCACCCGGTTGACGAGGTCGTCGTAGCCGCCGTCGAGCTCGTGGTTGCCCACAGCCGAGACGTCGAGACCGGCCTCGTTGAGGGCGTCGATCGTCGGCTTGTCCTTCTGGATGAAGGACTCGAAGGTCGAGGCGCCGATCAGGTCGCCCGCGGCCGCGAAGACCGTGTTCGGGTTGTCCGCGCGCAGCTTCTTCACCGCGCCCGAGAGGACGGCGGCGCCGGCCTCGCGGTTCGACGCAGTCGGCAGGATCCGGCCGTGGAAGTCGTTCGTGCCGAGGATCTGCACGTCCGTCGTCCCAGCGGCGGCCTTCTTGATGCCGATGACCTCGGGGTTGTGGTCCGAGGCGCTGTAGGCGCCGGTCGAGAAGAGGTTGGTGAAGTTGTAGTTGTAGCGGGAGTAGAGGTTGAACACCGACTCGTTGGCGTTGACCTCCCAGATGTCGACGCCGCTGACCATGGCCTTGGCCGCGTCATTGGCGAGGACGTGGTCGAGCGAGCCCGACTGACCGTCGAAGCTGTAGGAGTGCTTGCCCTCGGCCTCCATCTGCGTGTAGCCGCCGGCGTAGAGGACCTGCATCGGGTCCTCCTGCGAGTAGGAGTTGAAGTCGCCGGTCAGGAAGACCGCCGACACCCCGCGGGAGGTGGCGAAGTCACTCGCGAACTGCTTCAGGCGGGTCGCCTGCGCGATCCGGTCCGGGTTGGCGTTGCCCTGCCCGGTCCCGTCGTTGGCGCCGGAGCCCTTGGACTTGAAGTGGTTGACGATGACCGCGAACCGGTCGGCGTCCGTGCCGCCCACCGGCTTGAACACCGAGGCGAACGGCTCACGCGCGTTGTCGAACTCCGAGGTGCCGAACAGCATCTGCGCGTCACCGACGACGGCGACCTTGGCCGGCTTGTAGATGAAGCCGGTGCGGATGACGTCCTGGTAGGCCTTGTTGGTCGGGGTCGACGCGTCGGCCGGCGAGCGGACGTAGTCCCAGGTGCCGGCGCCCGCGTCGGCGTTGAGGGCCGTCACGAGCGCGGCGAGCGCCTCGTCACGGTCGACGCCGTCGACGACCAGGCTGTTCTCGATCTCCTCGACCGACACGATGTCGGCGTCGATCTTGTTGATCGCCTTGACGATCTTGGCCTGCTGGCGGTCGAAGCTCGCCGCGTCCCAGGCGCCGCGCGGACCGTTGCCCGGGCACTGGTTGACGGCGATCGGGGTGCCGGCGCGGTCGACGTACGACGAGCATCCGCCGTAGGTCGAGCCCAGCGTGGTGAAGTAGTTGAGCACGTTGAACGTGGCCAGCTTGAGGTCACCGCCGACGGGCGCCGGGGCGGCCGGACGGTTCTGCTCGAAGGTCACCTTGCCCGTGGGCGCGCCGACGATCTGCGACGTCGGCTGCAGCTTCCAGCCGAAGCGCCAGTCGAGGACGACCGGCTGGTCGAAGGTCACCTTCGCGCCGACGCGGACGTAGTGGTCCGGCGTCAGCCACGGCATCGCGGCGTCCTTGCCAGCGGCCGTGTTCTGCGTGTTCCAGTACGTCGTGCTGGAGCCGTCGTCGAGGATCACCCGGTGGGCGTTGTTCCACGCCGTACGGGCGGCGATCGCCGCGGTGTCCTGGGCGTCGATGATGTCGGTCGGCGTGATCAGCGGCTCGGTGGAGTTGGCCGCGAGGCCGATCTCGCCGACGTTGTTGCTGGACGCGGTGCCCGGCGGGTTGAACGCGGAGCCGTCGTAGGCGTCGGTCACGGTGTAGTTGCCGGACGGCGCGAACAGCTCGCCCTCGACGGCCTCGCGCGCGGTGTCGATCTGCGCGAGCGTCAGGCAGCCGGTGCCGGGCAGGGCGCAGTCGGTGCCCGGGATGACCGTCTTCGGCGTCACCGTGCCGAGGGCGGCGATCTTGTCGACCGTACCGGCCGTGGTGTCGACCTCGGTGAGCGTGCCGGTCGCCGTCCCGTTGCTGGACGCGAACTCCTTGACCGTGCCGGACACCCGGACCGAATCTCCGATGGCCAGACTGTTCAGGAGCGTCGGGTTGCTGCCGACGAACACGAAGACAGCGTCGGAGGCGTCGGGAGTGTCGGCGCCGGGGGTCTGGAGGTAGAAGCCGTTGAAGCCACCCGTCGGGTAGAGCGCGGTGATGACGCCCTGCGTCGTGACGGCCGTGTTGACCGTCGGGCTGCTCGGGCCCGTGCCCTGGATCTCCGCGATCGGCGTGGCCGCGGCGGCCTCGGCGACGGTGATGTCGAAGGTCGCGGTGGCGGTGGCGTCGACCGCGTCGGTCGCGGTGACGGTGACCGAGGTGGTGCCGACCGCCGTCGGGGTGCCGGCGATGGTGTCGCCGGTCAGGGTCAGGCCGGCCGGGAGCGCCGTCGACGTCCAGGTGTACGGCGCGGTGCCGCCCGCCGCCGACAGGGTGATCGACGCGGCGGAGTCCTTGGTGAGGGACGTGGCGCCGGGGTTGGTGACCGTGAGCTCGCTCGGCTCCGCCTGGCCGCTGCTGGTGTTCTGCGGCGTCGGGTCGCCGAGCACGAAGTCGGCGGCGTTGTTGTCGGAGTCGGCGCCGTTGTTGCGGTTGAGCGACTTGGCGGCGGTGGCCGCGGACGTCGCGGGAGCGCCCTCGTAGCTGGCTGCGCCGGTGGTGCCGAAGAAGTCGACGATCCCCGAGACGCCCACGGTGTTGCCGGAGGTCGCGATGATCGCATTGCCGTTCTGCAGCGCGACCTGACCGCCACTGGCCGCCATGCTGAAGCCGGCCGGGCCGGCGTCGGGCGTCGGCAGCGCCGCACCGGTGGTGCCGGCGCCGCTCATCTGGATCAGGTAGCGCCCGTGTGCGGGCACCGATCCCGACAGCGCGAACGGGTTGCCGCCCGAGCCGCCGGTGGCCGACCGGTAGTGCACGGCCATCCCCGAGAGCGAGATCGCCGCAGCGGTCGGGTTGAAGAGCTCGACGAAGTCGGCGTTGTAGGCGGCGCCGCCGTTGCCGCCGGCGCCGTACACCTCCGAGATCACGAGAGCAGTGCCGCCGGGGTTCGCCTGGGCGGGTGAGGGAGCGAGCGCGGCCATGCCGGATGCGGCGACGGCGGCGCTCAAGGAGCCGAACAGTAACTTCTTCACGGAGCGCATGAACTTCTTTCGGGGTCGTCGAAAAAAGGCCGACCACGCCGTGGCCCGAGAGCGGCGTGGACGAGGGAAGGGCCCTGACCCTAAGCCGAGACACCGACCCATTGGCAAGAACTTCGACAAATCGCGCGCAACGAATCGATGAAGAATGACGAACTCCACGGGCACGCAGCCGCAAGCTTGTCCGTCGACGTCGTCACTGACAGGAGACCTTGCCGTCACTACGTCGATAGTTGCCCTTGACTAGACCAGCCTCCGCAGACGAGGATGCGCCCCCGCAACGCCGAACGCCCCGACCTCAGAGGGAGGTCGGGGCGTTCGCGGCGTCTCGGCAGGTCTCGGCTCGAGGCGCGCAGAGCTCAGCTCGCGGCGGGCCGGCGGATCCGGTCGCGCTGCTTCCAGACGTCGCGGAAGAACTCGTAGCCCGACCACAGGGTCAGCACGAAGGCCACCAGCAGCAGGCCGATCGCGAAGACGTAGGTCACCTTGCCGGGGATGTCGAGCCAGCCGTCGACCTCGAGCAGCGGCAGGCTGAGGAAGCCCAGTGCCAGCGCCTGCGCGGCGGTCTTCCACTTGCCGCTCTGCGCGGCGGCGATGACGACCGACTTGAGCACCGACAGGCGCAGCAGGGTGACCGCCCACTCGCGGACCAGGACGACGACGGTGATCGTCCACATCCACCAGTTGTCCATGATGATCGACAGCCCGATGAAGGCCATCCCGGTGATCGCCTTGTCGGCGATCGGGTCGGCGATCTTGCCGAAGTCGGTGACCAGGTTGCGCGCCCGGGCGATGTCGCCGTCGACCTTGTCGGTGACCATCGCGACGAAGAAGATCGCCCATGCGACGGTGCGCCAGGTGACCGAGTCGCCGCCGTCGTAGAGCAGCGCCCAGCCGTAGAAGGGCACCAGCACGATCCGCAGCGTGGTCAGCGCGTTGGGGAGGTTCCAGTTGCTCGGCGTGGCCGCCGTCGGGGTCGCCCCCGTGTGGGTCTCGCTCATCCCTGTCCTCCTGCGGGTTCGGCGATCAGGTCGACGCCGTCGGTCGCGACGACGACCGCGCGCACGAAGTCGCCGACCCGTGCGTCCGGGACGCCGAGCACGCGCGTCGTACCGTCGACCTCGGGGCCCTGCTCGGCGGCGCGGCCCTCGACCGTGCCGTCGCCGGCGCCGTCGGGGTCGACCTCCTCGACGAGGACGTCGACGATGCTGCCGATCCGCTCCTCCGCGCGCTCCGCGGTGAGTTCGCCGACCAGGTCGGTGAGGTGCTGGACGCGGGCGCGGATCTCGTCGTCGTCGAGCTTGCCGTCGAGCTTCTCGGCCTCGGTGCCGTCCTCGTCGGAATAGCCGAAGACACCCGTGACGTCCATCCGCGCGGCGACGAGGAAGTCGCACAGCGTCTGGAACTCCTCCTCGGTCTCGCCGGGGAAGCCGACGATCACGTTGGAGCGCACGCCCGCATGAGGCGCCAGCTCGCGCACCTGCGCGAGCAGTCCGAGGAAGCTCTCGGGGTCACCGAAGCGGCGCATCCGGCGCAGCACCGTGGCGCTGGCGTGCTGGAACGACAGGTCGAAGTACGGCGCCACGCCGGGCGTCGTCGCGATCGCCCGGACCAGGCCGGGGCGGGTCTCGGCGGGCTGCAGGTAGGACACCCGCACGCGCTCGATGCCGTCGATCGCGGTCAGCTCGGGCAGCAGCGTCTCGAGCAGGCCGAGGTCGCCGAGGTCCTTGCCGTAGGAGGTGGAGTTCTCGGAGACGAGGAAGAGCTCCTTGACGCCCTGCTCGGCGAGCCAGACGGCCTCCTGCAGCACGTCGGAGGGCCGGCGGCTGACGAAGGAGCCGCGGAACATCGGGATCGCGCAGAAGGTGCAGCGCCGGTCGCAGCCGCTGGCCAGCTTGAGCGGGGCCATCGGACCGCCGTCGAGCCGGCGCCGGATGGCGGAGCGGCCGGGGATCGCGATGTCGATCTCGCTGTCGGCCCCGGGCGCCTCGACGATGGCCTGGCGCTCGGCTGGGCTGATCGGGAGTAGCAGGCGGCGGTCGCGCGGCGTGTGCGGATGGGGCCGCTCGCCGGCCAGGATCGAGCGCAGCCGCCCGGAGATGTCCTGGTAGTCGTCGAACCCGAGGACCGCGTCGGCCTCGGGCAGCGACGAGGCCAGCTCCTCGCCGTACCGCTCGGCGAGGCAGCCCACCGCGACGACGGCCTGCGGGCGGCCGGTCTCCTTGAGGTCGGCCGCCGCGAGCAGCGTGTCGATCGAGTCCTTCTTGGCGGCGTCGACGAAGCCGCAGGTGTTGACGACGACGGTGTCGGCGTCCTCGGGGTCGTCGACGAGCGTGAAGCCGTCGGCGGCGAGCCGGCCGGCCAGCTCTTCGGAGTCGACGTCGTTGCGCGCGCACCCGAGGGTGAGCAGGGCGACCGAGACAGGGTTCGTGGGCATGCTGGTCATGTCCGGTCGAGGATACCGGCGGGGCGCGCCCCGTCGGCATTCCTCACCACGGCCTCAGCGCGCGATGAGCGTCTTGGAGACCTCGGCGCCGGTCTCGCCGAGCGCCTCGGCCTTCTTGCCGCCCAGGGCGTAGGCGACCGAGCCGTCGGAGCTCCAGATGCGCACCGGCGGCACCACCTTGAGCTCGGAGGTCTGCCCGAACGCCAGGTTGCCGTCGAACACGATCTCGCCGGCCGCGTCGCGGACCAGCAGCTTGGCGCCGCCGCCCGCGGCGGTCAGGGTGAGCTTGACCGGGGTGCCCTTGGCCGCGGACGCCTTGGGGACGCCGCCGCTCTGGTTGAGCACCGGCGTGTTGTCGACCGGCTCGGGGCCGCCCATCACCAGCTTGGCGACCGACCACACCAGGACGGCGCCCATCACGGCCGCGATCAGGACCGACCAGTTGCGCCCGCCGCGGGTGCTGCGGATCGCGCCGCCGGTGCCGGTGGCGAGCTCGGACTCGAACACCCGGCGCGGGTCGACCGGCGCGTGGGCGTAGTGCTCGTCGTAGGCGGCGAGCAGGGGGCCGGCGTCGATGCCGAGGACTCGCGACAGGGTCCGCAGGTGACCGCGCGCGTAGAAGTCGCCGCCGCAGGGCGCGAAGTCGTCGACCTCGATCGCCTCGATGACGTGCGGGCGGATCCGCGTGCGCTCGGACAGCTGGTCGATGCTCAGCCGGAGCCGGTCGCGCGCGGCGGTCAGCTCGGGGCCGATCACCGGGTCGGCGGCCGGGTGGACGGCGAGGTCGTCGAGGACGACGGTCATCGTCTCGGGGCCGGCGTCGGGGGTGCGCACCGGCTCGGGCAGGACGCGCGGCTCGGGCGCGAACGAGCTCTCCAGCTCGACGCGCGCCGGCAGCACCATCGCCCGCTCGGGCTCGACGGGCGTCTCGGGCTCGCGCGCCTCGGACTCGAGAGCCTCGGGCGTGATCGCGGGGATCTCGTCGGTGCTCTCGACGTCACCGGCGTCGAGCACGATCTCGTCGGTGTGCTCGACGTCGGCCGCCTCGGTGTCGCCCGCCTCGGGCTCCAGGTCGGCGTCGCTCCCGGGCGCGACGACTGCCGGGGTCAGGCCGGCGGCGACGCGGGCCGCGATGCCGTGCGGCTCGTGGGGGGCCGGGACGGGCTCGTCGTCGCGGTAGAGGTCGCTCAGCTTGGGGACCACGTCGGTGCGCGTCGCCGGCTCGTCGGCCAGGCCGGGCACCACCTCGACGACGTCGGCACGGCCGTCGGCCAGCTCGGCGAGGACGTCGCTGAGCGTGGCGGCCTCGGCGCCGACCAGCCGCGTCGCCAGCGTGAGCGGGACGACGAGCTGCTGGTCGTCGTAGCCGTCGACGAGGAGGTGGCCGTCGCGCAGCACGCCTCGGCGCGGCAGGTGCTCGAGGCAGTCGATGTCGGGCCAGGCGATGCCGCGCCAGTGCGCGCCCTGGCGCAGCCGTACGCCGTGCGTGTCGGCCACGAGCAGCGGCGCGCGGCCGTCGGCGAGCGAGGCCGCGTGGGCGATGGTGACGATCGCGAGGACGCCGAACGCCAGCCAGTCGAGGCTGGTGCCGCCGGTGAAGGCGCGCGCCGCGAAGGCGAGCGTGAGCAGCGCGGAGAGGCCGCCGACCGCGCTGGAGAGCGCGACATTGCGGCGCACCTCGACCCGCAGGTCGCCCGGGACGGTGTCGTCGACCGCGGTGGCCTGGTCGGTGTCGGCGGTCTGGTCGGTGTCGATCGGGCTCTCGGTCATCTCGCTCACGCCTCCCCCTGGATGGTCATGATCACGGCATCGATCTCGTCGGGCTTGACCAGGACGTCGCGGGCCTTCGAGCCCTCGCTCGGCCCGACCACGCCCCGGCTCTCGAGGATGTCCATCAGCCGGCCGGCCTTGGCGAAGCCGACGCGGAGCTTGCGCTGCAGCATCGAGGTCGAGCCGAACTGGGTGGAGACCACCAGCTCGATCGCCTGGATCACCAGGTCCATGTCGTCGCCGATGTCGTCGTCGAGGACCTTGTTGGACGCGGCGGGCGCGGTGACGTCCTCGCGGTAGCTGGGCTCGAGCTGGCCCTTGCAGTGCTTGACGACCTGCTGGATCTCGGACTCGCTGACCCACGACCCTTGGACGCGGATCGGCTTGGAGGCGCCCATCGGCAGGAACAGCCCGTCACCCTGGCCGACCAGCTTCTCGGCGCCGGGGGTGTCGAGGATGACGCGCGAGTCGGCGAGGCTGGACGTCGCGAACGCCAGCCGGGACGGGACGTTGGCCTTGATCAGACCGGTCACGACGTCGACCGACGGGCGCTGGGTGGCGAGCACCAGGTGGATGCCGGCAGCCCGGGCGAGCTGGGTGATCCGGACGATCGAGCCCTCGACGTCGCGCGGGGCGACCATCATCAGGTCGGCGAGCTCGTCGACGATCACCAGCAGGTAGGGGTACGGCGTGAGCGTGCGCTCGCTGCCCGGCGGCACCTCGACCTTGCCCTCGCGGACGGCCTTGTTGAAGTCGTTGATGTGACGGAAGCCGAAGTTGGCGAGGTCGTCGTACCGCATGTCCATCTCGCGGCAGACCCACTCGAGCGCCTCGGCGGCCTTCTTCGGGTTGGTGATGATCGGCGTGATCAGGTGCGGGACGCCCTCGTAGGCGTTGAGCTCGACCCGCTTGGGGTCGACCATGATCATCCGGACCTCGTCGGGCGTGGAGCGCATCAGCACCGAGGTGATCATCGAGTTGATGAAGCTCGACTTTCCGGAGCCGGTGGCGCCGGCGACCAGCAGGTGCGGCATCTTCGCCAGGTTGGCGACCACGAAGCCGCCCTCGACGTCCTTGCCCAGGCCCGAGATGAGCGGGTGGTGGTCGTTGCGCGCGACATGGGACCGAAGCACGTCACCGAGGGAGACGATCTCCTTGTCGGAGTTGGGGATCTCGACGCCGACCGCGGACTTGCCGGGGATCGGGCTGAGGATCCGCACGTCCTCGGAGCCGACGGCGTAGGAGATGTTGCGCTGGACGCCGAGGATCTTCTCGACCTTGACGCCGGTGCCCAGCTCGATCTCGTAGCGGGTGACCGTCGGGCCGCGGGTGTAGCCGGTGACCTGGGCGTCGACGTTGAACTCGTCGAGCACGGTCTGCAGCCGCTCGACGACGTCGTCGCTGGCCTTGGACCGCGCGCGGTGGGGGTCGCCGGGCTTGAGCGCGCTCGCGTCGGGCAGCGTGTAGACGATGTCGCCGGAGAGTGCGAGCTGCTCGACGCGCTGGGGCAGGTCGGCGTGCGGCGGCGGCTCGAGCTCGCCGGTCTCGCCGGTCTCGCCGGTCTCGCCGGTCTCGTCGGTCTCGTCGGCGACCCGCGTCTGCGCGAGGCGACGGGCGATGAGCGCGTTGGAGCCGGCCTCGGGGTCGAGCTCCGGCTCGTCGTCGACGAGCGGGAGGTCGATCGGCTCGAGGAGCTCCATCGACTCCTCGGTGGGCTCGGGCTCCGCCTTCTTGCGGCGGCGCTTCTTGGGCTCCACCAGCACGGGCGAGTCGTAGGCCGGGTCGCCCATCCGCTCGAAGGTGTCGTCGAGCTTGATGGCCTGGGTCTCGTCGCCGTCGTCGTGGTGGCGACCGAGCAGCAGGTCGCCGATCTCGCGCAGCCGGTCGGGGACGCGGTAGAGCGGCGTGGCGGTGATGACCAGCACGCCGAAGAAGGCGAGCAGCGCGAGCAGCGGGACGACGACGCCCGGCGAGCGCAGCAGGTCGAGCAGGAGCGCCGAGACGACGTAGCCGACGGCGCCGCCGCCCTCGCGCAGCGGCATGGTGTCGCCCTGCACCGGCTCGGGGCTGCCGTTGGCGATGTGGACGATGCCGAGCAGGCCGAAGGAGAGCGCGGTCCAGCCGATCACCTGGCGCCCGGCGGGGCCGTTGCCGATCGGGTCGCGCATCACGCGGTAGCCGGCGGCCAGCACGAGCAGCGGCACCAGCCAGCCGATCTTGCCGACCGAGCCGGACACCGCGGCGCGCGCGAAGTCCATGACGCCGCCGGGCAGCTCGAACCAGACCGCCGCGGCGATGATGATCGAGACCGCTACCAGCAGCAGGCCGAAGCCGTCGCGGCGCTGCTCGGGCTCGATCTCGCGGGCGCCGTGCCCGACACCGCGCGCGACCGCGCCGATGCCGTGGGCGAAGGCGAGCCAGAGGGCGACCACTCCCCTGCCGAGCGCGGTGAACCCGCGCAGCACCGGACCAGGCCCGCTGCGCACCGCGCGCGGAGCCGGCCGCCGCGCGGAGGTCTTCTTCGCGGCGGGCTTCTTGCTGGTCGTACTCCGGGAACGCGAGCTGGTCGTCTTCTTCGCGCCCGAGCGGGAGGAAGAGCTGGTCCTGCTGCGCGACCCCGGCGGGGAAGACGTACGGGTCGCCATGACACCAAACCTAGGTGATCGCCCCACCCGCCTCAGGGATCACACTGCGGTGTGTCGCCGGCGACCGGGACGTTGTGCGGTCGGTCGATGCGAATTGCGAAGGCTTTCCTTGATTTTCCTGGACCTGCCGTACGACGCCGTCCTAGGGTGCCGGTCACGTGTCTGGAGCGAGCGGCCCTCGGACCTCGCCGACGACACTCATCCCCCCTCGAGGAGTTAGACACGTGAGACTCAATCTCTCCGGGCACGTGCGGAAGGGGCTCGGCCTCTCCCTCGCCGGCGCCGCCCTGGCCGTCGTGCCGACGGCGTCGGTGGACGCGGCACCACCCGATCCCTCCCTCATCCAGCAGATGCGCAACGAGGCCGACGGCCACGTCACCGTGACGACGTCGCCGGCCACCGACCGGGTGAGCTTCGTCAGCGCCACCCAGGACCTCTACCCCACCGAGCAGTCCGGCCGGACGGCGTCCGGCGCCGCGGCCAAGGCCGACGGCTACGTCGCCAAGTACGCCAAGGCGTTCGGCGCGAGCTCGGCCCAGCTCAAGCGCGCGTCGGTGACCACGTCGCCGTCCGGCTTCACCGTCGACTTCGCGCAGAGCTACCAGGGCGTGCCGGTCTTCGGGGCCAAGCTCCGCGCGCACGTCGACAGCCAGGGCGACCTGACGTCCGTCACCGGGTACGTCGCTCCGGGCGTCGACGTCGGCGTCACCCCGCGGCTCGATCGCGACGCGGCGATCGCGAAGGCGATCAGGTTCGCCAGCCAGGCGCCGGCCGGCGCCGGCGAGGCGGGCACCGGCAAGGTCAAGGCGAGCAGCCTCTCGGCAACCAAGGCCGAGCTCATGGTGTACCGAATGGGCGCGATCCAGGGCGTCCAGGGCCGCAACCTGCTGGCGTGGGTCGTCGAGGTCACCGACGGCAAGCTGGTCCGCGAGACCGACGTCATCGACGCCCGCACCGGCAAGCCGGTCAACCGCTACTCGATGATCGCCCACGACCTCACCCGCGAGCTGCACGAGGAGTCCATCGACTCCGGCCCGGTCTGGTCCGAGGGCGACGCCTTCCCCGGCGGTCTCGACCAGGACCAGCAGAACGAGGTCCAGGGCACCGGCGAGGCGTACTGGCTGTTCAAGAACTCCTTCGGTCGTGACTCCTATGACGGCAAGGGCTCGAAGATGGTGACGGTCAACAACGACCCGACCATCGACTGCCCCAACGCCAACTGGAACGGCAAGTCGACCAACTACTGCTCCGGCGTCTCCTCCGACGACACCGTCGCGCACGAGTGGGGACACGCCTACACCGAGTACACGTCGGGCCTGCTCTACCAGTGGCAGCCGGGCGCGATGAACGAGGCGTACTCGGACATCTGGGGCGAGACCGTCGACATGCTCAACAACCGGTTCAACGACCCGGACGAGGTCACCCACCGCACCGACGGCAACTGCTCCAAGGGCACCCGCGGTGACATCGCCGTCGTGATCAGCGCCCCGGTCGGCACCTGCACCGCCGCCCCGGCCGCGTTCGGCCCGATCATCTCGCACGTCTCCGGCGACCTGGTGGTCGGCAAGGACGCGGTCGAGACGGACGGCGGCGACGTCGTCGGCACCGACACCGACGGCTGCTCGCCCTTCGACAACGCCGCCGACCTCGACGGCAAGTTCGTCTACGTCGACCGCGGCCTGTGCGCCTTCGCGACCAAGATGGCCAACGCCGAGGACGCCGGCGCCATCGGCATCATCTTCGGCAACAACCGGGCCGGCGTCTCGTCGGTGGCTGGCAACTCGACGCTGTACGGCGCCATGGTCACCACCGCCGACGGCACGAAGATCAAGGCCGCCGCGGGCCCGCTGACGATCACGATGGACGACGCGGTCACCGACCCGCGCGACGACAGCTACCGCTGGCTGTCGGGCGAGGACGACCCGGCGTTCGGCGGCGCGATCCGCGACATGTGGAACCCGACCTGCTACGGCGACCCCGGCAAGGTCTCCGACGAGGAGTACGCCTGCGACACCGGCGACAACGGCGGCGTCCACACCAACTCCGGCGTCGTCAACCACACCTACGCCCTGCTCGTCGACGGTGGCACCTACAACGGCGTCACCGTCCCGGCCATCGGCCTGGACAAGGCGGCGAACATCTTCTGGCACACGCAGACGTCGTACCTCACGGCGACGTCCGGCTTCGCCGAGCTCGCCGACGGCCTCGAGGCCTCCTGCGCCGACCTCAAGGGCAACGCCACGCTGAAGAAGCTCACCGTGGGCGCCGGCCCGACCGGTGGCGGCCCGGCCGACGCCGGCGTCATGCCGGCCATCACCGCCGACGACTGCGCCGCCGTGGCGAAGGTCGCCGACGCGACCCAGCTGCGGGTCGAGCCGGTCCAGTGCAACTTCCGTCCGATGTTCAAGCGCGGCACCATCGGCTGCGGCGAGGGCACGGTCACCAAGAAGCTGTGGTCCGAGGACTTCGAGGGCGGCCTCCCGGCGACGTGGACCAAGTCCCACGACGCCGCGAACGCCTTCTTCGAGCCCACCGTCACGACCAAGCTCCCGGTGGTCACCGAGGGCGGCACCCAGCACAGGGGCGGCTCGTCGGTGCTCTACTTCGACGACAAGGGCCCCGACGGCGACGGCAGCTTCGGCAGCTGCAACAACGACGCCGACGACTACTCCTCGCGGGTCAGCATGGCGACGCCGACGCTCACCGTCCCCGACGGCGACCTCCCGCGGTTCTCGTTCGACCACTACGTGGCGTCCGAGGTGGAGTTCGACGGCGGCAACGTCAAGGTCAGCGTCAACGGCGACCCCTACGAGATCGTCCCCGACCAGGCGTGGATCTACAACGGCCCCGGCGGTCAGTTCCAGAGCTCCGCGACCAACACCAGCCCGATGGCCGGCGAGGTCGCCTTCACCGGCACCGACGGCGGCCAGCCGACCGGCGCCTGGGGCTCCTCGGTGATCGACCTGGCCGAGATCGCCCAGCCCGGCGACACCGTCAGCTTCCGGTTCGACTTCGGCATGGACGGCTGCAACGGGATCGACGGCTGGTACGTCGACAACGTCGCGCTGAGCATCTGCGACGCGCCCGTCGTCACTCCGCCCACGCCCGTCCCGGCGGTCGTCGTCCCCACCGCGGTGGCGAAGAAGGGCATCGTCAAGATCAAGGTCAAGGTCGCCGGCGGCGTCACGCCCACCGGCAAGGTGACCGTCAAGATCAAGGGCAAGTCCTACACCGGCACCGTGGTCAACGGCGTGGTGACGATCAAGGCGAAGAAGCAGCTGGCCAAGCTGTGGAGGCAGCACCGCCGTACGGTCAACGCCATTGTGCGCTACCCCGGCGACGCGAAGGTCGAGGCCTTCTCCGGAACGGTGGTGATCAAGCTCAAGGGCCGGCAGTAGCCGACCGATGACGAACGCCCCGTCCCTCCGATCGGAGGGACGGGGCGTTCGGCGTGGCTGGACTTCCTGACGGAAACTGGCGCTTCCTGGCCGTTGCAACGGGCAGGAAGCGCAGGAATCCCCGCTGAAGCGGGGATTCCTGCACCAGAAGCGCTACGCCTCGACGACCACCGGGATGATCATCGGCCGCCGCTTGTGCGTGTTGCTCACCCAGCGCCCGATGGTGCGGCGCACGGTCTGCTGCAGCTGGTAGGTGTCGGTGGTGCCCTCGTCGAGCGAGCGGTTGACCGCGTCGACGATCGGCTGCTTGATCGATTCGAAGTCGGAGTCGACCCAGGCGTGGCCGCGGGCGTGGATCTCGGGGCCGGCGGAGACCTTGCCGGAGACCGAGTCGACGACCACGATCACCGAGATGAAGCCCTCCTCGCCGAGAATCCGGCGGTCCTTGAGCTCGGACTCGGTGACGTCGCCGACGGACTGGCCGTCGACGAAGACGTAGCCGCACTCGACCTTGCCCACCACCGACGCGACGCCGTCGACGAGGTCGACCACGACGCCGTCCTCGGCGTAGACGACGTTCTCGACGCCGGTCGCCTTGGCCAGCTCGCCGTTGGCAAGCATGTGGCGGACCTCGCCGTGGACGGGCAGCACGTTGCGCGGGCGCACGATGTTGTAGCAGTAGAGCAGCTCGCCGGCGCTCGCGTGACCGCTGACGTGGACCAGCGCGTTGCCCTTGTGGACGACGCGCGCGCCCAGGCGCATCAGGCCGTTGATGACCCGGTAGACGGCGTTCTCGTTGCCGGGGATCAGGCTCGAGGCCAGGATGACGGTGTCGCCCTCCTGCAGGTGCACGAAGTTGTGGCTGCGCTGCGCGATCCGGGCCAGCGCGCTCAGCGGCTCACCCTGCGATCCGGTGGAGATGAGCACCTGGCGCTCGGGCGCGAGGTCGGCGAGCTCCTTGGCCTCGACCATCACGCCGGGCGGGACCGTGAGGTAGCCGAGGTCGCGGGCGATGGCCATGTTGCGGACCATCGAGCGGCCGACGTAGGCCACCTTGCGGTTGTGCTTGACCGCCGCGTCGAGCACTTGCTGGACGCGGTGCACGTGGGAGGCGAAGCAGGCGACGATGATCCGCTGCGACGACTCGGCGAAGGCCTGCTCGAGCACCGGCGTGATCCGCCGCTCGGCGGTGGTGAAGCCGGGCACCTCGGCGTTGGTGGAGTCGGTGAGGAAGAGGTCGACGCCCTCCTCGCCCAGCCGCGCGAACGCGCGCAGGTCGGTGATCCGGCCGTCGAGCGGGAGCTGGTCCATCTTGAAGTCGCCGGTGTGGAGCACCATGCCGGCACCGGTACGGATCGCGACCGCGAGCGCGTCGGGGATCGAGTGGTTGACCGCCACGAACTCCAGGTCGAAGGGGCCGAACGAGATCCGGTCGCCCTCCTTGACCGTGTAGAACGGCGTCTGGCGCAGCCGGTGCTCGCGCAGCTTGGAGTTGACCAGCGCGAGGGTGAGCTCGGAGCCGACCAGCGGGATGTCCTGCCGCTCACGCAGCAGGTACGGCGTGGCGCCGATGTGGTCCTCGTGGCCGTGGGTCAGGACGATCGCCTCGACCGCGTCGAGGCGGTCGCGGATCGGCCCGAAGTCGGGGAGGATCAGGTCGACGCCGGGCTGGCTGTCGTCGGGGAAGAGCACGCCGCAGTCGACGACGAGCAGGCGGCCGTCGTACTCGAAGACGGTCATGTTGCGCCCGACCTCGCCGAGGCCGCCGAGCGGGATGACGCGCAGGCCGCCGGCGGGCAGCTCCGGCGGGGCGGACAGCTCGGGGTGCGGGTGGCTCATCAGAGGAGGCCCGCTGCCGCGAGGCCGGCACGGAGGTCGGCGACCTCCGCCTCGTCGAGCGCCATGAGTGGCGCACGTACGGACCGGTTGGGCAGGACGCCGAGCAGCTCGAGGGCCGCCTTGGCCGTGGTCGCGCCGTAGTTGGGCACGCCCATGATCGCCTCGAAGGCGGGGATCAGGCCGGTGTGGATGCGCAGCGCCTCGGCGTGGTCGCCGGAGCGGAAGGCCTCGATCATCGCGCGCAGCTGGCTGCCGGCGACGTGGCCGACGACGGACACCAGGCCGCACGCGCCGTAGGCGAGGTAGCCGAGGGTGTTGACGTCGTCGCCGGAGTAGACGGAGTAGCCGAGGTCGACCAGCTGGGCGGTGCGGGCGAGGTCGCCGGTCGCCTCCTTCACCGCCACGACGGTGTCCCAGTCCTTCGCCGCGACGTAGGTCTCGAGCGCGATCTTGGTGCCGGTGCGGCCGGGGACGTCGTAGAGCATGACCGGGACGGCGGTCGCGTCGACGACCTGGCGGAAGTGGTTGAGCACGCCCGGCTGGCTCGGCTTGTTGTAGTAGGGCGTGACGAGCAGTAGACCGTCGGCGCCGACCTTCTCGGCCTGCTTCGCGAGCTCGACCGAGTGGCGGGTGTCGTTGGTGCCGACACCGGCGACGACCTTGGCCCGGCCGCCGACGGCGTCCTTGACCGCAGCGAGCGTCTCGCCGTCCTCGGCGCCGGTGGTGGTCGGCGACTCGCCGGTGGTGCCGGAGACGACGATGCCGTCGTTGCCGTTGTCGACCAGGTGCTTGGCGACCTTCTGAACACCGTCCAGGTCGACCGAGCCGTCCTCGAGGAACGGCGTGACCATCGCGGTCAGCATGGTGCCGAAGGGTGCAGAAGTCATGGGCTCAGGCTATCGCCCCCGGTTCGCTTCCTCGCACATCGCCACTGTCGGCGGCGTCTGGAAGCGTCGGCGACGTGACCGAATCCGTGCTCCTGCTCAGTGGCTCCGGCCTGCCCGCCTGGATCTGGGACGACGTCCGTGGCGGCCTCGGCGTCTCGGCCGTCGCGCCGCGACCGTCGTCCCCCGACCCCGGTCCGGAGGAGTACGCCGCGGCCGCGCTCGCCGCGGTCGACTGGCCACGGTTCACGGTGGTCGCGCACTCGGTGGGCGGCGTCGTGGCGCAGGCCATCGCCGCCGCCGAGCCGGAGCGCGTGGCGGGCGTGCTCGGCGTCGCCGCCGTCTGGCCGGCGCCCGGGCGCTCCTTCGCCGGCGCGTTGCCCGCGCCCCAGCGCTGGGTGCTGCCCGTGCTGCTGCGGCTCGCCGGAACCCGGCCGCCCGAGAAGCAGCTCCGCGCCATGGTCGGTGCCGCGATCGCGCCGGCGACCGCCGATCGGCTGGTCGCCGAGTTCTCACCCGAGGCGCGCGGGCTGTTCCTGGCGCCCGCGCCAGCGGCGGCGCTGCCGCCCCGGCGCGGCTACGTCCGGACGACGGCCGACCGCACCGTCCCGGCGGTCGTCCAGGGGCGCTCGGCCCGCGCCCTGGGCGGCTCCTTCGAGCGCACGCTCGCCACCGGTCACCTGCCGATGCTGGACGACCCCGCCGCACTGACCGCGGTCATCGCCGACTTCACACGTGGGGCATGACCTCCGCCGCGACCAGCCGCAGGTGGTCGAGATCGGACAGGTCGAGCGTCTGCAGATAGATCCGCTGCGCGCCGAGCGCCTCGTAGCGCTTGATCTTGTCGACCGCCTCGGCCGGCGTGCCGGCGAGGCCGTTGGCCCGCAGCTCGTCGACCTCGCGGCCGATGGCGGCGGCGCGGCGCGCGAGCTCGGCCTCGTCCTCCCCCACGCACAGCACCAGCGCGTTGGACCAGGTGATCGACGCGGGGTCGCGGCCGATCTCCTCGGCGGCACGGCGCACCCGCGCGAACTGGACGCCGGTGAACTCCTCGTCGACGAACGGCAGGTTGAACTCGTCGGCGTACGCCGCCGCGAGCGCGGGCGTCTTGCGCGCCCCCTTGCCGCCGATCAGCACCGGGACGCCGCCCCGGTGGCCACTCGTCTGCACCGGCTTGGGCAGCGCCGGGCTGTCGGCGAGCCGGTAGTGCTGCCCGTCGAACGCGTAGTGCTCGCCGACCGGGGTGGTCCACAGGCCGGTGATCAGCTCGAGCTGCTCGGCGTAGCGCTCGAAGCGCTCGGCGGTGTCGGGGAACGGGATGCCGTAGGCCGTGTGCTCCTGGGTGAACCACCCCGCGCCGATGCCGAGCTCGACCCGCCCGCCGCTCATCTGGTCGACCTGCGCCACCTGGATCGCGAGCACGCCCGGGTGCCGGAAGGTGGCGCTGGTCATCATCGTGCCGAGCCGGATGGTGCTCGTGTCGCGGGCCAGCCCGGCGAGCGTCGTCCAGGCGTCGGTCGAGCCGGGCAGGCCGTCACCGCTCATGTGCAGGTAGTGATCGCTGCGGAAGAACGCGTCGAAGCCGAGTCGCTCGGCCTCGAGGGCGACGGCCAGCAGGTCGTCGTAGGTCGCGCCCTGCTGCGGTTCGGTGAAGACACGGAGCTCCATGCCCCTACCCTGTCAGGCGCCTCCACACGCGAAGACGCGCTCCCACCAGACGATGGTGAATCCGTCGCGCGGCTCACGCCGGACCTCGGCCCAGCGCTTCGGGCTGAACTCGGGGTAGTGCGTGTCGCCGGCGGGCGACAGCGGGATCTCGGAGATGACCTGCTCGTCGGCGTACGGCAGGGCGGCGGCGTAGACGTGCGCTCCCCCGCCGATCATCACCTGCCGGTCGTCAGGCTGGTCGGCGAGGATCCGGTCGGCGAGCTCGAGCGCGTCGGTGATCGAGTGCGCGACCTCCACGCCCTCGGCCGCGTACGACGGGTCGCGGGTCAGCACGACGGTCGTCCGGCCCGGCAACGGCCGGCCGATGCCCTCGTGGGTGGTGCGCCCGAGGATCAGCACGTGGCCCATCGTGGTCGACTTGAAGTGCTGGAAGTCCTCGGAGATCTTCCAGGGGATGTCGGCGTCCGCGCCGATCACGCCGTTCTGGGCCACGGCGGCCACCATCGTGACGCGCCGGCCGGCAGGAGTCGTCATACGGCGATCGGCGCCTTGATCACGGGATGCGGGTCGTAGCCCTCGACCGCGATGTCGTCGAGGTCGAAGGCGTCGATCTCGGTCACCGCCGGGTTGAGGACCAGCGTGGGCAGCGGCCGCGGCTCGCGGGTGAGCTGCAGCCGGGCCTGCTCGAGGTGGTTGGAGTAGAGGTGCGCGTCGCCGAGGGTGTGCACGAAGTCGCCCACGCCGAGTCCGGTCACCTGGGCCACCATGTGGGTGAGCAGCGCGTAGGAGGCGATGTTGAACGGGACGCCGAGGAAGACGTCGGCCGAGCGCTGGTAGAGCTGGCAGCTGAGCCGCCCGTCTGCGACGTAGAACTGGAACATGCTGTGGCACGGCGGCAGCGCCATGTCGTCGACCTGGCCCGGGTTCCACGCCGACACGATGTGGCGCCGGCTGTCGGGGTTGCTGCGGATCTGCTCGATGACCTGCGCGAGCTGGTCGATGTGCCGCCCGTCCGGGGTCGGCCACGAGCGCCACTGGGCGCCGTAGACCGGCCCGAGGTCGCCGTTGTCGTCGGCCCACTCGTCCCAGATCGAGATCCCGCGCTCCTGCAGCCAGCGGACGTTGGTGTCGCCGCGCAGGAACCACAGCAGCTCGCCGAAGACCGACCGGGTGTGGATCTTCTTCGTGGTGACCATCGGGAAGCCGGCGGTCAGGTCGAAGCGCATCTGGTGGCCGAACACGCTCAGCGTGCCGGTGCCGGTGCGGTCGCCCTTCTCGGTGCCCTCGTCGAGGATGCGTTGGACGAGGTCGAGATACGTGCGCACGGGGTCAGCGTAGTTCGGGGTGCCGACAAAGTCGTCAGAGGGCGACCGTCCCCTGGATGGTCGTCAGGGTGTCGCCGCCGACCCAGATCGTGCCGGCGGCGTCGGTGTCGACGTGGATCCGGCCGCGCCGGCCGATGACCGTCCCCTGGGAGGCGACGTACGACAGCGGCAGGTCGCCGGTCGCCGTCAGCCACTGGGCGAGCGAGGCGTTGAGCGAGCCGGTGACCGGGTCCTCGGCGATGCCGGCGGCGTGCGGGACGAACGCCCGGACCTCGACCGCGCACTCCGCGCCCGCCGGGTAGGGGCCGACGACGCCGACGTCGACCGGGAGCCGGGCGTGGTCGGGCGTGAGTGCGAGCACCGCGTCGGCCGACGCGAGCCGGACGCCGACCCAGCCGGGGCCGTTGTCGGCCCAGGCGAGATCGAGGATCGCGGCCCGCTCGATGCGCAGCGCGGCGGCGATCTCGGCAGCCAGCTCCTCCGCGACCGGGCCGGAACGGAGCAGGTCGGGGGCGGCGAACGCGAGCCGGCCGCCGTCGCGGCGCAGCTCGACCAGGCCCACCCCGCACTGCTGGACGACGTACGCACCGCGGGGCGTGCCGCCGGCCTCGAGCCAGGCGTGCGCCGAGCCGAGCGTGGGGTGGCCGGCGAACGGCAGCTCGGTCTCGGTCGTGAAGATCCGCAGCCGGTAGTCGGCGGCCGGGTCGGTCGGCGCCAGCAGGAAGGTCGTCTCGCTCAGGTTGGTCCAGCGGGCGAAGCGCTGCATCTCCTCGTCCGACATCCCCTCGGCGCCGTGGACGACGGCGACCGGGTTGCCGAGCAGCGGCTCGGCGGTGAAGACGTCGACCTGGCGGAAGTCGCGGGCGGTGCGCGCGGTCATGCCGAGAGCGACATCGGGCCGTAGACCTCGCGGTCGAGCTCGAAGAGGGTCACCTGGGCGACCCCGCGTTCGGCCAGCTCGGGCCAGACCTCGCCGATCCAGGACTCGGCGTCGCCCTGGGACGGGAACTCCTGCGCGCCGTACTCCTGGACGTCGGCGCCGCTCAGCGTCACCTCGGCGCCGGCGCCGTCCTCGAGGCGCCAGTGCCAGGGCTGCTCCACGGGCGCCGGCGGGCGGAAGGACGGGGGCTGCTCGGGAAGGCTCATGGTCACGACTCTCGCACGGACGGCTGGACGAACGGGGGCTTGGTGATCTGGAAGACCTCGGCGCGTCCGCGGATGTCGACGCTCACCTCGGCGCCGTCGTCGACGACGGTGGAGACCAGCGCCAGGCCGATGCCCTTCTTCATGGTCGGCGAGAAGGTTCCGGACGTGATCTCACCGAGCGGCACGTCCTGGATCAGCCGGACGCTCATGTGCGGACGCGGGATGCCCCGGCCGGTCGCGACCAGACCCACCAGCTTGCGGCGCGGACCGGCCTCGCGCTCGGCGAGCAGCACGTCGCGGCCCCAGAAGGCGGGCTTCTTCCAGCCGACCGCCCAGCCCAGGCGGGCCTCGTTGGGGGTGACGACCGGGGAGATGTCCTGGCCGTGCAGCGGGTAGCCCATCTCGGTGCGCAGCGTGTCGCGGGCGCCGAGGCCGGCGGGGACCAGACCGTGCGGCTCGCCCGCCGCCATCAGCGCGTCCCACAGGGCCGGCGCGACGCTCGACGGCGCGATCAGCTCGTAGCCGCGCTCGCCGGTGTAGCCGGTGCGGCAGACGATCACCTCGGCGCCCTCGAAGGGCGCCTCGACGAAGGTCAGGTAGTCGTGGCCGACCGGCAGGCCGACGCCGGCGACGACGTCGTCGGACCTCGTGCCCTGGACGGCCAGGACGACGTAGTCCCGGTGGTGGTCGACGATCTCGACGCCCTCGGGCGCGGCGGCGGCCAGGCGCCGCCGTACCTCTTCGTTGTTGGCGGCGTTGGGGACGACGAGGACGTGATCGTCGTCGCGGTAGTAGGTGAAGACATCGTCGATGATCCCGCCGGTCGCGTCGTCGACGACCAGGCTGTACTGCGCCCGGCCGGGCCCGATCCGGTGGAGGTCGTTGGTGAGCGTCGCGTTGAGGAACTCGACGGCGCCCGGGCCGCGGACGACGAGCTTGCCGAGGTGGCTGACGTCGAAGATGCCGACGCCCTCGCGGACGGCGGTGTGCTCCTTGACCACGCCGGTCGGGTACTCCAGGGGCATGAGCCAGCCGCCGAACTCGGAGAACTTGGCGCCGAGCGCCTCGTGCCGGTCGTGGAGGGGGCTGGTGAGCGGGGACGGGGTCGCGTCGGCCATGGGTCGGAATCTATCGCCATCCATCCCGTCCGCGATGCCCCGGACGTGCCGATATCCTGCCGAGCGTGACGACCTTCGCGCTTCGTACGGCCAGCCCCGCCAAGACCCGTGCCGAGGCCGTGGTCGTCGGGGTGCTGCCGGACGGCGTGCTCGCGCCCGGCGCCGAGGACGTGGCGGCCGCCTACGGGCGCAAGCTGTCCGGCCTGCTGGCCAGCATCGGCATCAACGGGATGCCCGGAGAGGTCGCCAAGGTCCCCACCGGCGGGGTCATCTCCTCACCGCTGCTCGTGCTCGTCGGTCTCGGGCCCGACGCCGGCCCCGACGCCGTACGACGGGCGGCGGGCAACGCCGCGCGTGCCGTCACCAACGCCGCCTCGGTCGCGCTCGCGCTGCCGGCCGACAGCCCCGAGCTGGTGCGGGCGGTCATCGAGGGCTACCGGCTGGGCGGCTACGCGTTCACGTCGTACAAGAGCCAGCCGGGGACGCCGACCACCCCCGCCGAGATCGTCGTCCTGACCCCGGCGGCCCGGCGCGCCGAGATCGCGGCCGCCGTCGAGCCTGCGCAGGTGCTGGTCGACGCGGTCGTCGCCGCCCGTGACTGGGTCAACACGCCGCCCGCCGACCTCACCCCGCCCGCCTTCGCCGAGGCGATCGCCGCGGCGGTCAAGACGGCCAACAAGGGGCTCGGCAAGGGCGCCACCAAGGTCACCGTCGACGTCCTCGACGAGGCAGCGCTCGCCGAGCTCGGCTGCGGCGGACTGCTCGGCGTGGGTGCCGGCTCGGCCGCTCCCCCGCGCCTGGTCGAGCTGACCTACGCGCCCCAGGACGCGGTTGCCCACCTCGCGCTCGTTGGCAAGGGCATCACCTTCGACTCCGGCGGCCTCTGGATCAAGCCGGCCGCGAGCATGGCCACCATGAAGGAGGACATGGCCGGCGCCGCGGCCGTCGTCCAGGCCACCCTCGCCGCCGCCCGCCTCGGCCTGCCCGTGCGGATCTCCGCCTTCGCCGCGCTCGCCGAGAACATGATCGGCGAGGCCGCGATGCGCCCCGGCGACGTGCTCACCACCTACGACGGCACCACCGTCGAGATCAGCAACACCGACGCCGAGGGCCGCCTGGTGCTGGCCGACGCGCTCGGCCGCGCCGTCGAGCAGCGACCGGACGCGATCATCGACATCGCCACCCTCACCGGCCACATGGTGCTGGCGCTCGGCGACCGGATCGCGGGCGTGATGGGCGACGACGCCGTCGTCGCCGACGTGCTCGCCGCCGCCGAGGCCGCGGGCGAGGACGCCTGGCCGATGCCGATCCCGGAGTACATGGACGAGCGCGTCCACAGCTCCACCATCGCCGACCTCGCGCAGTACGACGGGATCCGCTGGGGCGGCGGCCTCTTCGCCGCGGCCTTCCTGCGCGAGTTCACCGGCGGTCTGCCGTGGGCGCACCTCGACATCGCCGGACCGACGTACAACAAGGGCGGCGCGACCGGTCACCTGGCGACCGGCGCGACCGGCTACGGCGTGGCGACGCTGATCGAACTGCTGGAGCTCACTGCTGCCGGTCGCGGCGCTGCCGCTCCCGCTCCTTCTGCGCCTGCCTGACCCGGGAGTTGTAGTCGCGCATCCGCTGCGGGACGCCGACGACCGCCGCGTCGTAGGACGGGATCTGGTAGCGGTTGCAGAAGTCGTGCGCCCACCGCGCGGACGGCACACGGCGGCGGGTCCACTCGCCGTCGTGGGCGACGAGGAGCAGGGTGATCTCGCTGACCGCCGTACGGGGCTCGACGAATCCCTCGACGCCGCGGCGCGCCTGGATCCACGTCTGCAGGTGCTCCTCGTCGGCGCGATCGGAGGCCCGGACACGGGTCGAACCGGTGCGTGCGGCGTCCCGGGAGGGGTTACTCATACGTAGCTTGGAGCCACCACGGAACCGGTCGAACAATCCCATGTGACCAGTTTGCCCGATCCGTGGGTGGGCCGTTGCGAGTTCGCTCCACCGTGGTGCAAGGATGATCCCCATGGCGACCGAAGTCACTCTCCCCGCCCTCGGTGAGTCCGTCACCGAAGGCACCGTCACCCGCTGGCTCAAGCAAGTCGGCGACCAGATCGCGATCGACGAGCCACTGCTCGAGGTCTCGACCGACAAGGTCGACACCGAGATCCCCGCGCCGGTCGCCGGGACGCTGCTCGAGATCCGGGCGAACGAGGATGACACGGTCGAGGTCGGCGCCGTCCTGGCGGTCGTCGGCGAGGCCGGCGAGGCACCCGCGGGCGACTCCGCTCCCGCTGCCGAGGCTCCCGCTGCTCCGGCCGAGCCCGAGCCCGAGCCCGCGCCGGCCGCCGAGGCCGCTCCGGCCCCTGCCGCTGCCGAGCCCGCAGCCGAGCAGGCCGCTCCCGCCGCGCCCGCTGCCTCCGGCGGCGCCGCCGACGGCACCCCGGTCACCCTCCCCGCGCTGGGCGAGTCCGTCACCGAAGGCACCGTCACCCGCTGGCTCAAGCAAGTCGGCGACCAGATCGCCGTCGACGAGCCGCTGCTCGAGGTCTCGACCGACAAGGTCGACACCGAGATCCCCTCCCCCGTCGCCGGGACGCTGCTCGAGATCAAGGCCGCCGAGGACGAGACCGTCGAGGTGGGCGCCGAGCTCGCCATCATCGGCTCGGGCTCCCCGGCCCCCGCCGCCGCTCCGGCCGCTCCCGCGGCGCCCGAGCCGGCCGCCGCCCCGGAG
>NZ_BAABAC010000050.1:0-1416 GCF_039537225.1 Nocardioides ginsengisoli
CGCCGGGCGCCGCCGGCGGCAGGGGCGCCGCGACGGCCGCGGGGGCGGCTGCTGCTGCCGGCGCTGGCCGGGGCGCGGGCGGCGGAGTCGGGACGGCCGGGGCCGGGGTGGGGATCGACATCTCCACCACGGGCGGCGCCGGGACCAGCCGCATCGCGGTGAGGTTGACGAGCTGCTGGGGCCGGACGTCGCCGTCGTCGAGGCCGGCGTCGACCGGCCGGGCGCGGACGTCGACGACGATCGCGTCGCCGATCCGGTCGTGGAGGGCGCGGCGCCGGCGCGACGGGTCCATGGCGGCGGTCCAGGCGAGGGTCGCCCAGCCGAGTCCGACCGTCGGGAGGCCGGCGATGCCGAGGACGAGCGTGCGGCCGAGTGCCGGCGCGACGCCGATCGGCCGGCCCGTCGTACGGCGGACGACGCGGAGGCCCACCGCCGCCTTGCCCGGCGTCCGGCCGGTGGCGCCGAGCTGGATCGCCAGCACCAGGCCGACGACGACCAGGGTCACGAGCCCGGCCAGGACGCCGGTGAGCACGCTGTCGCCGAGCCACCAGCCGACCGCCGCGGCGACGGCGGCGAGTCCCCAGCCCAGCACCCGGTCGAGGAGGAACGCCGTGAACCGGCGGTCGGTCTCGGCCGGCGGGGAGGCGACGGCGTCGCCGGACGCGGCGGGTCCGGCGGTGGCGGGTGGGGCGAGGGACATGCGGTGCGCTCCGAGTAGCAGCGGTCAGGTCGTGGTGGTGGGCCGGGTCAGGGCCGGGTCACCTGGATGGTGACGCCGTCGCCGAGGTTGATGATCGCGCCCGGGATGAGCTGGACGGCGATGCCCGGCTTGAGGTCCTCCGGGCCCAGTCCGGGCTGGACCAGGACGGTGCCGTTGGTGGAGCCCATGTCGGTGACGACCGCCGTACCGAGGTCGGCGCCGGTGCCGGGCCGCACCTCGACGTGGGTCGAGGAGATCTCGTGCAGCCGACTGGGGACGGTGACCAGCGTCGGCTGCTCGGTGGAGGTGAACCGCCGTGCCTCCGGCGCCCGGCCGATGAGCACCGCGCGGTCGACGAGGATCGACTGCCCGTCGGAGACGAGGAGCTTGGCCACGGGCTGCGCACCGGCCGGCGCGGCCGGCTGGTCGCCGAACCCGGGGACGGCGGGTGCGGGCGGCTCGCCGCCGACCACCGTGAAGCCGTCGTGGTCGATCGGGTTGGGGATGCTCGGGACGTCGGGGACGTCGCTCGCCGGCGCGGGCGGCGGGAAGCCGCTCCCGACCGGCTCCCACGAGCCGACCGTGAGCGGCGCGTCGTGCTGCTCCGGCGCTGCGGGCTCGGCCGCGGCCGGCTCAGCCGGGGCGGGCTCGGGCTCCGCGGGCAGCGGGGGCGGCGGCGGGACCCAGCCCGGCGGCGGGGTCGGCGGCACGGGCGG
>NZ_BAABAC010000050.1:1431-42921 GCF_039537225.1 Nocardioides ginsengisoli
GGCGGCGGGGTCGGCGGCACGGGCGGGAGGTCCGACGGCAGCGGCGGCAGGCGCGGCGGCGGGAGCATCGAGGGCGGCGGCACCGACGGCGCGGGCATCGACGGCGGCGGCCCGGTGGGCTCGTCCCACGGCGTGACCCATCCCTCGGGAGCCGGCTCGCTCGGCGCCTCGCCGATCGGGTCGGTCAGCGGGTCGGGGATGTCGTCCGGGATCGCCTCCATGACCTCGGTCGCCGGGCTGTCGTCGAACGCGGCCGGCTCCTCGACGGGCGCGGGCTCGTCGAAGGGCGCGGGCTCATCGAGGGGCGCGGGCGCAGGCTCCTCGGCCAGGTGGGCGCCGGCCACGACCGCCGCGGCGGCGGGCTCGGCGGCGGGCGGGGCGGCGGCGGGCGCTCCGGAGACGGCGGGGCGGTCGATCCGGCCGACCCGGACCAGACCGGTGTCGATCGGGAAGTCGACGGTGCCCTCGTCGGTCTCGGCGGCGGGCAGGCTGATGCTGAGCGCGGTCACGCCCTCGACAGCCCGCTCGACCCAGGTGTGGCTCTGCGCGCCGTCGACCGTGACGGTCTCCGCGGAGTCACCGGCGCCGGTGGTCAAGGTCGCGACGACGCCGTCGCCGCGCAGCAGGAAGCGACCGGCGTCGATGCCGGCGAGGACGAAGCCGGGGATCTTGCTCAGGCCCGCGGCGAGCAGCCCGTCGAGGACCTCGTCGAAGCCCGCGCCACCGTCGACCAGCGCCCAGAGCCCGACCACCTGGTCCTTCTGCGAGGCGGGCAGGACGATGACGGCGTTGCTGCCGAACACGGCGTACCAGCCACCCGCGCGGTAGGACCAGGCGCCGGCGGCGCCGTTCGCGATCTCGCTCATGGGAGTGCTCCCAACTTCTGCTCCAGACTCAGTCGCTGCGCGGCCGGGTCGTACGGATCTTCGTGCGCCAATCCCACCACATCCACCACGACGGCCGTCGCGTTGTCGTGGCCGCCCGCGGCCACCGCGGCCGCGACCAGTGCGTCGGCCGCGTCGCGCGGGTCGTCGTACCGGGCGAGGATCGCGGCGATGCCCGGGTCGTCCACCATCCCGCTCACGCCGTCGGAGCACAAGACGAGGCGCTCGGCCGCGGCCAGCGGCAGCAGGAAGTAGTCGGCCGCGCCGCTCACGCTGCTCGGCATCGCGGCGCCGCCGAGGGCGCGGGTGATGATGTTGCGGCTCGGGTGGACGGCGGCCGCCGCGGGCGTGAGCCGACCGGCGTCGACGAGCTCCTGGACGACGCTGTGGTCGACGCTGATCTGCTCCAGCTCACCGTCGGTGAAGCGGTAGATGCGAGAGTCGCCGACGTTCGCGAGCAGCCAGCGCGGTCCGTCGGACGCGGCGACGAGGAGGGCGACGACGGCGGTGGTGCCGGCGGCGAAGGTGTCGCCCGCGCCGGCGGCGCGCTGCTCGGCGTCGTAGGCGAGGAGGCGGTCCTGGACGGTCTGGAAGGTGGCGTCGACGACGGACGTCCCGCGCTCGACGTCGTAGCTCCCCGGGCTGAGCCGGCTGAACTCCTGGACGACGAACGAGCTGGCGATGTCGCCCCGGTCGTGCCCGCCCATCCCGTCGGCGACGACGAAGACCGGGGAGTCGGCGAGGAAGGCATCCTCGTTGACCTGGCGGACCAGCCCGACGTCGGTGGCGGCCCCGTGGTGGAGCTCGACGTGGGTCATCCGGCGCAGGCTCCCGCCGTGCACGCGACGACCGTCGGTAGCGTTGCCCTCGTGGGAGCGGGACCGAGTGGACACCGGTCGCTGGCCGACCAACTGCGGTCGTGGCCGGACGAGCGGATCCGACGCCTGCTCATCGAACGTCCCGACCTGGCCACCCCTGCCCCTCACGACTTCGGACAACTCGCTTCGCGCGCCGCGGTGAGGAACTCGATCGCACGCGCGCTCGACGGCCTCACCCGAGGCGAGCTTTCGGTGCTTGATGCCCTCGTGGTGGCCGGCCAAACCACGGATCGGGAACTCGTCGCGATCGTCGACGCCGAGCCGTCGTACGTCATGGCGGTAATCGCCCGCCTGCGCGACCTCGCGCTCGCCTGGGACTCCCCCGAGGGCCTGCGTCCGCTCAGCGTCGTCTCCGACGCGATGATCGGCGGACCCGAGGCCGGCGTCAGCGGACTCCGCCCGCGCTCGGCGTCGCCGCGCCCCGCCGACGAGATCGTCGCGATCCTCGACACGCTGCCCGAGAAGGCCCGCGCGCTGCTCGACCACGTCGTCGCCGAGGGCGGTACGGCGCAGTCCGGCAGCGCCCGCATCGGCCTCTCCCCCGAGGACGCGGAGACACCGGCCGAGCTGCTCATCGCCCACCGCCTGCTGCTCCCCGGCGGCTCGCTGCTGCCCGGGCTGCTCGTCGTACCCGGTGAGGTCGGACTCGCCCTGCGCGGCGGCCGGACCACCACCGAGCCGGTCGACGTCGCGCCCCGCGTCGCCTCCGAGGAGCGCTCGCCGCGGCTGGCGGTCAGCGCGGCCCTGGGCGCCGCGACCGAGTTCGTCCGGCGGACCGAGCTGCTCCTCGACGGATGGGGCACCCGGCCGGCCGCCGCCCTGCGCACCACCGGGCTCGGCGTCCGTGAGCTGCGCGCCACCGCCGCCCAGCTGCAGGTCGGCGAGGGCGAGGCGGCGCTCATCATCGAGGTCGCCCACGAGGCCGGCCTGATCGGCACCCGGGCGGACGCCGACGGCAACGCGGTCTGGGTCCCCACCGTGGAGTTCGACCACTGGCGCGAGCTGCCGACCGCCGAGCGCTGGACGGCCCTGGCCCGCGCGTGGCTCGGCAGTCCGCGGCTGCCCTCGCTCGTCGGCGAGCGCGGCCCCGACCAGAAGCCCTGGAACGCGCTCACGCCCGAGCTGTCCGCCGCGGGGATGCCGGAGGCGAAGACGATGGCGCTCGGCGTGCTCGCCGAGCTGCCCAACGGACACGGGCTCGCCGCCGGCACCGGCCGCCCCTCGCTCGTCGCCCGGATCGCCTACGACCGGCCCCGCCGTCCCCGGACCCGGCCGGACCTCGTCGCCTGGGCCGTCGCCGAGGCGGCGGTCCTCGGGCTCACCGGCGCCGACGCGCTGGCGTCGTACGCGCGGGTGCTGCTCGACGGCGACGACCCCACCCCTACCCTGGCCGACCTGCTCCCGCCGCCCGTCGACCACGTCCTGCTGCAGGCCGACCTCACCGCCGTCGCCCCCGGGCCCCTCGAGCCGGACCTGGCCCGCCGGCTCCAGCAGGTCGCCGACGTCGACTCCCACGGCGCGGCCACCGTCTACCGCTTCACCGCCGACTCGGTACGACGCGCGCTCGACGCCGGCTGGACCGCGGCCGAGCTGCATGCCTTCGTCCTCGCCGCCTCGCGGACGCCGGTGCCCCAGCCGCTCAGCTATCTCATCGACGACGTCGTCCGCAGCTTCGGCCGGCTGCGGGTCGGCGTCGCGTCGTCCTTCGTCCGGTCCGAGGACGAGGCCGCCCTCGCCGCCCTCGTCAACCACCCCAAGGCGGGCGCCCTCGGACTCCAGCGGATCGCACCGACCGTCCTCGTCTCCACCGTCTCCATCGACATCCTGCTTCCCCGGCTGCGCGAGCTCGGCGTCGCCCCGGTCGTCGAAGGCCCGGACGGGGTCGTCCGGGTCGGCGCGCCCGAGTCGCTGCGCGCCCGGACCCCCCGGACGCGCGAGGTCGCCGACGCCGCCCGGGCCGCCGCCCGCCAGTCGGCGCAGGTCGCCGCCGCCGTGAGCACGTTGCGCGAGGGCGACGAGGCAGCGCGCTCCCGGCCGGCGTCGGCGTCGATGGCCGGCGGCGGTGTGCTCTCCGCGCTGCGCGACGCGATCGAGCGCCGCGGCGCCGTCCTCATCGGGTTCACCGACAACCAGGGCGTGGTCTCGGAGCGGACCGTCTGCCCCCTCGTCGTCGAGGGCGGCCAGCTCACCGCCCGCGACGCGGACGCCGAGGCCGACGACCTCGACGCCGAGCGCCGCTACGCCGTGCACCGGATCAGCCGCGTCGTCCCCGTCGGCTCCTAGCACCCGCCCACCGGGCATCTAGACTCGTGCGGTGACGAACGGGCCCCTCATCGTGCAGTCGGACAAGTCCCTCCTGCTCGAGGTCGACCACCCGCAGGCGCTCGAGTGCCGCAAGGCCATCGCCCCGTTCGCCGAGCTGGAGCGCTCGCCGGAGCACATCCACACCTACCGGCTGACGCCGCTCGGGCTGTGGAACGCCCGGGCTGCGGGGCACGACGCGGAGCAGGTCGTCGACACCCTGCTCACCTACTCGCGCTACGCCGTCCCGCATGCCCTGCTCGTCGACGTCGCCGAGACCATGGCCCGCTACGGCCGGCTGCGCCTGGAGAAGCACCCGACCCACGGACTCGTGCTCACCTCGACCGACCGCCCCGTGCTCGAGGAGGTGCTGCGCGCCAAGAAGGTCGCCGGCATGCTCGGCGCCCGGCTCGACCCGGACTCCGTCGCGGTCCATCCCTCCGAGCGCGGCAACCTCAAGCAGGCGCTGCTCAAGCTCGGCTGGCCGGCCGAGGACTACGCCGGGTACGTCGACGGCGAGGCCCACCCGATCGAGCTCGCCGAGGACGGCTGGACCCTGCGCGACTACCAGGCCGACGCCGCGGAGTCGTTCTGGCACGGCGGCTCCGGCGTCGTCGTCCTGCCCTGCGGCGCGGGCAAGACCCTGGTCGGCGCCGCCGCCATGGCCCACGCCAAGGCGACCACGCTGATCCTGGTCACCAACACCGTGAGCGCGCGGCAGTGGAAGGACGAGCTGGTGCGGCGGACGTCGCTGACCGCCGACGAGATCGGCGAGTACTCCGGCACCGTCAAGGAGATCCGCCCGGTCACCATCGCGACGTACCAGGTCGTCACGACCAAGCGGAAGGGCGTCTATCCCCACCTCGAGCTCTTCGACGCGCGCGACTGGGGACTCATCGTGTACGACGAGGTGCACCTCCTTCCGGCCCCCATCTTCCGGATGACCGCCGACCTGCAGGCCCGCCGGCGGATCGGCCTGACCGCGACCCTCGTGCGCGAGGACGGCCGCGAGGGCGATGTCTTCTCCCTCATCGGCCCCAAGCGCTACGACGCCCCCTGGAAGGACATCGAGGCCCAGGGCTGGATCGCGCCGGCCGACTGCATCGAGGTGCGGGTCTCACTGCCCGAGGTGTCGCGGATGACCTACGCCACCGCCGATCCGGAGGAGCGCTACCGGCTGGCTGCCTGCACGCCCGAGAAGGTCGGCGTCGTCCGCTCGCTGGTCGCCCGGCACGCCGGCCAGCCCACCCTGGTGATCGGCCAGTACCTCGAGCAGCTCGAGGAGCTCGCCACCGCCCTCGACGCGCCCGTGATCACCGGCCAGACCCCGGTCAAGGAGCGCCAGCGCCTGTTCGATGCCTTCCGCTCGGGCGAGATCGGCCTGCTCGTCGTCTCGAAGGTCGCCAACTTCTCCATCGACCTGCCCACCGCCGAGGTCGCGATCCAGGTGTCGGGGTCGTTCGGCTCGCGCCAGGAGGAGGCGCAGCGCCTCGGCCGCCTGCTCCGCCCCGGCGACCCGGGCCCGGACGGCGAGCGGAAGATCGCGCACTTCTACACGATCGTCGCGCGCGACACCGTCGACGCCGAGTTCGCCCAGAACCGGCAGCGCTTCCTGGCCGAGCAGGGCTACGCGTACCGGATCGTCGATGCGGGTGACGAGCTCGCCGGCACCTGAGCCCGGCGGCTGACCAGCGCCGCCGCAGCCGGGCGGGCACGAGTCGGGGGCCACCTGTGGAGAACAGGTGGCCCCCGCCGTTGTGGAGCGGACGGGAGTGCGTCCGCTCAGGCCGCGGCGACACCCTCCTGCGCCGCGACCAGCGCCCGGGCGAGGATCTCGGTGACCTCGCCCACCGGGGTGACGGTCAGCCGCTCCAGGATCTCGGCCGGGACGTCGTCCAGGTCGGGCCGGTTCCGCTCGGGGACGAACACCTCGGCGACGCCGGCCCGCTGGGCGGCGAGCAGCTTCTGCTTCACGCCGCCGATCGGGAGCACCCGGCCGGAGAGGGTGACCTCGCCGGTCATCGCGATGTCGGAGCGGACCGGGCGACCGGTCAGCAGCGAGACGAGCGCGGTGACCATGGTGACGCCCGCCGACGGCCCGTCCTTCGGTACGGCGCCCGCCGGGAAGTGCACGTGGATCGACCGCTCGAAGGCCGCCCCCGGGATGCCGAGCTCGTCGGCGTGCGAGCGCACCCACGACAGCGCGATTCGCGCCGACTCCTTCATCACGTCGCCGAGCTGGCCGGTGACGGTGAGGCCGGGCTCGCCGGCGGCGACGGAGGTCTCGACGTACAGGACGTCACCGCCCATGCCGGTCACGGCGAGGCCGGTGGCGACGCCGGGGACCGAGGTCCGCTCGGCGACGTCGGGCGTGAACCGCGGCCGGCCGATCAGGTCGACCAGCGCATCGACGCCGATGTCGACGCGCGCGACGTCGCCGGTGGCGAGCCGCGCGGTGGCCTTGCGGAACGCCTTCGCGAGCAGCCGCTCGACCTGGCGCACGCCGGCCTCGCGGGTGTAGTTGGCGGCGATCTCGCGCAGCGCCTCGTCGCTGATCGTCACCTCGTCGGCCGCCAGGGCGGCCCGCTCGAGCTGGCGCGGCACGAGGAAGTCGCGGGCGATGGCGACCTTGTCCTCCTCGGTGTAGCCGTCGATGGAGACCAGCTCCATCCGGTCCAGCAGCGCTGCGGGGATCGAGCCGACGTCGTTGGCGGTGGCGATGAAGAGCACGTCGGACAGGTCGAGGTCGAGCTCGAGGTAGTGGTCGCGGAAGGTGTGGTTCTGCGCGGGGTCGAGGACCTCGAGCAGGGCTGCCGCCGGGTCGCCGCGGTAGTCGGAGCCGACCTTGTCGACCTCGTCGAGCAGCACGACCGGGTTCATCGAGCCGGCCTCCTTGATCGCCCGCACGATGCGGCCGGGGAGCGCGCCGACGTAGGTCCGGCGGTGGCCGCGGATCTCGGCCTCGTCGCGCACGCCACCGAGGGCGACGCGCACGAACCTGCGGCCGAGCGCCCGTGCCACCGACTCGCCGAGCGAGGTCTTGCCGACGCCCGGAGGCCCCGCCAGCAGGACGACGGCACCCGAGCCGCGACCGCCGACGACCTCCAGTCCGCGCTCGGCGCGGCGGGCACGGACGGCGAGGTACTCGGTGATCCGGTCCTTCACCTCGTCGAGGCCGTGGTGGTCGGCGTCCAGGACGGCGCGCGCGGCGACGACGTCGGTGTCGTCCTCGGTGCGCACCGACCACGGCAGGTCGAGCGCGGTGTCGAGCCAGGTGCGGATCCAGCCCGCCTCGGGGTTCTGATCGCTGGAGCGCTCGAGCTTGTCGAGCTCGCGCAGCAGCGCCTCACGGACGGCGTCCGGGACGTCGGCCGCCTCGATCCGGGAGCGGTAGTCGTCGCTGCCCTCGGGGTCGCCCTCGCCGAGCTCCTTGCGGATCGCGGCGAGCTGCTGGCGCAGCAGGTATTCGCGCTGCGACTTCTCCAGCGACTCCCGCACGTCGGCGTCGATCTTGTCGCTGACCTCGGACTCGGCGACGACGTCGCGGGTCCACTCGACCAGCAGCCGCAGGCGCTCTCGGACCTCGGGGGTCTCGAGCAGCCGGCGCTTGCGGTCGTCGGAGAGGTACGGCGCGTAGCCGGCCGTGTCGGCCAGCGCGGCCGGGTCGTCGATGCGGGTCACCTGGTCCGCGACCTGCCAGGCCTCGCGGCGCTGGAGCAGGCCGACCACGAGCTTGCGGTAGTCCTCGGCGAGCGCGCGGACCTCGTCGTCCACGGCGCCGCCGTCGACCGGCTCGACCTCGACCCACAGGGCCGCGCCCGGACCGGTCACGCCGCTGCCGATGCGGGCCCGGCCACCGGCCTTGAGCACGGCGGCCGGCTCGCCGCCGGAGAAGCGGCCGACCTTCTCGACGGTGGCCACCACGCCGTACGACGCGTAGCGGTCCTCGAAGCGCGGTGCGATCAGGACCTGAGCGGCCTTGCCGGACTCGCGGGAAGCACCGGCCGCGGGCCGAGAGGCGCCCGTCTGGCGGCTTGCCGCCCCCTCAGGCACCGAAGGCGCGCTTGGCCCATTGAGCATCTGGGCGGCGTCGATGGCGGCTCGGGCGGGCTCGTCGAGCTCGACCCGGACCACCATCCCGGGGAGCACCACCACATCGGAGAGGAACAGCACCGGAAGCTGGATCGGGTTCGTCATGCCCCTCCAATGCCGACGACGGCCCGCCTGTTCCGGCGTTCGCCACGGGCGAACCGGGGAACTTCCGGGACGCGGGGGCTCAGAAGTCGACCGAGCCGCCGCTGCGCCAGTAGACGTCGCCCTCGCGGCTCAGGAAGCCGTCGTCGACGAGGTAGCGGCGCAGGGCGGCGTGGTCGTCGTAGACCTCCTTGAGGAGGGCGTCGACGGTGCGCCAGTCGTAGCGGCGGCCCGGCTCGAAGCGCTGGGCGACGTGGTCGAGCACGAGCCGGCGCTTCGCGTGGCGGGTGGGCATGTCGAGCAGCCGGCCCTCGGCGGAGAAGAACCGCCGCAGCACCTGGCTGTCGTCGTCGGAGGTCACGCCTCCCTTGTTACCAGCGCGATCCCCAGCCGGTCACGCAGCTCCGCGACCGAGATCCCCCAGGTCGCGCGCACCACGACCTCCGGGCCGCCGACCTCGAACACGCCGTGGTCGGTGTAGACCCGGCTGACGCAGCCGACGCCGGTGAGCGGGTAGGTGCAGGTCGGGACCAGCTTGGGCGAGCCGTCCTTGCCGAAGAGGCCCATCATCACCAGGACGTCCTTGGCGCCGATGGCGAGGTCCATCGCTCCCCCGACGGCCGGGATGGCGTCGGCCTTGCCGGTGTGCCAGTTGGCGAGGTCGCCGTTGGCGGCGACCTGGTAGGCGCCGAGGACGCAGACGTCGAGGTGGCCGCCGCGCATCATGGCGAACGAGTCCGCGTGGTGGAAGTACGACGCACCGGGCAGCTCGGTCACCGGCACCTTGCCGGCGTTGGTGAGGTCGGCGTCGACCTCGTCGCCGACGGCGGCCGGGCCCATGCCGAGCATGCCGTTCTCGGTGTGCAGGATGACGCCCCGCTCGGCCGGCAGGTGGTCGGCGATCTTGGTGGGCTGGCCGATGCCGAGGTTGACGAAGGAGCCCTCGGGGATGTCGCCCGCGATCACCTCGGCCAGCTCGTCCATCGACAGCGGGCCGCGGTCGAGGTTCTCGATGGTCATCGTGCTCCCTGGACGGTGTAGTGGCGGGCCTCGACGCACACGACGCGGTCGACGTAGATGGACGGCGTGACGACAGCCTCGGGGTCGAGCTCGCCGGTCGGCACGACCGAGCTCACCTGGGCGATGGTCGTGGTCGCCGCGGCGGCCATGACCGGCCCGAAGTTGCGGGCGGTCTTGCGGTAGACGAGGTTGCCGAGCCGGTCGGCGCGGTGGGCGGACACGAGTGCGTAGTCGCCGCGGATCGGGTACTCGAGCAGGTAGGTGCGCCCGTCGATCTCCCGGGTCTCCTTGCCCTCCGCGAGCGGCGTGCCGACGGCGGTGGGGCTGTAGAAGGCGCCGATGCCGGCGCCCGCGGCGCGCATCCGCTCGGCGAGGTTGCCCTGCGGCACGACCTCGAGCTCGAGCTTGCCGGACAGGTAGAGCTCGTCGAAGACGTAGGAGTCGGACTGCCGCGGGAACGAGCAGATCACCTTGCGCACCCGCCCGGCCTTGAGCAGCGCGGCGAGCCCGACCTCGCCGTTGCCGGCGTTGTTGGACACGATGGTGAGCTCCTTCGCGCCCTGCCGGATGAGCGCGTCGATCAGGTCGAACGGCATGCCGGCGAGGCCGAATCCGCCCACCAGGACGGTGGATCCGTCCTCGATGCCGGCCACGGCCTCGTCGGTCGACTCGAGGATCGCGGTGCGGGCCATCAGTGATCGCCCTCGTTCTCGAGGACGACGGCCAGCCCCTGGCCGACCCCGATGCAGATGCCAGCGACACCCCAGCGCTGCCCGCTCTCGCGGAGCACCTTCGCGAGCGTCCCGATCAGCCGGCCGCCGGACGCGCCGAGCGGGTGGCCGAGGGCGATCGCGCCGCCGCGCTGGTTGACGATCTCGGGGTCGATCGGCCAGGCGTCGACGCACGCGAGCGACTGGACGGCGAACGCCTCGTTGAGCTCGACCGCGCCCACCTGGTCCCAGGTGATGCCCGCCCGCGCGAGGGCGGCGTTGGCCGCCTCGACCGGCGCATAGCCGAAGGACTGCGGCTCCAGCGCGTACGCCGCGCGGCCGGCGATCCGCGCCAGCGGCGTCGTACCGATCCGGTCGGCGGCGGCCGCCGAGCCCAGCAGGACGGCGGACGCGCCGTCGCTGAGCGGCGAGGCGTTGCCGGCGGTGATGGTGCCGTCCTTGCGGAAGACCGGCTTGAGGCCCGCCAGCGACTCGGGCGTGCTGCCGGGGCGGATGCCCTCGTCGCGGGTCAGCTCGGTGCCGTCGACCGGGACGACGAGGTCGTCGTAGAAGCCCTTCTCCCAAGCCTCGTGGGCGAGCTGGTGGGAGCGCACGGCGAACTCGTCCTGCCGCTCGCGGGAGATGCCGAACCGCTCCTGCAGCTGCTCGTTGGCCTCGCCGAGGCTGACCGTCCACTCCTTCGGCATCGCCGGGTTGACCAGGCGCCAGCCGAGCGCGGTCGAGACCGCGGTGACGTCGCCGACGGGGAAGGCGCGGTCGGGCTTGGGCAGCACCCACGGCGCCCGGGTCATCGACTCGACACCGCCGGTGAGCACGATGTCGGCGTCGCCGGTCTCGATCGCGCGCGAGCCCATGATCACGGCGTCGAGGCTGGAGCCGCAGAGCCGGTTGACCGTGGTCGCGGGGACGCTGACCGGAAGGCCGGCGAGCAGTGCGGCCATCCGGCCGACATTGCGGTTGTCCTCGCCGGCGCCGTTGGCGTTGCCCCAGACGATGTCGCCGATGGCCGCCGGGTCGAGGCCCGGGACCCTGGCGAGGACCGAGGAGACGACGGCGGCGCCGAGGTCGTCGGTGCGGACGCCGGAGAGGCCGCCGTTGAACCGGCCGAACGGGGTGCGGACCGCTGCGTAGACGTAAGAGCTCACGGCACCGACGTTAGGTCGGGAAGTTGATATTGTGAAGGATCAGTATTCGACACATTTGAGACGACCGCCGATATGGATCTCCTGCGCCACCTGCACTACTTCGTGACCGTCGCCGAGGAGCGGCACTTCGGTCGCGCCGCCGAGCGACTGCACATGGCGCAGCCGCCGCTCTCGCAGCAGATCCGCCGGCTCGAGGCCGAGCTCGGCGTCACCCTCTTCGAGCGGACCACGCGCCGGGTCGACCTCACCGCCGCCGGGACGGCGTACCTCGCGCGCGCTCGCGAGATCCTGGCCCAGGTCGGCACCGCCGCCGACGAGGCACGCCAGGTGGCGGCGGGCGTGGTCGGCCGGCTCGCGATCGGGTGCGTCGGGTCGGCGACGTACAGCCTGCTGCCCGACCTCTCGCGACGGCTGGCCGACGAGCTGCCGGGCGTCGACTTCGCCTTCCGCGGCGAGATGCTCGTCGCCGACCAGGTCGACGCGCTGCGCGACGGCGGGATCGACCTCGCCCTGCTGCGGCCGCCGGTCGCCGACGGGTCACTGAGCGTGACGCCGCTGCGCGAGGAGCGGCTCGTCGTCGCGGTGCCCGCGACGCACCGGCTGGCCCGGCGGCGCTGGCTGCGGGTGGGCGACCTCGCCGACGCCGACCTGATCGTGCACTCGGCGGGCCGCCGATCCGCCATGTACGGCGTCGTCCGGACCCTCTTCACCGAGGCCGGCCTGACCCCGCGGATCCGGCACGAGGTCGGCGAGACCTCGACGCTCATCACGCTCGTCGCCGGCGGCCTGGGCGTGGCCGTCGTACCGGAGCCGGTGCGGGCGCTCGCGCTCGCGGGCGTCGACTACGTCCCGCTCGCGCGGCCGGCGCCGACGGTCGAGCTCGCCGTCGCCCATCGCGCCGAGCGCACCGAGCCCCACCTGCTGCGCACCCTCGAGGTGCTGCGCGAGCTGGTCAGCGGGTAGCGGCGGCGATCACCGCCGTGAGCCGGCCGTGCAGCTCCATCAGCTCCTCGACGGGCATGCCGAGCCGCTCGACGATCGCCGGCGGGATCGCCTCGGCGTCGTCGCGCAGGGCCCTCCCCTTCTCGGTCAGGACGACGGCGAGCGCGCGCTCGTCGCGCGGGTCGCGCTCGCGGCGCAGGTAGCCCGCCGACTCGAGCCGCTTGAGCAGCGGCGACAGCGTGCCGGGGTCGAGCTCGAGCAGCCGGGACAGCTCGGAGACGCGCAGCGGCTCGCTCTCCCACAGCGCGAGCATCACCAGGTACTGCGGGTGCGTGAGGCCCAACGGCTCGAGCAGCGGCCGGTAGAGCGCGATCACGCTGCGCGAGGCGATGGCCAGCGCGAAGCAGACCTGCTGGTCGAGCGCCAGGGGATTCTCGAGCCGCGGACGGGAATCGGAGGGCGTGGGCATGTTGTTAGTGTAGCAATAGTTGGTGTACAAACTGTTGCCACACAAACCAAGAGGAGAGCACCATGGCCCGCACCGATGTCCTCGTCGACGGCGACTGGCTCGAGCAGCGCCCCGGCGCGCCCGGCGCGCCCGGCGCGATCGTGATCGAGGTCGACGAGAACACCGCCGCCCACGGCGTCAGCCACATCCCCGGCTCCACCAGCCTCGACTGGTCGACCGATCTGCGGCAGGTGCCCCGTCGCGACGTCGTCACCTACCGCCCGGAGACCACCTACACGGCCGGCCTCGCGGACCCCGCGCTGCGGGCGTTCCGCGACGACGTGATCGCCGGCATCGGCGTGCGCGAGATCGTCGACGTGCGCTCCCCCGCCGAGTTCAGCGGCGAGATCCTCGCGCCGGCGCACTTCCCGCAGGAGCAGCCGCAGGTCCCGGGGCACGTGCCGACCGCGGTCAACGTGCCGTGGTCGCAGGCAGCCGCCGACGACGGCAGCTTCCGTGGTGACGACGAGCTCCGCGCGCTGTACGGCGGCGCCGGGCTCGCGCTCGACGGCAGGCCGGTCACGGTCTACTGCCGCGTGGGCGAGCGCAGCGCCCACACCTGGTTCGTGCTGCACGAGCTGCTCGACCTGCCCGACGTACGCAACTACGACGGCTCGTGGGTCGAGTACGGCTCGCTGATCGGCGCGCCGGTGGAGGTCTGACGATGACCACGGACACCGCGCCGCGGCGGCGGCGGCACCTGATGGACCCGGCGCACCCGGTCCGGCCGGTCGACGACCGCGCGCTCACGCACGTGCAGCGCTGGGTCATGTCGACCCTCGCGGTCTTCACGATCGCCCACCTGGCCGCGGGCCTGGTCGTCGCCGCCGTCGAGGTGCCCGCCTCGGCGAGCGCCGCACGCATCGGGCTCAACGTCATCGCGGGCGCCTTCGGCGTGCTCGCGGTCGCGGCCGGGCGCGCGATCCACCAGCGCTCGCCGCTGAGCCCGTGGCTACTGCTCGGACTGCTGCCGACGGTCGTCGGGCTCTGGCTGACGCTGCGCTGAGCGGGCCGCGCGTCCGGCGAGCCAGGTCGCGACGACTCCGGTCACCAGCCCCCAGAACGGGGCGCCGAGGTGGAGCACGGTCACGCCCGACGCGGTGACCAGGAAGGTCAGCAGCGGCGCGGTGACGTCCGGACCGGAGAACGCCGTCGCGAAGGCGCCCTGCAGCGCACGGAGCAGCGCGAGCCCCGCCAGGACGGCGATGAAGGCCGCCGGCGCCGCGCCGAGGAGCGCGACGGCGACCGGCGCCATGACGCCGAAGCAGGTCGCGACGATGCCGCAGACGATGCCTGCGGCGTAGTGCCGCTCGCGTCGGCCGGACGCGGTCAGCAGCGCATTCGTCGGGCCGGTCAGGCAGCTGCTGACCGCCCCGACCGCGGCCGCCAGGAGCGACCACAGACCGCACGCGACGGTCACGAAGCGCATCGGCGCGCGGTGGCCCGCTGCCGCCAGGACCGCCATCCCCTGGGCGTTCTGGACGAAGACGACGGTCACGGCCAGCGGCAGCACGAGCTCGGCGATCGCCGCCCATGAGAAGGTCGGCGACTGCAGGACGGGCGCGGCGAACGGGCTGTCGGGCCAGGCGACCGCCCGCCCCGTGCCGGTGACGACGACGGCGAGCGCGCCGACGAGCACCGCGGCGACGACCGGCGGCACCAGCGCGCCGATCCGCCGGACCAGTGCCGCCACCACGAACGCCGCGACCATCGGCACCGCCACGCGCCACGTCGTACCGACGGCGGCGACCAGGCCGGTGCCGAAGCCGAGGAAGACACCGGCGACCATCGCCATCACCACCGGCGTCGGCAGCGCCGCCATCAGCCGGTCGACCCGCCCGAACAGCCCGAGCAGCACCAGCAGCACGCCGGTGAGGAGGTAGGCGCCGAGGACGTCCGACCAGGGCAGGTGTGTGGCCGCCTGCCCGACCAGTGCGGTGCCGGGGATGGTCCAGAAGAACGCCAGCGGCTGCCGGTAGGCCCACGAGGCGACCACCGTCAGCACGCCGTTGAGCACGAAGACGCCGAAGATCCACGAGCTGACCAGGTCGGGTCCGAGCCCGGCTGCGGCGGCCGCGGTCAGGATGACGGCGACCGGCCCGGTCATCGCGAAGATGGCGCCGACGACGCCGTCGGCGACCTCGGTCGGGCCGATGTCGCGCGCCACGTCCCGCGCGCTCGGCCCCATGACGGAAGACAACCAGACCCGCATCAGGACGGGAAGGCCTCGGCCCGGTCGTCGGCGACCTCTGCGGTCATCACGGCCTCCGGGCGGCGAGCTCGGCGCGCGAACGGACGCCGAGCTTCGCGTAGATGCGGGTCAGGTGGTACTGGACGGTCTTGACCGAGAGGAAGAGCTCGGCCGCGACCTCCTTGTTGCTGCGGCCCTGCGCGACCAGCCCGGCGACGGCCTCCTCCTGGGGCGTGAGGTCGTCGAACTCGCGCTGGCTGCGCGCTGCGTTGACGCCTCCGGCGGCGAGCTCGCGGTCGCACCGGGCGACGTACGTCGCGGCGCCGAGCGCGAGGTAGATGTCGCGTGCGGTGCTGATGACGGCGTCGGCCTCGGCCCGGCGCCCGGCCCGGCGCAGGGTCTGGCCGAAGGCGAAGTGCACGCGCGCCCGGTCGTAGCGCAGCGGCAGCGGCTCCAACAGCGCGATCGCCCGCTGGAACGACTGCCGCGCCGCGTCGAGGTCGCCCCGGACGCCCTGCCAGCGGCCGCGGGCGTAGGCGAGGCGGGCCGTGGCGGAGACGTGTCCGGCGTCGGCGGCGCGCTCCTCGTGGCGGGCGAGGAAGGCGTCGGCATCGTCCTCACGCCCGACCAGGACGAGCGCGTTGGCGTAGACGTCGGGCCACGGCCAGTAGCCCGGCTGCTCGACCCACTCCCGCGCCCACGGCTGGGTCAGCGGCGCGAGCGCGCGCACGACGGAGACGTAGTCGGCACGCGCCTCGCAGTAGGCCGCCCGCGCCAGTGCCGCCGGGACCCGCATCAGCTCGTAGTCGCGGCCGGCGGCGTCACCGACGCGCAGCGACTGCTCGGCCGCCTCCCAGTCTCCGCGCAGCGCGAGCACCTGGGTGCGCGTCCACGCGAGGAGCGGAACGAGCAGGCTCATCCCGGAGCGCTGCGCCATCTCCAGGCCGGCGGTGGCGGTGCGCATCGCGTCGTCCCAGTCGCCGGTCTGGAACTGCGCGCGGGCCAGCCACCCGTGCGCCCAGAGCGAGATGCGCCGCGAGCCGCCCAGGAAGTCCGTCGTCAGGGCGCTCTGGAGCTCCTCGCGCGCCCGGTCGGGGTCGTCGGCGGCCAGGTGCAGCCAGCCGGACGCCATCGTGACCCGCTGCGCGACCGGGCCCTCGGGCACCTCGCCGACCAGCGTCCGGTAGCCCTCGAGCGCGACGTCGATGCCGTCGACCGGCGCGACACCGAGCCCGCGGATCGCGGCCGCCTCGACGGCGGTCGGCGCCGACGGCTCGACCAGATCCATCGCGCGGTCGGCCCATGCGACGAGCTCCCGCGGACGGCAGCGGGCCAGGTGGTGGAGGACGTAGCGCTGCGCGATGAGCGAGGCGGTGTCGGCGTCGCGGCGCGGGTTGACCAGCTCCCACGCGCGGCCGAGCCGGCTCTCCGCCTCGGCCGGGCGGCCCCGCACCACGGCGAGATAGCCGAGGACGGCGTTGCGCAGCGGCGTCTCGCGCAGCGACTCCAGCTCGGTGAGATAGCGCGACGCCCGCGGCACCTCCCCCGCACCGACGAGCGCATCGACGCCGCGGACCAGCCGGGCGCCGCGGGCCTCGGCATCGACGCTCGCCCGCGAGGCGAGCACCAGCAGGTCGGCCGCCGATGCCCACGCGCCCTGGCGGGCTCGCTCGGAGGCGAGCTCATCGAGCCGGTCGGCGAGCTCGGCGTCCGGCCGCGGCGCGGCGAACCACCGGTGGTGCAGGGCGACCGCGGGATCGACGACGACACCGGCCGCCCGCTCGTGCAGCTCGGCGCGGCCGGCCGGCCCGAGCTCGTCGAGCACCGCACGTCGTACGACGGGATCGGGCAGGCGGATCCACATCGCGTGCTCGTCGAGCACGCCCACCAACCCCGCCCGTCCGGCGTCGTCGACGGCCGCCACGGTCGCGTCGAGGCCCGCGACCCGCCCGGCCTCGCTGACGGCGACCGCCCGCGCCTGCCGGTCGGCCGCCTCCAGCACCGCCGCCGCGCGGACCAGCGCGCGCCCGTCGTCGGCGAGCCCGGCGAGCGGCGCGCGGACCGCACGCGCCGCGGTCGCCGGTGCGGGGAGGGCGAAGAAGGAGACGGTCCAGTCGGCGGCGGGCACCTCGTCGAGCAGCTCGACGACATGGCGCATCCGCCCGTCCGCGTGGGCCAGCAGCCGGTCGACCTGGCTGGCCGGCAGCACGAGACCGCGCTGCTCGGCGAGGGCGGCGACGTCCTGCGCGGCGAGCCGGTCGAGCGCGACGACCGTGTCGGCCGCCGACCGCACGCTCTCGAAGAGGCCCTCGCCGGGGACCCGCCAGCCGAGCACGACGACCGGACCGTCCGCAGCCCGGGCGGCGCTGACCAACGCCTGCACCGACGCGGGATCGGCGTGCTGCGCGTCCTCCAGCACCACGACGTCGCCCGCTGCCGGCGTCCGACCCGCGAGGGCCGCGCCCGGCGCGTCCTCCCAGGGCAGCGCGAGCAGCCGGTGCGTCGCGGGCGCGGCCTCCGCATAGGCCCGCACGAAGGTGCTCAGCCCGCCGCCGGGCGGCGCGGTGACGAGCACCAGCCGCGCCGCGGACCCGACCAGGTCGTCGAGCGCGCGACGCCGGGTCGGCACCAGGGGCGGGCCAGGGCTCACAGGGCCACCGTAGGGCTTGCGCCTCAGCCGAGGTCGCCGCCGGCGACGGGCAGCACCGTGCCGGTGATGTACGACGCCTCGTCGGACGCGAGGAAGGTGATCGCGGCCGCCTGCTCGTCGAGCGTGCCGTAGCGGCCCATCAACGACGACCCGAGCGTCTGGTCGATGTGGGCCTGGAACCAGGCGCGCTCCTCGTCGGTGCGCGGCTCCGGCGTGCCGCGCGAGATCCGCCGCGGCGGCGCCTCGGTGCCGCCGGGGGCGGTCGCGACCACCCGGATCCCGCGGTCGGCGTACTCGAGGGCGAGGGAGGCGGTGATCGCGTTGATGCCGCCCTTGGCCGCGGAGTACGGGATCCGGTGGATGCCGCGGGTCGCGGCCGACGAGACGTTGACGATCACACCGCTGCCCGCGTCGACCATGCCCGGCAGCACCGCGCGGCAGGCGAGGAGCGTCGTCATCAACGAGCGGTCGACCTCGGCCGCGATCTCCTCGGCGCTGAACTCGGTGAACGGCTTGAAGTTGATCGCGCCGCCGACGTTGTTGACCAGGACGTCGACTCGCCCGTGCCGCTCCACGGCCGCGGTCGCGAGCGCCGACGCGCCCGCCCACGTCTCGAGGTCGCACGTCACCGGCAGCGCCTCCAGCTCACCGGCCAGCTCGGCGACGAGCTCGGAGCGGTCGGCGAGGACGAGCGTGCCGCCCTCGGCGGCGATCCGCCGTGCCACCTGCGCGCCGATCCCCTGCGCGGCGCCGGTCACCACGACCACCTTGCCGGCGAACCGGCCGGGCGTGACGAACCGCGGCTTCGTCGCCGCCACCGCGTCGGACATCGCCCGCCGCATGGTCTGCTTCGACCGCTCCGCGTGCGCCACGATCAGCTCGCGCGCGGCCTCGCGATCGCCGGCCTCGAAGGCCGTCACGATGTCGACGTGGTCGACCGCGCAGCGCGGATGGCACCAGGTCGCGTTGCGCAGCACCTCGGCCATCCGGCCCTTCACGCCCAGCGCCTGGTAGGCCTGCAGCAGGTGCTCGTTGCCGGTCTGCACGAAGAGGTAGTCGTGGAAGGCCGCATTGGTCTCGGTGTAGGCCGCCGCGTCGACGAAGCACTCCCCGTCGACGTACGGCAGCGTCGACTCCGCGAGCAGCCGGTAGCCCGCCAGCTGCTGCGATCCGAGGCGACCGATCGTCAGCTCCAGCGCACCCAGCTCCAGCGCCTCGCGCGCCTCGAAGATCGCGTCGGAGGACTGGACGTCGGGGTGCTCCTCGCCGATCTGGTAGCCGTCGGCCGCCGTGGGCGACTCCGGCTCAGACGCCTGCTCCAGCGCGGGCTCCGGCGCCGCGAAGAGCTCCTGGCCCGCTATCCCCCGTGCCGCGGGAGCGAACAGCAGCTCGTCCTCGGGGTCCGCCCCGACCGGCGCCGCGACGACCCCGGCACTCTCCGGCACGGCCAGCGCGAACTTCTCGTAGTAGAAGCCGGTCGGCTCGATGCCCGCGTCGGCGACGTGGGTCCGCACCGCCTCGACCATGGGCGGCGGTCCGCAGAGGTAGACGGCGACGTCGCCGTCGTACAGGTGCTCGGGGCGGATCAGGCCCGTCACATAGCCCTTGTTGAGCGCGGTGCTGGCCGGGTCGGACACGCAGTGGTCCCAGGTGAGTCCCGGCAGGTCGGCGGCGACGTCGGCGATCTGGTCGAGCGCGACCAGGTCCTCGTCGGTGCTGACGCCGTAGACCAGGTGCGCCGCGCGAGTGCTGCCGTCGGCCCGCATCCTGCGCAGCATCGACAGGATCGGCGCCAGGCCGGTGCCGCCGGCGAGCAGCAGCACCGGACGCTCCGTCTGGCGTCGGTCGCTTCGCTCCCCGCCGGCTGACGCCTCGCGCAGGAAGAACGAGCCGTGCGGCCCCGTGAAGGTCAGCTCGTCGCCCACGGCCGCGCGCTCGGCCAGCCAGCTCGACATCGCTCCCCCGGGCGTGAGCTTGATCAGGAAGGTCAGCCGCTCCTCGTGGGGCGCGCTGCTGAAGGAGTAGGACCGGGTGACGTCGGTACCGGGCACCGCGATGTTGACGTACTGGCCGGGCAGGAACGCCAGCTCACCGCGGTCGGGGATCTCCACGGCGAGCTCGACGGTCGTCGCCGAGAGCCGGACCAGGCCCACCACCGTCGCCCGGTACGACGAGGCCCGCGTCTTCGCGATCTCCGAGGTGCTCGCGATCTGCAGCACCAGGTCCGAGCGCGGCCGCATGCTGCACGGCAGCACGTAGCCGCGCGCGGCCTCGTCGTCCGGCAGCGCGTCGGAGATGTAGGCGCCGCCGTCGTAGTCCCCCGACTCGCAGTGCGCCTTGCAGGTGCCGCACGCGCCGTCGCGGCAGTCGAGCGGGATGTTGATCCGCTGCCGGTACGACGCGTCCGCGACCGTCTGGTCGGAGCGGCAGGTGATGAACCGGGTGACGCCGTCCTCGAAGGAGAGCGCGACCTGGTGGGTGGTGACCTCGGTGTCGACAGTCATGTCAGCTCCGCATCGAAGGGATCGGCAGGGTCGGAGGGCTCAGCAGTGGTAGACGTCGACCACGTGGTGGATGTAGTCGTTCTTCAGCACCACGGTCTTGCGGCGGATCAGCGGCCGCTCGCCGGAGAAGTCGATGGTGTAGAAGGACGTGCCGTAGTAGGGGTCGATCGTCTTGTAGCGGAAGTACATGGTGTGCCAGTTGAAGCGCACGTCGACCACGTCGCCGCGGCGCTCGATCACCTCGACGTTGCTGATGTTGTGGCTGGTCCGCGGCTCCGGGATCGAGGTCGCCGACGAGCGCTCGGTGCGGATCCGGAAGACCCGGTCCTCGAGCCCGCCCTTGTTGGGGTAGTAGATGAGCGAGATGTCGGTCTGCGGGTCCTGCACCAGCTCGTCGTCGTCGGTCCACGCGGGCATCCAGTAGACGACGTCGTCGGCGTAGCACTCGAGCCACTTCTCGAACTCGCGGTCGTCGAGGTGGCGGGCCTCGCGGTAGAGGAACTGCTCGATCGCGTTCTGGGTGATCAGCCTCCCGCCCGTCTCGGCGGCGAGGGCGTTGGTGATCGGGGCGACGGGGGTGGCGCTCACTTGGCCGCCTCCTTCGCGACGGCAGCGAGCATGGTGTCGCGCCAGTAGCCGTGCTGGACGGGGTAGAGACCCTCGTCCTCGTTCTTCACACCCGCCGAGATCACCCCGTCCATGCCGAGGCTCTTGGCCACCTCGTCGGGCCCGGTCAGCCAGTGCTCGGCGCCGCGGCTCATGTCGTTCCAGGGCGCGGCGGTGGCGCGGAAGGTCAGCTGGCAGGAGCGGAACTCCTCCAGGTCGTCGGGCGTGGCCATGCCCGAGGCGTTGAAGAAGTCCTCGTACTGGCGGATCCGCCACGCGCGCGACGCGGCGCTCTCGCCCTTGGGTGCGATGCAGTAGATGGTGACCTCGGTCTTGTCCGGCGCGATCGGCCGGAAGTGCCGGATCTGCGTGGAGAACTGGTCCATCAGGTAGACGTTGGGATAGAGGCACAGGTTGCGCGAGCCCTTGACCATGAACTCGCCCTTGGCGTCGCCGAACTGCTCCTTGAGCTCGTCCATCCGGTCCCACAGCGGGCGGTCCTGCGGGTTGCCGGCCCAGGTCCACAGGCACAGGTGGCCGTTGGGGTAGGACCAGTAGCCGCCGCCCGACTTGCCCCACTGGCCGGCGTCCAGCGTCTTGGTGGCGTTGGTGGACTCGCCGGTGTTGCGCCGCGAGGTGGTGGCCGCGTAGTTCCAGTGCGTCGCGGTGACGTGGTAGCCGTCGGCGCCGTTCTCGGCCTGCACCTTCCAGTTGCCGTCGTAGGTGTACGTCGACGACCCGCGCAGCACCTCGAGCCCGTCGGGCGACTGGTCGACGAGCATGTCGATGACCTTGGTGGTGTCGCCGAGGTGCTCGGCGAGCGTGCTGACGTCGGCGTTGAGGCTGCCGAACAGGAAGCCGCGGTAGCTGTCGAAGCGGGCCACCTTGGTCAGGTTGTGCGAGCCCTCGGTGTCGAAGGACGCCGGATAGCCGGCGCCGTCCGGGTCCTTGACCTTGAGCAGGGTGCCGTCGTTGCGGAAGGTCCAGCCGTGGAACGGGCAGGTGAGCGTCATCCGGTTGTCGGTCTTGCGCCGGCAGATCATCGCGCCGCGGTGGGCACACGCGTTGACCAGGCAGTGCAGCTCGCCCTCCTTGTCGCGGGTGATGACGACCGGCTGCCGCCCGATGTACGTCGTGAAGTAGTCGCCCGGGGCGGCCACCTGGCTCTCGTGGGCGAGGTAGATCCAGTTGCCCTCGAAGATGTGCCTCATCTCCAGCTCGAAGACCTCCTCGTCGGTGAAGATCCGCCGGTTGGCGCGGTAGATCCCGGCCTCCGGCTCCTCGACGACGGCGTCGGCCAGCACGCTGCCGATCCGGTCCAGCATCTCGGTCATGGGGTCCTCCCGGTGGGTCTGCGTCGGACGATGCCGGGAACTCAAGCACGACGTGGCGGCCGTCACACGAGACGTTTGCCTAGGCCTGGGCCGGGGCTCGATCCATAATCGTGAGTTATGAATGCGACGGCTTTTGGTCTTTGTGCTTCTGGATTGCCCGGATCTAGCGTGGAAGCACGACGTGACGACCGCCACGTCGGCCCGGCCCGGAGGAGGTGACCCGATGGATCTCAAGCAGCTGCGCTACTTCGACGCCGTCGCGGAGACCCTGCACTTCGGGCAGGCCGCCGAGCGGCTCCACCTCGCCCAGCCCGCGCTCTCCCAGGCCGTGCGACGGCTCGAGGCCGAGCTGGGCGTCGTCCTGCTGGCGCGCACGACCCGCCAGGTCGAGCTGACCCCGGCCGGCGCGTTCTTCCACCGCGAGGTGCGTCGGATCCTCGGCGACCTCGACGCCTCCGTGCTCGGCGCGCGCAGCATCGCCGAGGGCAGCCGCGGGCTGCTGCGCGTCGGCTTCACCGGTACCAGCGCGTTCACCCAGCTGGCCCGGCTGTCGCGGATGCTGCGAGCGGCGCTGCCGGCCGTCGTCCTCGAGGTGCAGGCCGACCTGCTCACGCCCGGCCAGGTCGAGCGGCTGCTCGACGGCCGGCTCGACCTCGGCGTGCTGCGCGGCCCGGTCGCCGAGCCGCGGATCGAGACCCGCACCCTGCTCCAGGAGCCCCTCGTGCTGGCCCTGCCCGCCGACCACCGGCTGGCGCACGAGCCCGCGCTCGAGGTCGTCGACGTCTCGGCGGACGAGTTCGTCGCCTACGCCGACACCCGCTCGGCGGTCAACGAGGCGATGATCTCCAGCTGCCTGCGCGCCGGCTTCTCCCCCAAGGTCACCCACCGCGCGCCCGGCACCGCCGCGCTGCTCGCGCTGGTCGCGGCCGACCTCGGCGTCGCCCTGGTGCCCGAGTCGGTGCGCAGCATGCAGCTCAAGGGCGTGGTGTTCCGCGACGTCGCCGACGCCGCGACCATCGACCTCTCGCTCGCCTGGCGGGCCGACGAGCCGTCGTCCCTGGTGGCGGCCGCGCTCGACGTCCTCGACCGGCACGGCTTCTTCTCCCCGCACCCCTCCCCCACGAGCTGAGGCATCCCGTGAAGATCACCGCGATCGACGCGATCCCGTTCCGGATCCCCTACGTCAAGCCGCTGAAGTTCGCCAGCGGCGAGGTGCACGTCGCCGACCACGTGCTGGTCCGCGTCCACACCGACGACGGGGTGGTCGGGGTCGCCGAGGCGCCGCCGCGTCCGTTCACCTACGGCGAGACGCAGCGCGGCATCATCGCCGTGATCGAGACGATCTTCGCGCCCCAGATCGTGGGCCTCTCCCTCACCGACCGCGAGCAGATGGCCGCACTGATGGGCCGCACGGTCGGCAACCCGACCGCGAAGGCCGCCATCGACATGGCCGTCTGGGACGCCCTCGGCCACACCCTCGGGCTGCCGGTCTCCGAGCTGCTCGGCGGCTACACCGACCGGATGCGCGTCTCCCACATGCTCGGCTTCGACCAGCCGGCCGCGATGGTCGAGGAGGCCGAGCGGATGCGCGACGTCCACGGCATCACCACCTTCAAGGTCAAGGTCGGCCGCCGGCCGGTCTCGCTCGACGTCGACGTCGTCCGCGCGCTGCGCGAGGGCCTCGGCCCCGACGTCGTCCTGTACGTCGACGGCAACCGCGGCTGGACGGCGTCCGAGTCGGCCCGCGCGATGCGCCAGATGGGCGACCTCGACCTCGCGTTCGCCGAGGAGCTGAGCCCCGCCGACGACGTCCTCGGGCGGCGCTGGCTGGTGCAGCAGCTCGACGTCCCGTTCATCGCCGACGAGTCGGCCACGACGCCCGCCGAGGTCACCCGCGAGGTGCTCGGCGGCTCCGCGACGGCCGTCTCCATCAAGACCGCCCGCACCGGCTTCACCGGGTCGCAGCGGGTGCTCCATCTCGCCGAGGGCCTGGGGCTCGAGGTGGTGATGGGCAACCAGATCGACGGCCAGCTCGGCTCGATCTGCGCCGTCGCGTTCGGGGCCGCCCACCAGCGCAGCAGCCTCCACGCCGGCGAGCTGTCGAACTTCCTCGACATGAGCGACGACCTGCTCACCGAGCCGCTCCGCATCGAGAACGGCGAGCTCGCGCTGCGTCCCGGCAGCGGCCTCGGCGTCGCGATCGACAACGACAAGCTCCGCCGCTACCGCACCGACATCTGAACCGCACCACCCAACCCGAGAGGACACCGCCATGACCACCGAGGTCGCCACCGCCGCCGCGTCCGGCGCCAGCGCCACCGAGCGCTTCCACTCCGACAAGTCGCCGTTCGCCGCCGTCGCGCACACCGCGCCCGAGCGGGTCGACCGCCTCGCCCGCCGCGTGCTCGACGCGATCTACGACACGATCCGCGACGAGAAGGTCACCTACGACGAGTACAACGCCCTGAAGGCGTGGCTCATCAACGTCGGCGAGGACGGCGAGTGGCCGCTCTTCCTCGACGTCTGGGTCGAGCACGTCGTCGAGGAGGTCGCCACCGACCACCGCGAGGGCAGCAAGGGCACCATCGAGGGCCCCTACTACGTCCCCGACGCTCCCGAGCACGGCAGCAAGGGCACCGTCGACATGCGCGAGGGCGAGTCCGGCACGCCGCTGGTGTGGACCGGCACCGTCACCTCCACCGACGGCACCGTCCTCGAGAACGCGCTCGTCGAGCTGTGGCACGCCGACGCCGACGGCTTCTACTCGCAGTTCGCCCCGGGCATCCCGGAGTGGAACCTGCGCGGCAACTTCCGCACCGACGCCGCGGGCGCCTTCGAGATCCACACGATCCAGCCGGCGCCGTACCAGATCCCAACCGACGGCTCGTGCGGCAAGCTCATCGCCGCCGCCGGCTGGCACGCCTGGCGTCCGGCCCACCTGCACGTCAAGGTCTCCGCGCCCGGCCACGAGCTGCTCACCGCACAGCTCTACTTCCCCGGCGACGTCCACAACGACGACGACATCGCCTCGGCCGTGAAGCCCGAGCTGCTGCTCGCGCCGGTGCCGCAGGCCGACGGCTCGGTGAGCGTCGACTACGGCTTCGTGCTGGACCCGACCCGCTGATGCTCTTCCAGGTCCGGATGGACGTCGACATCCCGCGCGACCTCGACCCCGCCCTGCGCGAGGACGTGGTCGCGCGGGAGCGCGCCTACTCCCAGGAGCTCCAGCGCGGCGGCGAGTGGGCGCACATCTGGCGCATCGTCGGCCACTACTCGAACATCAGCATCTTCGACGTCGCGTCGAACGCCCGGCTGCACGAGATCCTCTCGGCCCTGCCGCTGTTCCCGTACATGCGGATCGAGGTCACCGCGCTGACCGAGCATCCGTCGGCGATCTGATGGCCCCGCTGCCCGCGCTGCGGATCCGGCACCTCGGCGGTCTTCCCGGGCGTCCGCCGCTCGTCGTCGGCCCGTCGCTCGGTACGACGGTCGACCGGCTCTGGTCGGGCGTCGCCGCGGCTCTGCCCGGCTGGAACATCCTCGGCTGGGACCTGCCCGGCCACGGCGCGAGCCCGTCGGTCGACCGGCTGGTGCCGGCATTCACCCTGGCGTCCCTGGCCGACGCCGTCCTGACGTCGGTGGCCGAGGTCGTCGGCGACGTCCCCTTCGCCTACGCCGGCGACTCGATCGGCGGCGCGGTCGGCCTGCAGCTCGCGCTCGACCACCCCGACCGGGTGACCTCGCTCGCCGTCCTGTGCAGCGCGCCGGCGTTCGGGGCGCCGTCCGCCTGGCACGAGCGGGCCGCCCTGGTGCGCGCGGAGGGGATGGCGCCGATGGTGGCGTCGTCGCCCGGCCGCTGGTTCGGCTCGGCCCTCCTCGCGGCCGCGGACCGCGAACGGCGGATCGCCGACGCGGTCGCCGACCTGGCCGCCGTCGACGCCGAGAGCTATGCCCGCGCCTGCGAGGCGCTGGCCGGCTTCGACATCCGGCCGCGGCTCGGCGACCTGCGCGTGCCGCTGCTCGCGATCGCCGGCGCCGACGACCTGCCGACCCCGCCCTCGGTGATGGCCGACCTGGTCGCGGCCGTGCCCACCGGACGCCTCGAGGTGCTCGACGGCGTCGGCCACCTGGCGCCGTACGAGGCGCCGGAGGAGGTCGCCGCGCTCCTCACGTTCGCAGCCGCGGGCGGCGTTGCCGGTTCCGGCAGCTTTCGGGTCGATTCCCCTTATTTCTAGGGGTATGTGGCGTAGGTAGTGGATTGGCTCCGACCGTCGTGATGGGATGTTCTCATGGCTCTCGGGACGGCTTCTTCCGGCACCGCGTCGGTGCTCGACGAGCTGCGCGAGGAGGCCGACATCCGGGCGCTCGTCCGACGGCGGCCGGGCGTACGTCGGGCAGGTGCTCTCCTGCGCCTGGCGGCTCCCGACCGTCTGGGCGGCCGTCATGGCCGGCAAGGTGGCCCCGTGGCGTGCCGGGCGCATCGCCGCCCAGACCCTGAGCCTCAACGCCGAAGCCGTCGCCTACGTCGATCGGCCCGTGGGCCGGTGGAACGACCGCCCCATGAGCGCCCAGCAGGTCAAGGAGTGGCTGCAGACCGCAACCACCGTCATCGTGCGGCCGGTGATCGACCTCGCCGACCACATCCCCGTCACGTCGTACGAGATCCCCGACCCGCCACCGCGTTCAGGTGGAGCTCCGCGACCACAGGTGGGTTCTAGCACTGCAACCGCAGAGCACGTCGCTGCGATTTCGACCACGCCAAGGCCTTCGGGCGCGGTGGACCGACCTGCCCGTGCAACCTGGTCCCGCTCTGCCGACGCCACCACCGGGCCAAGACCCATTCACGCTGGCACTACGAAGTCGTGAGTCCCGGCGCCTACGAGTGGCGCAGCCCGAACGGCTTCGGGCTCCGCGTCGACCACCGGGGCACCCATCCTCTGAGAACGTGGGTCACAACGGAAGACGCATCAACGCGCCGCGACCTCAGAGCACTGCCGCCGCGGCGGAGCTCAGTCTTCGGTCTCCTCAGCGAACTGCTCGTGGTTGCGGATGACCTCGGCGATGATCACGTTGAGGATCTTCTCCGCGAAGTGCGGGTCGAGCCCCGAGCTCTCCGCCATCGAGCGCAGGCGCTCGATCTGAACCGCCTCGCGCGCCGGGTCGGCTGGCGGCATCCCGGCGCGGGCCTTGAGCCGCCCGACCGTCTCGGTGCACTTGAACCGCTCGGCCAGCAGGTGGACGAGGGCGGCGTCGAGGTTGTCGATGCTCGACCGGAGGCGGTGGAGCTCGGCTCGGGCGTCTTCTGCACTCACACCCCGAATCCTGCCCTACGCCGCGCCGATCGCCGACGTCACTGTCCGACTGGCGAGGCAGGCGGCTCCACCTCGGCCCGCGCGCCGTCCCGGATCAGGTCGCTCCGCAGCGCCGCCACGACCACCAGGCGGACGAGGATGAGGGGTAAGCGCCCGGATGTCACGGATCGATCCTAGGATCCGAGCACCCGAGAACGTTGACTGAGAGGACGCCCCATGAGCGACCAGGTCCTGTACTCCCTCGACCCGGACGAGCAGCCGACCCACTGGTACAACATCGTCGCGGACCTCCCGACCCCGCCGCCGCCCCCGCTGCACCCGGGCACCCGCGAGCCGGTCGGGCCGGACGACCTGGCGCCGCTGTTCCCGCCGGAGCTGATCGCGCAGGAGGTCACCACCGAGCGCTACGTCGAGATCCCCGAGCCGGTCCTCGACGTCTACCGGCAGTACCGCCCCAGCCCGCTCTACCGCGCCCGCCGCTGGGAGCAGAAGCTCGGCACGTCGGCGCGGATCTACTACAAGTACGAGGGCGTCTCGCCGGCCGGCTCGCACAAGGTCAACACGGCTGTGCCGCAGGTCTACTACAACAAGCTCAACGGCATCACCCGGCTCACCACCGAGACGGGCGCCGGTCAGTGGGGCACCGCCCTGTCGTACGCCGCCGCGCTCTTCGGCGTGTCCTGCGAGGTGTGGCAGGTCGGCGCGTCGTTCGACACCAAGCCGCAGCGGCGCACGCTGATCGAGGTCTTCGGCGGCAAGGTGCACCGCTCCCCCAGCCGGCTCACCGAGTCGGGCAAGGCGTTCGCCGAGGGCCACCCGGGCTCGCTCGGCATCGCGATCTCCGAGGCGGTCGAGGTCGCGGCGCAGGACCCGGGCGCCAAGTACGCACTGGGCTCCGTCCTCAACCACGTGCTGCTGCACCAGACCGTCATCGGGGAGGAGGCGCTGCGCCAGCTCGCCAAGGCCGGCGAGTCCGGCGCCGACCTGGTCGTCGGCTGCGCGGGCGGCGGCTCGAACTTCGCCGGCCTCGCCTTCCCGTTCCTGCGCGAGAAGCTCGCCGGCAGCCAGGACCCGCGGATCCTCGCGGTCGAGCCGAGCTCGTGCCCGACCATCACCCGCGGCGAGTACCGCTACGACTTCGGCGACACCGCCGGGCTCACGCCGCTGATGAAGATGCACACCCTCGGCCACGATTTCGTCCCGTCGCCCATCCACGCGGGCGGCCTGCGCTACCACGGCATGGCGCCGCTGGTCTCGCACGCGGTCAACGAGGGCTACATCGACGCCGTCGCGCTGCACCAGAACGAGTGCTTCGAGGCGGCCGTCGAGTTCGCGCGCACCCAGGGCATCGTCCCGGCGCCCGAGTCGTCGCACGCCCTCGCCCAGGTCCGCCGCGAGGCGCTCGCCGCCGCCGAGACCGGCGCCGAGCCGGTGATCGTCGTCGGCCTCTCCGGCCACGGCCTGCTCGAGCTGGGCGCCTACGCGACCTTCCTCGGCGGCCAGCTCGAGGACGACCCGCTGTCGGACGCCGACCTCGCGGAGGCGCTCGCCCACGTACCGGTGGTCTGACCTCCCGTCGGATCAAGGCCCTTCTACGGCCCGGGAAATGCAGTGTGCAACGCATTTCCCGGGCCGTAGCGTCTTTCGTCGGCCCGCACCTGCGGGCCACGATCACGAGAAGGGCTACGACGCAGGAAAACACGATGGAGAAGATCACCCCGAAGCTCCTCAGCTGGGCTTCGATCCTCGAGCAGGGCACGCGCGACCAGGCGATGACGACGGCACGGATGCCGTTCATCCATCCCCACCTCGCGCTGATGCCCGACGCCCACCTGGGCCTGGGCGCGACGGTGGGCTCGGTCATCCCGACCCTCGGCGCGATCATCCCGGCCGCGGTCGGCGTCGACATCGGCTGCGGCATGATCGCCGTGCGCACCCAGTACACCGCCGACCAGCTCCCCGCCGACCGGCGACCGCTGCGGGAAGCCATCGAGCGGGCGGTCCCGCTCTCGGCCGGCGCGGCCAATCGCACGATCAGCAGGGAGCACACTGAGCGGCGGCTCGCCGAGCTCACCGAGCTGGCCGAGCAGGCCGGCTTCGAGCCGGCCCGCTATGCGAAGCGGTGGGACCTGCAGCTGGGCACGCTCGGGTCGGGCAACCACTTCATCGAGGTCACCGTCGACGAGGAGCAGCGGGTCTGGCTCTTCCTGCACTCCGGCTCGCGGGGCGTCGGCAACAAGATCGCGCAGCGGCACATCAAGGTCGCCCGCGACCTGTGCGAGAAGTGGTGGATCAAGCTCCCCGACCCCGACCTCGCCTACCTCGCGGAGGGCACCGACGAGTTCTGGGCCTACATCCGGGAGATGCGGTGGGCGCAGCGGTACGCCCTGCTCAACCGGGAGGAGATGATGGACCGGGTCGTGCGGCAGTTCGCCGAGTGGGTCGGCCTCGCGTCGGCCGACGAGGTCGAGCGGGCCGAGGAGATCAACTGCCACCACAACTACACCGAGCAGGAGACCCACTTCGGCCGGCAGGTGTGGCTGTCCCGGAAGGGCGCGATCAACGCCGAGCTCGGGCGGCCGGGCCTGATCCCGGGCTCGATGGGCACAGCGTCGTACGTCGTCAGCGGGCTCGGCAACCCGGTGGCGCTCCACTCCGCGCCGCACGGCGCGGGCCGGGAGTACTCCCGGTCGAAGGCGCGGCGGACGTTCACCCGGGAGCAGCTGCGGGAGGCGATGGCCGGCATCGAGTACCGCGACACCGACGCCTTCATCGACGAGATCCCGGCGGCGTACAAGGACATCGACCGGGTCATGGCCGACGCCGCCGACCTGGTCGAGGTCCGGCACACGCTGCGCCAGATCGTCAACGTGAAGGGCGACTGAGCGCGTGAGGCCGACCCGCCGATGACAGCGGCCGGGGCGGTCGGTTTGAATGGAGCGATGGCGGACGACCATCCCGACCCGAACATCCAGGCCGACCTGCCCTGGCCGCTGACCGGCGCCGATGGCCTGCGTGCCGAGCTCTGGGCGGCGTACGCCGACCCGAGCCGCGGTCACCACGGCACCCGGCACCTGGTCGAGGTGCTCACGCGCCTCGACGAGCTCGCCGCCGCGGGCACGGCCTTCGACCGCACGCCCGTGGTGCTCGCCGCCTGGTTCCACGACGCCGTCTACGACGGCGAGCGCGACGCCGAGGAGCGCTCGGCGACCTGGGCCGAGCAGGCGCTGCCCGCGGTCGCCGACCCCGCCACGGTCGCCGAGGTGGTCCGGCTGGTGCGCCTCACCGAGCACCACCGGCCCGAGCCCGGCGACGCCAACGGCTACGCGCTCTCCGACGCCGACCTGTCGATCCTGGCCGCCGACCGCGAGCGCTACGACGAGTACGTCGCCGCCGTCCGCACCGAGTACGCGCACCTGCCCGACGACGTCTTCGCGATGGGCCGCGCCGACGTGCTGCGCGCGCTGACCGACGCCCCCGAGCTGTTCTGCACCCCGCACGGCCGGGCGCAGTGGGAGGACGCGGCCCGCGCCAATGTCGCCCGCGAGCTCAGCGAGCTCACCGCGTCGCTGTAGCGCGACGCCCGGGCTGCGCCTCAGGTGCCGCCCGTCACAATGGGCCCGTGGACGACAACGCGATCTTCGTGGCCCGGGCCCAGGTGCTCGCCGACCTCGAGGCCCGCGGGCTCGGCTCGCCGGCGTCGGTGACCGCCCTCGAGGAGGCCTGCTCCGAGCGCCGGTGGTGGTTGAGTCAGTGGCCGCCGGGAGCCGAGTTCGTGGCGGGGCTGGTCGCCCAGGACGTCCAGGACGCGCTCGCCGACCAGTTCGGTCGCGGCGCGCGCGAGGGCCTGTGGCCGGTGTGCACCGCCTGCGACGGCGGACCGGCGCACGCGCTGCACATCGAGCCCGACCTCGGCGGACCCGAGCCGACCTGGGTGTGCGAGGAGTCCGGCGCGGTCGTCGCGCCGCTCGGCGGCCTCGGCCCCGCCTGACCCCGCCTGACCCCGCCTGACCCCGCCTGACCCCGCCTGACCCCGCCTGACCCCGCCTGCCCCCGCCTGACCCCGCCTGACCCCGCCTGACCCCGCTGACCCGCCTGACGCCGGCGGGCGTCAGCTGCTCAGCTGCAGGCTCATCGTGTAGGCGTCGCCGCGGTAGACGGTCCGCGACACCTCGACCACCACCTCGCCGGCGAGCGCCCGGCGGTTGTGGCGCAGCACGGCCGCGCCGCCGGGCACCTCGAGCAGGGTCGCCTCGTCGGGCGTCGCGATGCCGGCGGTGAGCACGTCCTCGGCCCACGTCGGGCGGGTGCCGCGGGCGCCGAGCTCGACGTACAGGCTGGCGGGGAGGGCGTCGAGCAGGCCGGGGATCCGGCCGTGGTCGAGGTAGGCGTCGGACAGGCAGACCACGCGGCCGTCGGCCATCCGCAGCCGCCGCCAGTGCACGACCGGCGTCCCGGGCACGACCTGCAGCGCCCGCGCCAGCCGCTCGCCGGCGACGACGTGCTCGGCCGCGAGCGTGCGTGCCTCGGCGACCATGCCACGCCGGGCCATGTCCTCGGTGAAGCTGGCGACCCCGGTCGGCGTACGCCGGGGGCCGGCGACGAACGTGCCGCGTCCGGGGAAGCGCTCCAGCACGCCCTCGCCCACCAGCGCGTCGAGCGCCTGGCGGACCGTCATCCGGGCCACGCCGAACCGGTCGACGAGATCGCGCTCGGACGGCGCCGCCGTCCCCGGGGCGCTGCCCTCGACCAGACCGCGGACGTATTCGCGAATCTCGACATGCTTGAGTGACCGGCTCATCGTCCCCCCTGGACTGCTGCTCCCTTCGAGACTAGGAGCGCCGGTCGCGGGCGTCCCGGAAACGCCCGATTCTTTGCCTCGCCTGCTCGCCGGAAAGAAGCGCGCGGCGTGCGAACATCTGTTCGAATCGGCGCTATCGTAGGCCCATGACGGTCGACTTCCAGACCAGCCTCTTCGACGCGGCCACCCCCGCGGCCGACACCGGCGAGCGGCGCGTCCTCAGCGCCGGCGCCTGGGTCGACGTCGCACGCAACTGGCTGCCCGACGCCGACGACGTCCTCGCGACCCTCGTCAACGAGGTGCCGTGGCGGGCCGAGCGCCGGGCGATGTACGACCGGGTCGTCGACGTCCCGCGGCTCGTCTACACCTACATGATCGGCGACGAGCTTCCCCACCCCGCGCTCACCGCGGCCCGCGAGCGGCTCAACGAGCGCTATGCGCCCGAGCTCGGCGAGGCCTTCCGCACGGCCGGCTGCTGCTACTACCGCGACGGCCGCGACAGCGTCGCCTGGCACGGCGACACCATCGGCCGGGGCTCCACCCACGACACCATGGTCGCGATCGTCTCCGTCGGCGACCCGCGCCGGCTCCACCTGCGCCCGCGCGACCCCGAGCGGCGCGACGAGGCGTTCGCCGTCGAGATGGGCCACGGCGACCTGGTCGTGATGGGCGGCTCCTGCCAGCGCACGTGGGAGCACGCCGTACCGAAGGTCGCGGCGGCCGGCCCGCGCATCTCGGTGCAGTTCCGGCCCCTCAACGTCTTCTAGATCTGAGCTCAGCCCTCGAGCTCGGCGTCCGAGCGCAGGATGCAGAACTCGTTGCCCTCCGGGTCGGCCAGCACGACCCACCCGCTGCCCGGCCCGTAGATGCCGCGGTGGTCGTCGACCTGGGTCGCGCCCAGGTCGAGCAGCCGCTCGAGCTCCTCGTCGCGGGTGCCGGTGCCGCGCCTCGGGCGCAGGTCGAAGTGGACCCGGTTCTTGGCGGCCTTGCGGTCGGGGACCTGGATGAACAGCAGCTTGTGGCCACTCTCGGGGTCGATGATCATGCACTCCTCGTGGCCCGGCTCGTTCGGGTCGTCGGGGAGGTCGGTGTAGCCGAGGACCGGCTTCCACCACTCCGAGAGCTCGTAGGCGTTGGCACAGTCGACGGTGGTGTGCGAGATGTACGACGTCACGCCTCCACCCTCACCCGCGGGCCCGCCTCAGGCAAGCCGGTTGCTCAGGGCGTCGCGGCGTCGGACGGCGTCGGCGCCGGGTTCTGCGTCGGCGTCGCGGTGTCGGACGGCGCCGGGCTCGCCGAGTCGGACGGCGTCGGCGTCGGCGTCGGCGTGGGCGTCTCGGGGCCGGTGACCGCACCACTGGGCTCGACGGGGGCCGGGGCGGTGGGCGTGGTCACGGGCGCTGTCGGCGTCGGCGTCGGGGTGGTCGGATGGCGGCGCGGCTTGTGGCCGCTGTCGCTGCCGCCGCCGAGCACGCCGCTGATCGACGTCCGGTCGGACCCGGACGTGCCGCCGGTGATCGTCGAGACGCTGCGTCCGGCGATCAGCTCGACCGCGCTGATCGCCACCATCGCGATCACGAACACGGTCGCCGCGGCCACGGCCAGCCGCTTCCAGGGCAGGGCCTGCCCACGGCTCGGCTGCGCGAGGGCCGGCGCGTCGCCGCCCGGCTCGCCACCGGCCAGCTCGTCGCCCGCGGCGTCGAGGTGGCGGTGCGCACGGTCGAGCTCACGCTCGGCCGCGGCCGGGTCGGAGCGGCGGGCGGCCCGTCGTACGTTCTGGTCGGCGAGGTTGACGCGCTGCAGCGCGGCCGCCTGGACGTCGGCCATCCGGCGCCGGCTCGACTCGATGCCCTGCTTGTAGAGGGCCGTGCTGACCGTGGCGACGACGCTGCCGAGGGCGGCGCCGATGAGCGTCCCCGCGGCGCCGAGCGTGGAGAGCAGGACGGCGACCGTGACGGCCGCACCGGCGCCCGCGAAGGTCGCCGGCCAGTCGATCCGCGGCCCTGGCCGCGCCTCCTCGTCCGCCTCGGTCATCTCCCCGCCGGTCAGTCCGTACCGTGGGTGGCGATGAAGGCGAGGATCTGCTCGGAGAGCTCGGGGCGGCACACGATGACGTCGGGCAGGTAGACGTCGGCCTGGTTGTAGACCAGCTCGCTGCCGTCGACGCGGGAGGTGAACAGCCCGGCCGCGCGGGCGACCGCGACGGGCGCGGCGGAGTCCCACTCGTACTGCCCGCCGGCGTGGACGTAGGCGTCGGCCACGTCGCGCACGACCGACATCATCTTCACCCCGGCCGAGCCCATCGGGACCAGCTCGGCGTCGAGCTCCTTGGCCAGCGCCTCGACGAAGGCCGGGGGCCGGGTGCGGGAGACCGCGATCCGGGGACGCTGCGAGGTCCGGGCCGGTATGACGGGCGGGCGGCCGGTGTTGAACGTCTCGCCGAGTGCGGGCTGGGCGACGGCGCCGGCGACGAGCTCGCCGTCCTGCCACAGGGCGACGTGGACGGCCCAGTCGTCGCGCGGGGGCTCGGAGAACTCGCGGGTGCCGTCGAGGGGGTCGACGATCCAGACCTTGGCGGCGGTGAGCCGGGCGTCCTTGTCGGCCGCGCTCTCGAGCGCCTCCTCGGACAGGACGGCGTCGTCGGGGCGGTGGGTGGCGAGCAGGTCCATGAGGAGCAGGTGGGCGGCGCGGTCGCCGGCGTCCTTGAGCTCCTTGCCCTCCAGGCCCTCGGTGCGGACCTCGAGCAGGCGACGGCCCGCGGCCTCGGCCAGCCAGGCGGCGAAGAGATGGTCGTCGGCGACGACCTCGGGAGCGGGGGTACCGGGCTCGAAAGTCACGGCGCAAGAGTAGCGACGGGGCGGCTACGCGAGACGCGCGCCCGAGGGGTGGTGACTCGGCGACGCGCGTCGGCGTCGGTCGTCGCGGGGCGTCGCCGGCCCGGAGCCGCAGGGAGCGAGGCACGAGCGACCGGAGGCGCAGGGAGGCGGCGTTCCGGGAGCCGACTCGCGTGACGCCAGGCGACCGCGACCACCGGAGACCTCGACCGCGCTCGCGCCATCAAACTAAGAGTTGAACCGCGACTGGGTCTTCTCCAGACCCTCGGCGATCAGCGACTCGACGGCGTCGGCGGCCGAGTCGATCTGGAACGGCAGCTCCTTGCGCTCCGTGGTCGAGTAGTTCGACAGCACGAAGTCGGCCACCTCCTGGCGACCCGGCGGGCGGCCGATGCCGGCCCGGACCCGGTAGAAGTCGCCGGTGCCGAGCGAGGAGCGCATCGACTTGAGGCCGTTGTGGCCGTTGTCGCCGCCGCCCTTCTTGATGCGCAGCGTGCCGAAGTCGATGTCGAGCTCGTCGTGGATCGCGATGATCCGCTCGGCGGGCACCTTGTAGAAGGTGGCGAGGGCCTTGACCGGCCCGCCCGACTCGTTCATGTAGGAGCGGGCCTTGGCGAGCACCACGCGCGGGGCGGGCACGCCGGGGGCGCCGAGGCGGCCCTCGACGACGTCGGCGCGGCCGGACTTGTGGGCGCGGAAGCCGCTGCCCATGCGGCGGGCGAGCTCGTCGACCACCAGGTAGCCGATGTTGTGCCGGTGCCCGGCGTAGGTCGGGCCGGGGTTGCCGAGCCCGACGACGAGCCACACCTCGGCGCTGGTCGCGTCGCTCACGGTGCTCTCCTCGTCGGGTTCAGCGGGTACGGCGGTGCTCCCCGGCGCGGTCGCCCGCGCCGGGGAGATCAGTCGACCCAGGAACCACCTGAGTCGGCGGAGGATCACTCGCTGTCGGCGGCCTCGGCGGCGGCGGCCTCGGGCTCGTCCTTCTCGATGCCGGCCTCGGCCTCGGCGGCCTCGAGCTCGGCCTCGGCGGCCTCGGCGGTCTGGGCCGCGGTCACGTTGACGACGAGGACGTCGGCGTCGGTGAGCAGGGTGACGCCCGACGGCAGCGCGATGTCGCTGGCGTGGATCTGGGTGCCGGCCTCGGCGCCCGTGACGTCGACCTCGAACTGCTCGGGGATGTGGGTGGCCTCGGCCTCGACCTGGATGGCCGGGGTGTCGGTGACGACGAGGGTCTCGGCGGCGGCGTCGCCCACGACGTGGACGGGGACGTCGACGGTGACCTTCTCGCCGCGCTTGACGGCGACGAAGTCGACGTGCTCGAGAACGCGGCGGACCGGGTCGACCTGGACCTGCTTGGTCAGGGCGAGCTGCGCGGTGCCGTCGATGACGAGCTCGAGGAGCGCGTTGGCGCCGCCGTGCTTGATCGCCATCATGGTCTCGTGGCCCGGGAGGGTCAGGTGGACGGGCTCGTTGCCGTGGCCGTAGACGACCGCGGGGACCTTGTTCTCGCGGCGGATGCGGCGGGCCGCGCCCTTGCCGAACTCGGTGCGGACCTCGGCGGTGATCTTCTCGCTGCTCATGGGGAACTCCTGATTCTCGACGTTGGGGTGGCGGCTGCCCGCGGAGAATGAGAAACGCCGCGCTTCCCTCACCCGATGATCGGCAGGGCGCGCGGCGTCGTAGCACGAGCCGGCCCAGTCGATCACGGAGTCACAGAAGCGGGTGCTCCCTCGCCGAGGCAACCGGAGAAGATTACCCTCGCGCGGCGGGCCCGGCGAAATCGTGGCCGGGACGACGTCAGCGATAGGGGTCGGCGACCTCACGCAGTGCGACCAGCGCATCCTGCAGCGCGGCCATCCGCTCCGCCCCCAGGTGGTCGGTCCACTCGCGCTCGATCTCGGCCTCGACCTGCCGCGCGACGCGCTGGACGGCGCGCCCCCGCGGCGCGAGCACCACCAGCCGGGCCCGGGCGTCGGCCGGGTCCGGCACCCGCGCGACGTACGACGCCCGCTCGAGCTGGTCGACGAGCACGCTCGCGCTCTGCTTGGTCACCCGCGCCTGCGCGGCCAGGTCGGTCACCCGGATCCCGTCGTCGCCGAGCCGGGCGGCGATCCGCGCCATCGCGGGCGTGAGGTCGTCGTAGCCGGCGGCGAGGATCGCGTCGGCGACCCGCTGCTCGACGTACCGGGCGCCGATGAACATGAGCAGCCCCGGATGCGGGTCCCTCCGAGCCATCGACTCCTCCTCGGCCCTTGACGAACAGGTCAGGCAGACTGACGATATCAGTCAGGGAAACTGACCATCATCGAGGCGGGCGCGGAGGCGGAGATGGACCGAGCGACGATCTGGGCGCACATCCACGCCGAGCGGGCCGCGCTCGCCGCGACGCTCGCCGACCTCGACGAGGCCGACTGGGCCCACGACACCCTCTGCCCGGGCTGGTCGGTGCACGACGTCGCCGCCCACGTCATCTCCACGCCGCAGATCGGCTGGCGCCAGCTGCCGGGGATGCTGGCCCGCAACCTCGGCCGCGGCTACAACACGATGATCTTCCGCGAGGTGAAGCGGCTGGGCGCGCAGGAGACCCGCGCGAGCATCCTCGCCGACTTCGAGCGCTACGCCACGAGCACCCACCACGTGCCGACCACCACCTCGGTCGAGCCGCTCATCGACGCGCTGCTCCACCATCAGGACATCGTCCGGCCGCTCGGCCGGCAGCGCACCATGGCGCCGGCGGCGGCGGTCGTCGCCGCCGATCGGGTACGACGACTCGCCCCGCTGATGGGCACCGGCCGCCTGGTCCGCGGCGTGCGGATGGTCGCCACCGACGTCGACTGGGAGCGCGGCCGCGGCCCGACCGTGACCGGACCGATCCAGGAGCTGCTCATGCTGGCGTCGGGACGACGCCCCGATCCGGCGCTGGTCTCCGGCGACGGACTCGCGCTCGCCGGCGCCTGACGCACGCCGTCCGGGGGTTCGTCCATCTGTCGATACCAGTTGATACTTTGCCGAAGTATCCACAGGTATCGGCTCGGAGGAGCGATGATCCCCAACCCGTACACGCCCGGCCAGGTCCCACGCGTCTTCGCCGGCCGCGCCGCCGAGCTGCGCCAGATCGAGAGCATGCTCGCCCGGGTCGTGGCGTTCGGCGAGCTCGGCGGGCCGCTGCTGGTCTTCCATGCCCCGCGCGGCATCGGCAAGACGTCCCTGCTCCGCACCGCCCAGCGCCGGGCCGAGGAGCTCGGCCTCGTGACGGCCTGGGTGGCCTGCACCCGCGAGCGTCCGGTGCTCCCCGAGCTGGTCGGCAGCCTGCGCACCGCCCTCGAGCGGGCCGACGTCCTGCCCCGCGGCAGCGCCGGCGGCACCTGGCGCCGGCGACTCGAGCGGGTCACCCTCGAGGTCGGCCTGCCGGGCGCGAAGGTCCAGGCGGAGGTCGCCGCTCCCCCGCGCGAGAAGCCCGACGACACGCTCGGCCTGGCGCCGGTCGGCGCCCTCGGCGCGCTGCTCCACGACGCCGCCGCCCTGGTACGACGGCGCGGCGGCGCCGGCCTGCTCCTGCTCGTCGACGAGCTCCACGTCGCCCTCCCCGACGACATGTCGATCCTGCTCAACACCCTGCAGAACCTCGACGGCGAGCGCGCCGACAACCCCCTCGCCGTCGTCTCCGCCGGCCTGCCCGTCACGCCCGAGGCGCTCACCCGCGCGGCGACCTTCGGCGAACGCAGCGCGTTCGTGCCGCTCGACGTCCTCAACGACGTCGACGCGCGCGCCGTCCTGACCGCCCCGGCCGCGAGCGCCGGCGTCACCTGGTCCCCGCAGGCCCTCAACGCCGTCGTCGACGAGGCGCGGGGCCACCCCTACCTGCTGCAGCTCATCGGCAGCAGCACCTGGGACGCCGCCACCCCCGCACAGGGCGCCCAGCTCGGCCTGGCCGACGTACGACGGGGCCTGCCCGCCGCCCAGCGCCAGCTCACCGCCATGCACCGCGCCCGCTGGGGCGTCGCGACCCCGACCGAGAAGGCCTTTCTCGCCGCGATGGCCGCGACCGGGCTCGACAACGTCACCCGCGCCGCGATCGCCGCGGGCATGGGCAAGGACTCCCGCTCGATCAGCGGCCCGCGCGAGCGGCTGATCGAGAAGGGCGTCATCGAGCCGGTGGGGCACGGGCTGGTCCGGTTCACGCTGCCGGGCTTCGGCGCCTTCGTGCGTGGGCTCGACGAGGCATGAGCCCCTACGCTGAGCGCGTGCGCATCGACTTCCACGGCTCGGAGAAGCCCACGCTGGGCGTGGAGTGGGAGTTCGCGCTCGTCGACCGCCGCAGCCGCGACCTGCGCAACGACGCCGCGCACCTCTTCGCCCGCGCCAAGCCGCGGATGCCCGACCCGGGCAAGCTCCACAAGGAGCTGCTCAAGAACACGGTCGAGGTCGTCACCGGCGTCTGCGACACGGTCGCGGACGCGATGACCGACCTGCGCGACACCCTCGGCTACGTCACCGCGGCCGCGGACGCCCTCGACCTCGACCTGTACGGCGCCGGCACGCACCCCTTCGCGTCCTGGACCGGGCAGCAGCTGACCGAGGGCCATCGCTACGCCGAGCTGATCAACCGCACCCAGTGGTGGGGGCGGCAGATGCTGATCTGGGGCGTGCACGTCCACGTCGGCCTGCCCGAGCAGAGCCGGGTGCTGGCCGTGCTCAACGGACTGCTCACCTACTACCCGCACCTCCAGGCGCTCTCGGCGTCGTCGCCGATCTGGATGGGCGTCGACACCGGCTATGCGTCGAACCGGGCGCTGATGTTCCAGCAGCTGCCGACGGCGGGGCTGCCCTTCCAGTTCGAGCGGTGGGAGGAGTTCGAGGCGTTCGCGTCGGACCAGATGACCACCGGCGTGATCGACGAGCTGAGCGAGATCCGCTGGGACCTGCGCCCGGCGATGAAGCACGGCACCCTCGAGAACCGGATCTGCGACGGCGTCTCCACGCTCGACGACATGCAGGCGCTGGTCGCCCTCATGCACTGCCTGGTGATCTGGCTCGACGACCGGGTCGCGGCCGGCGAGACGCTGACCACGATGCCGCCGTGGCACGTGCAGGAGAACAAGTGGCGCGCCGCCCGGTACGGCGTCGACGCGATCGTCATCCTCGACGAGGAGTCCAACGAGCGACTGGTCACCGACGACCTCGCCGACCTGATCCCCCGACTGATGCCGACCGCGGAGCGGCTCGGCTGCACCGACGAGCTCGCGTCGGTGCTCGACATCGCGACCCGCGGGCCGTCGTACGTCCGGCAGCGGGCGGTCGCCGAGCGGACCTCCGGCGACCTGGTCGCGGTCGTCGACTCGGTCGTGACCGAGCTGAAGGCCTCGCTCTAGCCGCTCAGTTGGCGGCCGTGTCGGGGAACACGATCCGGCAGGTGTCCTCCGGACACGCGGGCGTCGCGGCCCACTGCGTCGCGGGCTCGTAGACCGACCCGGTCGAGCGCATCACCTGGACGCCGCCGAACGCCGACTCGTCGTAGCCCTTGACGACGAAGACCACGTCGGCCTTGCCGTCGCCGTCGACGTCGCTCAGGGTGGCGCCCTGCAGCGCGCGCTTGCCGACCCTGCTCTGACCGGTGAAGCCGGTGACCGCCTCGAGGCTGCCCGTGCTGACGTCGTAGACGGTGACCTTGAGCGTCTCGCGGTAGGTGTCGGCGGTGACGCCGACCAGCCGGACGCTGCCGTCGCCGACGACGTCGCCGACCAGGTAGGCGTCGGCCCGGTCACGCGGGACACTCACCGCGCCCTCCTCGAAGGCCGTGCCCGTCGAGGTGAGCAGCGCCTGGCCGCCGGCTCCGCTGTAGTAGCCGCTGTAGTCGTCGGCGTCGAGCCGCTCCGACGGCAGCTGCGCCCACAGGTCCGCGTCGCCGTCGTCGTCGAAGTCGCCGGCGTGGAGCGTGGTGCTGTCGATCGTCGCGTTGGGCAGGCTCAGCCAGCGCTCCGGATCGGCGAAGCGCCCGGTGCCGTCGTTGCGCAGGACGGCGATCGCGACGACCTTGTCGTCGGGCCCCGCGACGGCCAGGTCGAGGTCGCCGTCGCCGTCGAAGTCCCCCGAAACGACCTGGACGTCGAGGCCGTAGTCGCGCAGGGACGACAGGTCGAGCGCCATGCTCTGGTCGCCCGGGAAGTCGGGGTCGGTGGAGGTCAGCGCGAGCCGGTCGGTGTCGTCGTCGTAGGTCCAGGTGAGCGGCTCGTTGCGGCCGTCGGCGTCCCAGTCGAACCAGACCTGGTGCGCGTCGCCGTACGGCTCGACGGTGAGGCCCTTCGTCGTGAATACCTTCCCGTCGCTGGTGCCGGTCATCTGCTCGGCCTGGTCGTAGGTGAGGTTGACGATCCACACCGCGTCGCCGTAGCCGTCACCGTCGAGGTCGCCCTGGACCGCGGCGGCGGGTCTCGCCTGCTTGTGGTCGCCGCCGGCCCGGTCGGGGTCACCGCCGGGCCGGAGGAGGGCGAAGGCGAGACCCGCGCCGGCCACGATCAGCACCACGACTGCGGCCAGCGCGATCCACCGGCCGGCGCCGCCGCGGGTCGGCGGCGGGGTGGGCACCGGCGGGGCGGGCGGCGGGGCGGGCGGCGGCGCGGACGGCGGGGCGGGCGGCGGGGCGGGCGGCGGGGCG
>NZ_BAABAC010000051.1:0-25239 GCF_039537225.1 Nocardioides ginsengisoli
CGACCGGCAGGGGTCAGGCAGGCGTTAGCGTGAGACACGAAGACCTCCGGAGTTTCGTGAGCGAGTGAATGCTTGGTCGCTTCACACCTCACCCGGAGGTCTTCGTCATCGTCCAGCAGGCGCGCCGTACCTAACGTCCGTGGTCAGTACAACTAGAGCGTCACCCACGGCGTGGTCAGCGACCACCCCGCCTGCTGGACGACGAAGCGCACGGCGCCCGTGCCGACGCCGTCGATCCGGAAGAAGCCGCCGACGTCGGCCACGACCGAGGCGGGGTCGGCGTCCGGGCGCTCGAGCACCACGGTCGCCGGCGCGTCGGACGCCGAGCCGCCGATGACCTGACCCAGCAGGGCGTCGCCGTCGACCTCGACCTCGAGGGTCAGGCCGGTGTGGCCGAAGGACAGCGTCCGCGGCTCGGTCGCGCCGGAGGATCGGATCGCGGCGCCCGCGTCGAGGGCGGAGTCGTGGAGCAGCTCGGCCAGCTCGGCGTCGACGGAGCGCCAGGTGAAGGCGGCGCGCGCGGCGGCACGGCGGCGGTCGCTGACGGCGGCCTCCTCGGCCACCGCCTCGCCCAGCATCGCCAGGAGCTCGTCGTCGGTCATGTCATCGCCTCCGCCCATCAACGGCCACCCACCAGGTCGGGGCCGAGCCCCCGCAGCGCCCGGGTACGGCGGAGCTGGTCGAGCGCGCGGGCCCGGGTGGGGCCGATGCTGCCGATCGGGATGCCGAGCAGGCGGCTGATCTCGTCGTAGGCCAACGGCGGGTCGGTGAGGAGCAGCAGGAGCAGCGCCCGGCGGGCCTCCGGGAGCTCGGAGAGCGCCTCCCGGAGCAGCTGCCGGCGCTCCGCGGCGAGCAGGTCGGCCGCGGCGACGTCCTCGGCGACGGCGTCGAGGCCGCCGTCGTCCTGCGGGTCGACCGGGCGGACCCGGCCGCGCGCGGCGAGCAGGCGCAGGCACTCGTTGCGGGCCGTGGTGCGGATCCAGCCGGGCAGGGCGTCCGGCTCGCGCAGGTCGCCGAGGTGCTCGACCAGGCGCAGCCAGACGGTCTGGCTGACGTCGTCCCCATCGGCCTCCGAGAGCCGGTGGCCGCGGACGATGGCGTCCACCAGGGGGAGGAACCGGTCGACGATCGCATCCCATGCATGCTGATCTCCTTCTCGCGCTGCGGGGACGAGCATCGACAGCGGTTGACTCACGTCCACACCCGACCCCCCTGCACGTTCGCGAGAGCTTGCGGGTGCATCGTCCCGCACTTAGGACCCGCGAGCCAGTGCCGGTGATACGTCGAGATTCCTCGTATCAGGACCCCGCTCCCGCGACTCCTCCTTCCGTCAAACCACCCAGCGGCCCCTCCCCCCAGACCGCGGCTCCCCGGAAGGACCGACACCATGACCTGGAACGAGACCCACGAGCGGATGCGCATCATCCGCGAGGTGGAGGCGATCGCCGCGACCGACATGAGCGGCGCCGTGCCCTGGTGCGACGAGTGGCAGCAGTACTTCGACGGCCCCCAGGGCCTGGTCACCGCGCTGCGCTCCCGCTGGCTGCGGATGTGCGAGGCCCAGCTCGACGTCCACGGCCGCGAGGACGACAACGAGGCCACCTACCGCCGGCTGCGGCGGACCGAGTCCGGCGTGCTCGAGATCCTGCGCCACATCGACGAGACGGCCGCCTCCGGCGCCGCGCTCGACGTCCTCTCGCTGGCGGGCCCGCGCCGCTCTCCCTCATTGCCGGTGCGGGCCCGCCGGTTCCACCTGCACGGCGGCCCGGTCCTCCCGGCCTGACCCGACACCCCCCACCAGGAGGCGACATGATGACGCTCGAGGCGACGTACGTCGCGGCGACGACCCGGCTCGACCAGCTCTCCCGCCGCGAGCGGAAGGTGCTGCACCTGATCGCCCTCGGCCAGTCCGAGGCCGCGATCGCGTCCCAACTCTACCTCAACCGGACGTCGGTCGAGGACCTCTGCGCACGGATCTTCCGCAAGCTCGAGCTCACCCCGTCGCCCCAGCTGGACCGCCGGGTCCTGGCGGTGCTGACCCTGCTGCAGTCTCCGTAGGGGACGCGGCCTCCCTCGCGCCCTCGGCCTTGTGGGGGGTCGAAGCACGCGAGCACGGGTGGCCCGTCCGGCGGCGCCGGGCGGGCCACCTCGGGGCTGCCTCAGATCAGCCCTCGCGCTCCTCCGACCGGACGGTCACCTTCTTGAGCAGCCGGTTGAGCGTCGCCAGCTCCCGGTCGGTGAGCGCCTCGGCCAGGTCGTCCTCGGCGTGGCCGCGGATCTCCATCGCCCGCTTCCAGATCTCCATCCCGGACCGGGTGACCTCGACGATCACCCGGCGCCGGTCGTCGACCGACGGGATCCGCCGGACCCAGCCGGCCTTCTCGAGGCCGTCGAGCCGCCCGGTCATCCCGGCCCCGGTGACGCCCACCTCCTGCGCCAGCTCGGTGGGGGACGCCGAGCCGGGGGTGTCGCGGATCATCAGCGCGTGCAGGGTGTCGTACTCGAAGTCGCTCAGCCCGACCTCCGCCACCGCGGCCGTCTTCGCGACGCGCAGATAGCGCGCCACCCGGGTCACGCGGGTGAACACCGCCTCGACCTCCTCGTCGAACCCGAGGTCGAGCCAGTGGTCCTTCCAGCGGGCGACGTGCCGGTCGGTCCAGTCCTCGGCCATGGCGCCAGCGTAGTGGCGATGCTTAGCCCGGCGAATACTTAGTTGCCGAATACTTAGATAGCGAAGTACCTTGGGCGACATGTCCGTGCCGTCGCCCCTGCGCTCCCACGACTTCCGCATGCTCGTGGGCGGCGTCGCGGTGAGCGGTCTCGGGTCGGCGATGACGCCGGTGGCGCTGGCGTTCGCCGTCCTCCACCTCGGCGGTACGGCGACCGAGCTCGGCCTCGTCGTCGCCGCCTTCGCGGGCGCCGAGGTCGTCACCATCCTCTACGGCGGCGTGCTCGGCGACCGCCTCCCCCGCCAGCTGCTGATGCAGGGCTCGTCCGCGGCGACCGCGGTCAGCCAGGCCGCCTGCGCGGTGGTGCTGCTGTCCGGGCACGGCTCGATCGCCTTCCTCACCGCGATCGGCGTGGTCAACGGCTGCCTCGGTGCGCTTGCGCAGCCGGCGTCCAATGCGATGACCCGCGCGACCGTGACCGCCGAGCAGCTGCCGCGGGCGGTGGTGCTGCGCGCGCTGGCCAACCAGACGGCGTACGCCGTGGGGTTCGCGGTCGGCGGCATCATCGTGGCCGCGTCCAGCCCCGGCTGGGCGATCGCCGTCGACGCGGCGACCTACGCCGTGGCGGCCGTGCTCTTCGCGATGATCCGGGTGCCCAATGTCGCCACCGCGGGGCGCGAGCGGATGCTGTCCGAGCTGGCCGACGGCGCCCGCGAGGTGCTGCGCCACAGCTGGCTGTGGCTGCTCATCGGCCAAGCCCTGCTCTACCACCTCTGCTACGGCGGCGTGCAGGGCGTGCTCGGCCCGATCGTCGTCGGCGACGCGTGGGGCGAGCAGGCGTGGGGCTGGGCGCTGTCGGCGCTGATGATCGGCTTCGTCGCGGGCGGCTTCGTCGCGCTGCGCTGGCAGCCGCGCCACCTGCTGCGCTGGGGCGTGCTCATGCTCAGCCTGACCGCGGCCTTCCCCATCGCGATGGCGCTCGGCGGCTCGCTGTGGCCGGTGCTGCTCGGCGCCTTCGCGCACGGCGTGGGGCTGCAGCTGTTCAGCGTCCAGTGGGACCTGGCGATCCAGCAGAACATCGCGGAGGACATGCTCGCCCGGGTCTACTCCTTCGACCTGGTCGGCTCGTTCGTCTGCCGTCCGCTCGGGCTGGCGCTCACCGGACCGGTCGCCGCCCTCGTCGGCGTCGACCGGTGGCTGCTCGTCGTCGCCGCGGTGATCGGGCTGAGCTCGCTGGCAGCGCTCGCGGCGCCGTCGGTGCGCGCCCTGACCCGGCGTCCGGCGCCGGTCAGCGCAGCCGAGCCCGCGACGGTATGAACACCGGGGCGCCGCGCTCGCCCACCTCGACCGCCAGCACCGCATGGTGCGACGTCGTCCCGAGGATCGCGGACTGGTTGGCGACCAGCACCCGCGTGCCCTGGAAGGTGGCGTTCGACGGGCTGTCGAACGGGACGGGCGAGCCGTTGGCGCCCGACAGCGGCCGCTTCGGGAAGCGCGCGAGCACCTTGCCGGCCGGGCTGATCCGGACCAGCTGGTTGGTGCCCAGCAGCGCGACGTAGACGTTGCCGGAGCGGGCCACACCGAAGCCGTCGGGCAGGTCGAGCGGGCCCGACGTCCAGAGCGTGCTCAGCACGCCGGGGCCGCCGTCGGCGCGCACCGGCAGCCGGTAGAGGTGGCCGCGCATCAGGTCGAGCGGGTCGGTCGTGCTCTGCTGCGAGATCAGGAACGAGCGGCGGCTCGGCTCGTAGACGATGCCCGTCGTGCCGAACTCCGTCCCCGCCAGCCGCTTCGAGCCGGACCACGGGCGCGGCATGCCGCCGGCGGCGGGAATCCGCCAGATCACGTCCTGGCCGTCGTCGGTGACGTACAGCCCGCCGTCCGGGCCCCATGCGGCGTAGTTGGGCATCGGGTGGCCGCGGCCCGGCAGGTCGGGGATCGTCGCCTGCACCTGGAACCGGCCGTTGCGGACGTTGAGCGTGAGAACCCGCGCGCGCGACTTCTCCAGCAGGACCAGCCGCCCGCGCGCGTCCGACGTCGCGACCTGGACGCCGCGCGCCGCCTTCCGGTTCTGCCCGGGCACGGTCCAGGAGCGCTGCAGCGTGCCGCCCGCCGTCCACTCGAAGACGCGCGAGGGCATCGTGTCGCCGGTCGGGTTGGTGTAGGTCGCGGCGTAGACCCGGCCGTTGCCGGGATGGACGTGCACGTACGCCGGGAAGCCGGGCGCCCCGACCCGCGCGAACACCCGCGTCTCGCCGTCCGTCCGCGCCGCCGCGGGCGCGGCCGGTGCGGCCGGTGCGGCCGGTGCCGCAGACGGGGCGAGGAGGGCGATCAGCGCGAGGGCGGGGGCGAGGGCGCGGGCCCTCACCGCTTCTCCAGCACTTCCGCGGCGGCGCGCTCGCCGGAGCGGACGGCGCCGTCCATGTAGCCGGTCCAGTACGTCGACGTCTCGGTGCCGGCCCAGTGGATCCGGCGGAAGGGCGTGCGGATGTGGTGGCCGTGGGTGGTCATCACGCCGGGGGCGTAGATCGCGGTGGGGCCGCCGCCGGTCCAGCGCTCGCGGGTCCAGTCGTGCTCGGCGTACTCGATCGGGCGCAGCGCCTTCTCGCCGAACATGCTGGCGAAGCCCTGCAGCACGGCGGCACGACGCTCGGCGAGCGAGCGGGTGCCGTACTGCGCCCACGTCGACCCGCCCACGAACGCCAGCAGGACGCCGTGGCCGGTGTCGGCGACGTGGTTGTCGAAGGCCGCGCGGACGGCTCCGTTGTCGGAGATGCCGAAGCCGGTCAGCCCCTGGTCGCGCCAGAACGGCTTGTCGTAGACGGCGTCGCACTTCATCAGCCGGCCCATCTGCAGCTGCTGCAGCAGCGCGCGGCGGCCGGCGGGCAGGCCCGGGGCGAAGTCGATGCCGAGGACCTGCTTCGGCGGCGCGGCGACGATCACCCGGCGCGCCTTCACCACGCCGCGGCGGGTGTGGACGCGGACGCCGCCGTCGACGTGGGCGATGCGGGTGACGGGGGCACGCAGCGCGACCCGGCGGCCGAGCCGCTTCGCGAGCTCGAGCGGGACCCGCTGCGAGCCGCCGACGAATCGGCTCTCCTGCGCCCCGCCGGCGGTGTCGGAGTTGCGCTCGAAGGTGCCGACCGTCGTCTCGTTGCCGGAGCAGGCGATGTAGTGGAGCACGAAGAGCAGCGAGAGCTGGTCGGGGTCGGCGCCGAAGCCGGGCTGGGTCCAGGCGCGGATCAGGTGCTCGACGCCCTGGGCGTTGAGGGTGTGGGCGCGCAGCCATTCGCCGAGGGTAATCCGGTCCCACTCGGCGGCCCTGGGGTGCGCCCAGGGCGCGTCGACCGGCAGCTGCGCGGCGTACTGGTCGAGGGTCTTCAGCGCCACCGCGGCGTCGAGCAGGATGGTGGGGTCGGGCGGGACGGTTCCCTTGAACTCCATCCGGCCGAGGGTCGAGGAGACGTAGACGTTCTTGCCGGTGACGTACTCGTCGAAGGTGGCGATGCCGAGGCTGCGGGCGAGGCGCTTGATGTGGTCCTGGGTGGGGCCGACGAAGGCCCCGCCGGCCTCGATGGTGCCGCCGGTGTCGAGGCCGTGGTTGAGGACGCGGCCGCCGACCCGGTTGCGCGCCTCGACGACGAGCACCGACCGGCCCCCGCGGGCGACCCGGCGGGCCGCCACCAGTCCGGCGATGCCGGCGCCGACCACGACGACGTCGACCTTGCGGGGCAGCGAACCCTGCAGCGTGCCGGCCACGACCTCGTGCTCGAGCGCCTCGGTCGCGAGCGCGCCGAGCGCGACCGCACCTCCGGCGACACCCGCCAGCAGTCCCCGTCGTCCCACGTCCAGCGTGCTCACGGCACCTCCGAAGATGAATCTGTGTCAGGTTCGGATTCGGAGGCTACACTGGGAGGCATGTCCCCCGCCACCGTCGGTCCGAGCCGCCGCAGGCTCCCGACCCAGGCCCGATCCCGGGAACGGGTGGAGCGCATCCTCGACGCCACCGCCCGCCTCGTCCTGACCAACGGCGTCGACACGCTGACGACACGCTCGATCGCGGAGGCCGCCCAGCTGCCCGTCGCGTCGCTCTACCAGTACTTCGCCGACAAGGAGGCCGTGCTCCTCGCGCTCTGCGAGCGCGACATGGCCGAGATGGACGACCAGGTCGCCACCGACCTCGCCGCCATCGAGGAGCTCACCGTCGCGTCGATGATCGACACCGCGATGCGGGCGTTCGTGAAGGTCTATCACCGCCGTCCGGCGTTCATGCAGATCTGGATGCGCGGGCGCACCAACCCCGCCATCTACGACTACGGCCGCCACCACAACCGCCGTACCGCCGAGAACCTGCTGGCCTTCGGCGTCGACGCCGGGCTCCTCGCCGCCGGCCCCTACGACGAGCAGCAGCTGATGACCATCGCCGAGCTCGCCGTCGAGGTCGGCGACCGGGCCTTCCAGGTCGCCTTCGAGAACGACCCGCGTGGCGACCAGTTCCTCATCGACCAGGCGATCGCCCTGGTCACCGGCTACCTCGACCAGATCGCCACCGGCCGGTGACGTCGCTGCGGGCGGCGGTCGCGGCCGCGTCCCGGCAGCTCGCCGACGCCGGACTCCTCGTCGGCACCGCCGGCAACGTCAGCGCCCGCGAGGGCGACCTGGTCGCGATCACCGCGACCGGCGTCCGCCTCGGCGCCTGCACGGAGGACGACGTCACCGTCGTCGACCTCGGGGGCCGCGTCGTCACGGGGTCGCTGGCCCCCACGAGCGAGGTCGCCCTGCACCTGGGCGTCTACGCCGACACCCCCGCAGGTGCGTGTGTGCACACACACGCACCTTTCGCGACGGCCGTGGCGTGCGTGCTCGACGTCCTGCCGGTGCTGCACTACCAGCAGCTCACGCTGGGCGGCGAGGTGCGCGTGGCGCCGTACGCGACCTTCGGGACGCCGGAGCTCGCCGCCCACGTGCGCGCGGGCCTGGCCGGGCGGAGCGCCGTACTGATGGCGAATCACGGCTCGGTCACCCTCGGCGGCTCGCTCGACCAGGCCGTCGAGAACGCGCTGCTGCTCGAGTGGCTCTGCCAGCTCCACCACCGGGCGAGCGCGCTCGGCACTCCGCGCGTGCTCACCGAGGAGCAGCAGGCCGACGTCGTCCGGGTCGCGCTGGAGCGCGGCTACGGAGCAACCCGGAAGGCATCCGAATGACCATGACCGTCGCCGCCGTCGGCGTCCACGTCCTCGACACCCACGTGCTCGGCATCGAGTCGATCCCGTCCGGCTCCGACGGGCAGCTGGTCGAGACGATCCGGATGTCGGCCGCCGGCACCGCCGGCGGCACCGCGCTCGTGCTGAGCCGGCTCGGCGCCACCGTCCGCTCGTACGGCGCCGTGGGCGACGACCCGGTCGGCGACACCCTCCTCGCCCTGCTCGGCCGGGCCGGCGTCGACACCGCCGGACTGGTCCGCAAGGACTCCGCCCAGACCTCCGCCTCCGTGCTGCCCGTGCGCCCGAACGGCGACCGCCCCGCGTGGCACTGCATCGGCGCGAACGGCCTGTTCACGCTCGCTGATCTGCCGCCGGACGCGCTGGACGGCGTGACGCACCTGCACCTGGGCGGCCCGGAGTTCCTCGGCGGCGACGCCGCAGGCGAGCTGCTCGCGCGCGCTCGCGCGGCGGGGATCACCACGTCGGTCGACGTCCTGGCGCCGGGTGACCCGGACCTGCTCGCCTGGATCGCGGCCGCCCTCCCCCACACCGACTACCTGCTGCCCAACGACGAGCAGGTCCTCGGCCTCACCGGCGCCGACTCGCTCGCCGACGGCGCGCGGGCGCTGCTCGACCACGGCGTCGGGTGCGTGGCGGTCACGCAGGGCGCGCGCGGCGCGCTCGTGGCCGCGGCGGAGGGTGTGGCCGAGGTGCCGGCGTACTCGGTCGACGTCGTCGACACCACCGGCTGCGGCGACGCCTTCTCCGCCGGCTTCCTGCGCGGGGTCTCGCTCGGGCGGTCGCCGGTCGAGGCGGCGGCGCTGGGCTGTGCGACGGCGGCCCAGGTGGCGCAGGGGCTCGGGACCGACGCGGGGGCGTACGACCTGGCGGCGGTCGAGGCGCTCGCCGCCGCTGGGGAGTCGTGTGCCTGAGAACCCCGATATCCGGGTTCTCAGGCACACGACTCACCCGGAGGTCCTCGTGCCGCTGACCGACGCCCCCCAAACCCTCCTGGGCCGTGGCCGGTGTCCTGGGCGGGGTCCTGTGGCAGCTCGCCGACCGGCGCGACCTGGTCGACCGGATCACCTTCCCCGCCGTCCTGCTCGCGGTCTCGATCGCCATGTCCCTCATCCCCGGCGCCTATCTCGAGATGAGCGGCAACGGCCCGGTGTTCTGGATGTCGATCCTCGTCGCGCTGGTTCTCACCGAGCAGAACCTCCGCTGGCGCGAGGACCGCAGGCGCCGCGCGGCCCTCAACGACCGTAGTCGACCCGTACCTCACCCGTGACCGGGTGCGCCTGACAGGTCAGCACATACCCCTGCGCGACCTGCTCCTCGTCGAGCACGTGGTTCTGGTCCATCACCGCCCGGCCCAGCACCACCTTCGCCCGGCAGGTGCCGCACGCCCCGCCCGCACACGAGTACGGCGGGTCGATGCCCGCCTGCAGAGCCGCGTCGAGCACCGATGCGCCGGTCGAGGCGAGCGGGAAGGTGGTGTCCGTGCCGTCGAGGGAGACCGTGACCTTGCTGGTGAGCTCGGGCAGCCCGGCGCCGGCGACCGCGCCGCCGACGACGTGGAAGACCTCGGTGAGCACGCGCCCCGGCGCGGTGACGGTGAGCAGCTCCGCGCGCACCGCCTCGACCAGCTCCTGCGGCCCGCACAGCAGCCACGCCGCGACGGACTCCGGTTCGGGCACCAGTGACAGCACCAGGGACGGCGTGATCCGGCCCTGCTCGGCGGAGTGGATGTGGTGGACGACGAGGCGGTCGCCGTACCGCTCCTGCCAGGCGGCGAGCTCGGCCGCGAACATCGTGGTCGCCGCCGTCCGGTTGCCGTAGACGAGCGTGAACCGGCTGCCCGGCTCGGTGTCGAGGGTGGTCGCGATGGTCGACATGAGCGGCGTGATGCCGGATCCGGCGGCCACGCCGACGTGGTGCCGCGCCGCGGCCGGGTCGAGCGGCACGTGGAAGGCACCGGCCGGGGTCATCACGTCGAGCAGCTCGCCGGCGACCAGCCGCCCGTTGACGTACGACGAGAACCGGCCGCCCGTCACCTGCTTCACCGCCACCCGCAGTGTGCCGTCGACCAGGGGTGCGACGAGCGAGTAGCTGCGCCGCACCTCCTCGCCGTCGATGACCGCGCGCAGCGTGACGTGCTGTCCCTGCACGTACCGGTAGGCATCCGCCAGGTCTGCCGGGACGTCGAAGGTGACCGCGACGGCGTCGCTGCTCACCGGCTCGACCGCGCGCACCCTCAGCGAGTGGAAGGTGGGATGGCGGGTGATCTCGTCGGTGAGCCGGCGCCAGGTGCGGTACTCGCTGGGGGTCAGGGACCGGCCGAACCACGTGGAGATGGCGGCGTTGCGGTCGAGGTAGGCCTGCTCGTTGCGCTTCCACGCGCGGATGTAGCGGTAGAACGGCACGCTCGGGTGCAGGTGGTGCACCAGGTGGTAGTTCTGGTAGACGAACAGCGGCGTCAGCAGCCCCTCGCCGCCGACCCGGACGCGCGTCGCGCGGTACTTGTCCTCGCGCTGGGTCACGGTCAGCCCGTGGTGCGGCAGGTAGTCGAACCACCACGCGAGAATCAGCATCCCGAAGCGCTGCGGCAACAGGAAGGCCCAGAACAGCGCACTTCCGTAGCCGGCCGCCGCGATCGCGACGAAGCCGCCGATGACCGCGGTGGACACGGCGAACGTCGCCGCGACCTCGCCGTACGGACGATCGCGGAGCCGCCGCAGGTAGAAGACGACGTACCAGATGTCGATCGTCGCCCAGCGCAGCGGAAGCTGCCACGCAGGCCCCTCCTCGCACCACGCGTCCGGGTCGATCGACTTGGGCTCGTTGGTGTTGCGGTGGTGCTCGATGTGGATGAACTTCACCAGCGGGTACGTCGCCCACGGCACCACCAGCAGCACCGACAGGTGGCCCAGCGCGTTGTTCACCCGTGTGTGGGTGCTGATCGCGTGGTGGGTCGACTCGTGCAGCACGCTGAACATCAAGAAGGTGACCGCCGCGCCCATCGGCACGGTCAGCCACGGCGTCGCGCCCATCGCCAGCACGAGCACCAGCTCCAGGGCGAAGAGCGCCAGCGTGCCGACGTACAGCGCCGCGGTCGGCCAGGCCATCGCCGGCACCCGCTCGCCCGGATCCGGCAGTCCGGTGACGGCATGAGGGAGCTCGGCGCGGGGCACCTCGGTCGCGATCGGTCGACTCTGCATGGGACGTGAAGGTAGGAGCCCCGACCCCGCCGGGGCCTTGGACGCCCGTCCCAAAATGATCTCGTCATTTGTCCGAAGGCCCGTACCTGCGGCGATCTGGGCTCCCGAGACTTGCCGCCATGACGATCGCGGTCGAGAACCCCGCCACCGGACGGATCATCGGCACCGTCCCCGACCTGGACGCCACCGCCGTCGCGGACGCGGCCCGGCGTGCCCGAGCCGCCCAGCCCGCCTGGCAGTCCCTCGGGTACGACGGCCGCGCGGCCGTGCTGCGCCGGATGCAGCGCTGGATCGTCGACCACGCCGACACCGTGGTCGCGACCATCTCGGCGGAGACCGGCAAGGCCTACGAGGACGCCCTGCTCGCCGAGGTCAACTACGGCGCCGCGGCGTTCGGGTTCTGGGCGAAGCAGGCGCCGCGCTATCTGGCGGAGACGAAGGTCCGCTCCAGCCAGCCGCTGGTGGCGGGCAAGCGCCTGGTCCAGCGCTACCGGCCGGTCGGCCTGGTCGGCGTGATCGGCCCGTGGAACTATCCGCTGACCAACTCCTTCGGAGACTGCATCCCCGCCCTGGCGGCGGGCAACGCGGTCCTGCTCAAGCCCTCGGAGGTCACCCCGCTGACCTCCCTCCTGCTGGCGCAAGGCCTCGCCGAGTGCGGCCTGCCGGACGGCGTCTTCGGCGTCGTCACCGGCCGCGGCGAGACGGGAGCCGCGCTCGTCGACGAGGTCGACATGATCATGTTCACCGGCTCCACCGCGACCGGACGGCGGGTCGCGGCCCGCGCCGCCGAGCGGCTGATCCCCGCGTCGCTCGAGCTCGGCGGCAAGGACCCGATGATCGTGCTCGCCGACGCCGACCTGGAGCGCGCGGCCACGCATGCGGCGTACTACGCGATGTTCAACTGCGGCCAGACGTGCATCTCCATCGAGCGCTGCTACGTCGAGGAGCCCGTGTACGCCGACTTCGTCGACCTGGTGACCGCGAAGGTGAACGCGCTGCGCCAGGGCGTGCCGGCCGGACCGGGCAGTGTCGACCTCGGCTCGCTGACCTTCCCGCCCCAGGTCGACGTCGTCGACCGGCACGTCAGCGAGGCGCTCGCCGCCGGTGCCCGCGCCCTCACGGGCGGCGTGCGGCCGGAGCGGGAGGGCCACTGGTACCCGCCGACCGTCCTCGTCGACGTCGACCACTCGATGACGATCATGCGCGAGGAGACGTTCGGCCCGACGCTGCCGATCATGGCGGTGCCGGACGCCGACGAGGCGGTGCGGCTGGCCAACGACTCGGCGTACGGGCTGTGTGCGTCGGTCTTCGGCCGCGACCTGGCCCGGGCCGAGGACGTCGCGCGCCGCCTCGAGGCCGGCGCGGTCACCGTCAACGACGCGGTCGTCAACTACACCGCGCTCGAGCTGCCGATGGGCGGCGCCAAGCCGGCGTCGGGCATCGGGCGGCGGCACGGGAAGGATGGGATCACGAAGTACTGCCGGCAGCAGTCGCTGCTGGTGTCGCGCTGGCACCTGCGGCGCGACGTCCACACCTACCCCTACCGCGCCGGTCGCACCCGCCTGCTCAGGTCGCTGCTGGCCCTGCTGAACCGCGGCCGCCGGCGCTCATGAAGGCCGCGTGGCAGCGCAACGCGACGTCGACGGCGGTGGCGTACTCGCCGAGCCGGCGGCCCATCAGCTCCTCGGCCCGCTCGACCCGGTAGCGCACCGTGTTCTTGTGCACCAGCAGGTGCCGGGCCGCCGCGTCGACGCTGCCGGTCGAGAGCAGCGCGCGCAGCGTCGTCCGCAGCCGCTCGGCGTGCTCGTCGGGAGCGGCGAGCCGGCCGAGGGTGCGGTGGACGTAGCGCCGCATCGCCTCGCCGTCGCCGATGAGGGTCATCAGCTCGACGTCGGTGAAGAAGGTGAGGGACGCCGGCTCGTCGGCCGCCAGCACCAGCCGCTGCGTCGCGAGCGCCTCGACGTGCGAGGAACAGAAGCCGTCGACGCCCGGCGCGGGTGCCCCGAGCGTGGCGATGATCCGGCGCTCCCGCAGCCAGGCCGCGCAGTCCGCCAGGGGCGCCAGGTCGGGCGCCACGGCCGAGGTGATCCACGCCCAGAGGTCCCGTCCGCCGGGGTGGACGACGAGCGGCTGGCGCAGGCCCAGCGCGGCCGTCAGCGACAGCGCGGCCTGCGGCAGGTCGGCGATCCGGGTGTCGTCGTCGGTGTGCAGCAGCACCGCCGTCTGGTACGCCGACACGGGGTGTCCGCCCAGCCCGGCGGAGATCTCGCGCGGGTCGAGCGTCGTACCGGCCAGGACCGCGCGGACCACCTCGAGCCGGCGGGCCGCGTCGCCCTGACGGATCCGCTCGACCTCCTCCTGGTAGAGCGTCACCGACATCTCGACGGAGCGGTCGAACCACATGCTCGACCGGGTCCAGAAGTGCACCAGCGCGTCGGCCTCGGCCACCCCCGAGGCGGTCGCCTCCTTCACCGCGGCGGTGATGAACTCCCACACCGCCTGCTCGCCGGCCGTGTAGATCTGGAAGATCACCGGCAGCGGATAGCCATGCTGGGCGACGACGAGCGGGACGTCGCGCGCCTCGTGCACGAGGTGGAAGGTCTGCTCAGGCTGGCCGAGATTGGCCAGGAACGACCGCCAGTGCGCGTCACAGGCGTCGCGGACGACGCCCCGCAGCGCGGCGTCCTCGCGGACCTCCGGCACCTGGCCGACGATCCGCCCGAGCACGTGACTCACCCAGGCGTCGACGGCGGCGCCCTCGGACTCGGCCCCGACGAACTCGGCCACCCAGCGGCGCAGGTCCTGGTCGAACGACACGAAGGTCACAGCGGCTTCAGCCCCGCGATCTTCCAGTCGTCGCCGTCCGGCTTCATGGTGACCTCGACCCGGCTGCCCGACACCGACGAGCCGCCCTGCCCCCCGACCGTGGTCTGGGTCAGGAACAGCAGGACGACGACTCGCTCGCGCCCGCCCGAGACGACACCGGCCGCGCTGACCGAGGCCGAGGTGCTGATCCTGCGAGCCGCGGCGGTGGGCTTCACGACGTCGTCGAGCAGCTTGCCGTAGTCGGCGGTGAACCCGCCCGTCGTCTGGGCGAGCGCGCGGCGCAGGTCGTCGTCGAGGGTGGCGTTCTCATAACTCAGCAGCTCGGGGACGCGCTTCCTGGCGGCGGCGAGGGCGTCGCTGCGCGCGTCGGCGGTCGCGGCCGCACGATGGGCGCCGACGCCGGCGACCACGGCCGCCACGACCGCGAGCACCAGCAGGACCGCGGCGACGCGGGTGAGACCGGTCAAGCGGCTCATGCGACGAACTCCAGTCCCGACACCAGCCAGTCCCCCTTCACCCGCTGCAGGTCGACCCGCAGCCGGTAGTTGCGCGGCTCCGCGGCCTTGGTCTGCTTGTTCTTCACGGTCCCGGCCGCGGCGACGATGACGGTCGCGCGGTCGTCGGCGAGCTTGACCACGCCGGTCGAGACGGCCTTCCCGGTCGCCTTCACCTTGTTGTCGGCGAGCGCCTTCTGCAACCGGGCGGCCTGCGCCTCGAGGTCGGTCCGGAACGCGGCGGTCGCGCCGTCGAGCAGGCGCACCATGTCGGCATCGGACGTCGAGCCGCTGATGTCGATGAGGCCCTCCACCTCGGCGGTCGCGGCCGCCGCGGCGGCCCGTCCGTCGGAGAGCTCCGACCGGTCGCCCCGCCAGGCCAGGGCCCGCTGCCCCGCGAACACCAGCAGCGCGACCGCGACCAGCCCGACCACGCCCGCCACCAGCCGGCCGGTCATCGCACGCTCAACGGCGCCAGCACCAGGATCTGCCACAGGTCCGCTCCCTTCGTCTTGTCCTCGCCGGTGCGGGCCGGCTCGCCGCCGCGCCCGACCGCCAGGTCGTACGCCGCCGTCCCGCCCGACTCCGGCCACACACCGTCGCCGAACCGGATCCCGCACGCCGCCGGCGTCGGACCCCGGCCGGTCCCCTGCGGACACGGCAGGTTGCGCGCGCCGCGGATCGCGGTCGGGTCGTCGGGCGCGATCTCGCAGTGGGCGAGCGTGTCGACGTCCCGGACCTCGGTCGCGCGCGGGTTGCGTCGCTGGCGCGGGTCCAGGTAGCCGCTGCGGCAGGTCGGCGGGTCGTTGAGCGCGGCCCGCAGGTCGAGCTTCACGTCGCCCTGCGCCGCGCGCGGGTTGACCGCCGACTGCAGCCGCGCCACGAGCGACGGGTAGACGACGAGGGTCTGCCGCACCTGCGGCAGGTAGGTGTTGAGCACCTGGGCGTTGGTGGTCAGGTTTGCCAGCATCATCGGCAGCACCGGCTGCAGGTCACGCACCGTCGCCCGCGCCGCGTCGAGGCCACCGGGCCCCGTGGCCAGGAGACCCCGCAGCGCCGCACTGTCGTCGTCCGCGAGGACGCCGGTCACCTGATCGAGCTGTGCCGCGCCGTCGCGCGTCGCCGGGCCGAGGTCGCGCTGCGTCTCGAGCACCGGCTGCAGCGCCGAGATGAGCGACGTGGTCGCTTCGATCTGCGACTGCGCCTCGGTCAGCAGCTTGCCGGACGAGTCGACCAGCTCCTGCAGATCGGGGCCCGATCCGCCCAGGCCGTCATCGATCTGGTCGAGGACCCGTCGGGTCGCGGCCTTCGGCACCGACTCGAGCAGTCGGTTGACCGAGTCGAGGACCGGCGTGATCTGGGGCATCTCGACCGCCCGGTCCCGCGGGATGGTGGCGCCGTCGGCCAGCACCGACCCGCCCGCACCGGAGCGCGGGTCGACCAGGTCGACGTACTGCTCGCCGACGGCTGACGTGCTGTGCAGCTCGGCCGACGCCCGCGCCGGGATCCGCGCCGAGTTCTCCAGGCGCAGCGTGGCGATCGCCCCGTGGTCGGTGACCTCGAGCCGCGACACCTCGCCGACCTCGACGCCGCGGTAGGTCACCGCCGCCTTCGGGTAGAGCCCGCTGGCGTCGGCGAAGTCGACCCGGACGTCGTAGACGCCGATGCCGAGCATCGCCGGCACCCGTGCGTACTGGAAGAACGCGAGGCCGAGGGCCACCACCGCGAGCACCGCGAAGATGCGCAGCTGGCGCTTGATCAGAGGCGTGAGCAGCATCAGCACATTCCCAGGATCTTGAGGAGGCCGCACTTCTTCGGCGTCTCGGTCGGCGTGGGCGTCGGGACCTCGGGAGTGGGCGTCGGCGTGGCCGGCGTCCCGGTGGCCGGTGCCGCCGGCGTGCCCACGGCGGGCGGCGTCAGCGGGTCGGTGACCGGGTCACCGGCCTGGGCCGCCGCGGGTACGCCGATCAGCCCGAGCCAGCTGCCGAGCAGGCTCTGGTCGCGCAGGTCGAGCGTCGCGAACAGGTTGGCGTAGTCGCCCTTGAGCGCATTGCGCGTGGTCATCACCGGGAACGGGATGGTCAGTCCGAGCTTCAGCGCGTCCGGCAGCGACTCGCTGGCCTTGCCGAGGTGGGTGAGGATCGGCCCGAGCGCGTCGAGGTTGGCGAGCAGCGCGGTCTCGCTCGCCCGTACGACGCGCACCGCGCGGTCGCCGGTCCGCCCGGTCGTGGTGACCGCCTTGACCAGCCGGTTGCGCTCCTGCTCGAGGACCCGGAGGCCCGGCGTGATCCGGTCGATGGCGGTCGCGATCCGGTCCTGGTCCTTGCGCAGGCCCGCACTCAACCGGTCGAGGGACTCGAGGGCGCGGACGATCTCGCCCTTGTTGGCGTCGAGGACGGCGAGCAGCTCGTCCGCGTGCCGGATCAGCCGGCGGGTGTCGGGCACCCGGTCCCGCAGCGCCGTCGACAGCTCGCCGGTGATCGTGCTGATCTGCGCCAGGCCGCCGTTGTTGAGCAGCAGCGCGACCGCGCCGAGGACCTGCTCGGTCGCCGGATAGCTCCCGGTCTGCGCCACCGGCACCACGGCGCCGTCGGCGAGCCGTCCACCGCCGGAGCGGGCGGGTGCCGAGACCTCGACGTACTGCGCGCCGAGCAGGGTCTTCTGACCGATGGCGAACACCGCGTCGGCAGGCAGCGGCACGTCCTTGCGCAGGTGCAGCCGGACGACCGCCTCCCAGCCCTCGGCCTTGATCTCGCCGACGGTGCCGATGACCACGTTGTCCTTCTGGACCGTGGAGTTGGGGACCAGGTTCTCGATCTGGTCGAAGTGCACCTCGACCGTGTAGCCGTCGTCGCCCACGGCCACCTGGCCCGGGAGCGTGTTGTCGTTGGGCTGGATGTCGCAGCCGGTGGTGAGGAGTGCGGCGGCGAGCACCGCGGGCACCAGTCGCCGGAGCCAGGTCCGCGTCATCGCTGTCCTCCCTTGCGGCGGGCGGTCAGGTCGAGGCCGAGCAGGTCGGCGAGCGGCTGCAGCACCTTCGCGCACTGCTCCGCGGTGCCGCCGACGCCGAGCACCGCGCCGCACAGCAGCTGCGGGACGTTGTCGAGCGCCGAGAGCGTGGCCCGGCCGGTGATCGCCTGGTCCTGGATGGTGTTGCTGAGGTCGACGAGCGCGTGCGGCGCGACGTGCAGGACGCCGGCCAGCTCGTTGGACCGGTCCGCGAGCGCGGCGGCCAGCAGGTTCACGTCCGTGGTCGTGGTGCGCAGCCGCTTGCGGTGCCGCGTGAAGTAGCGGTCGGTCGTCGCCAGCACCTTCGCCAGGTCGACGAGCGCGCCGCGCAGGTTGGCCCGGTTGGCGGCCAGGACGCCGCTCACGTCGTCCAGCTCGGTCGTGAAGCCCCGGACCGCGGCGTCGTTGAGCGCCAGGTTGCGGGTGAACGCGTTGAGGTTCCGGACCGTCGAGAACAGGTCGGAGCGGCCGTCGGACAGCGCGGTCGCGGCGCCGCGGAGCTCGTCGATCGACGTCCGCAGCTGGGTGGAGTTGCCGTCGCGCAGGCTCTTCTCCAGCGCGGTGATCGCGATGGCGAGCGGGCCCTGCTTCTTGCCCGCGTCGGGGCCGAGCGTGGTCGCGAGGTCGGTCAGCTGCTGCTTGACGTCGTCGAAGGTGACCGGGACGGCGGTTCGGGCCAGCGCGATCGTGCTGCCGTCCTCGAGCCGCGGGCCGCCGTCGTACACGGGCTCGAGCTGCACGAACCGCCCGCTCACCAGGCTCGGCGACACGATCGCGGCATGCGCGTCGGCCGGGATCGGCTGGCCGGAGTCGACCTTCAGCGTCACCAGCACGCCCTGGGTCTTGTTCTCGATGGCCTCGATGGTGCCGACCTTGACGCCGAGCACCTTGACGTCGTCGCCGACGTTGAGCCCCTCGGCACTGGAGAAGTACGCGCGGACGGTCGTGCTGCCGGCGTCGCGCTGCCACGAGTAGCCGCTGAGGACGACGGCCGCGAGCACGACCGCGATCAGGATCTTCTTCTTCATGGCATGACTCCCGAGAGGACGGGGACGAGGGTGCCGGGCGCGGTCAGGTTCTGGATGTAGGCGTCGAACCACGGCCCGCTCGAGATCGCCTCGCCGAAGGCGGTGGCATAGCCGCGCAGGCCGAAGACCGTGTCCTGCAGGTCCAACTTATTGCGGTTGAGCACCTTGACGACCCCGTCGAGCTCGTCGAGCGCCGGCCCGAGCACGTCGTCGGTGTCGTCGAGCAGCGACCGCAGCTCGGTCGACAGCGCCCGCGCGCTCTGCAGCAGGCTGACGACGACCTGCTGGCGGGCGTCGAGCTCGGCCAGCAGCGAGCGGCCCGAGCCCAGCAGCGAGGCGATCTGCTGGTCACGACTGGCCAGCACGCCGGTGACGTTGTCGGCGTGCGCCACCAGCGAGCGCAGCTCGTCGTCGTTGGAGGAGACCGCACGGGACAGAGCGGTGATGCCCTCCAGCGCCGGTCCGAGGTCGGGGCTGGTCGCGTTGAGAGTCGACGACGCCTGGTCGAGCGCCGCCGCGAGCTGCGCCTTGTCGATCGACGCGGTGGTCTCGGTGAGCTGGTTGAGCGTGCTCGTCAGGTTGTACGGCGACGACGTCCGCTCCAGCGGGATCGACTGTCCGGCGCTCAATCGCCCGCCGCCACGGGGCTCCAGCTCGACGGCGGCGCGGCCGAGCAGCGTGATCGTGATGATCCGCGCCTCGGTGTCGCGCCCCAGGACGACGTCGCCGTCGGTGAGGACGATGTCGGCGACGACGTGCCTGCCGTCGAGCCGCACCTCGCGGACCTTGCCCACCTGGGCGCCCGAGATCATCACCGCGTCGCCGCCCTTGAGCCCGCCGGCCTCGGCGAACTGCACGTGCAGCACGTCGCTGTTGCCGATCAGCGGCAGCTTGTTGATGTTGAGCGCGGCGAGCACGACGAGCACCAGGGCGATGGTGCCGACGAGTCCGCGCACGGCCAGTCGGTCGGGGCTGATGACCCGGCTCATCGCTTGCACCTCGCGGCATCGGAGTAGATCCACGGCGTCGTGACCTTCGCGCCGGCAAGGCCGGTCTCGATCCGCACGCCGCAGAGGAAGAAGTTGAAGAAGTTGCCGTACGACGCGGTGTTCTGGATCGCGCGGTAGTGGTCGGGCAGGTTCCGCAGCACCGCCTGCAAGGTGTCGGCCCTGCGGTTGATGCCGCGCGCCGAGACGGCCAGGCCCTGCAGGTCGCCGCGCAGGTCGCCGCGCGCCCGCGCCGCCAGCGACGCGGTCTCGTCGGCGAAGCGGTCGATCCGGCCGGCCGCGTCGAGCAGCTGCGTGTCCTGCGAGTCGAGGCCCTTCAGCAGCGTGTCGAGCCGGTCGAGCAGCAGCCCCACGGTCGCCTTGCGGTCGTCGACCGTGCCGAGGACGCTGTTGAGGTTGCGGATCACCTGCCCGATCAGCTGCTCACGGCCGCCGATCGTGGTCGTGAATGACGCTACGTGGTCGACGAGCGTCGCCAGGGCCGACTGCTGGCCCTGGAGCACCTGCACCAGCTGGCCGGACAGCTCGTTGACCTGGGTCGGGCTGAGGCCCGCGAACAGCGGCTTGAAGCCGTTGAGCAGCGTGTCCAGGTCGAGCGCGGACGCCGTCCGTGCGGCCGGAATGGTTCCACCCGCGGCGAGGATCTCTCCCTCGTCCCCCTCGCCGCGGGTGAGCTGGACGACCCGGTCACCGATCAGGTTCCGGTACTGGATCGTGGCGTGCGTGCCCGTCGTCAGCCGCTGGCCGGCGTCCACCCGGAACGTGACGAGCACGGTGTTGTCGCGTCGTACGTCGATGCCGGTCACCTTGCCGACGTCGACGCCCGCGATCCGGACCTCGTCGCCGACCGACAGGCCGGACACGTCGTCGAAGACGGCGCGGTAGTCGTCGCGGTCGCCGGGGCGGTACTCGCCGGTGACGACCGCGACCCACACGGTGAAGACCGCGGCGACGGCGAGGAAGGCCGAGAACTTGATCAGGTCCGCGCGCTGGCGGCGCTTCTCAGGCGACGGCGTCATGGCAGGTTCGCCCCTCCCTCGAGCAGTCCGAGCAGGGTGTCGACGACGGCCTGGCTGGGCGTCGGCTGCGGCCCGACGTACGGGTTCGCGCCGGTGCGGAAGGACGGCGGCGCCTGGCGGCCCTCCTCCGCGTCGACGTACGGCAGCCCGTAGCAGGCCGGGCCGTTGTCGGCGCCGAGCTGGGGCAGGTTGTCGCGGTAGGTGTAGGGGTCGCGGCCCGGCACGATCCGGGTGTAGGTCGTGACGCCCGGGTGGGTGCCGCCGACGGCGGCCTCGGCGAGCTTGTTGGCCGACGCCAGGCCGAGGATCAGGCAGGGCAGCTCGGGCGAGTAGCGACGCCCGACCTCGGAGACGGGCTGCAGCAGTCGCAGCGAGGTGACCAGGCCACCCTCGGAGCTGCGCAGCAGCGTGTCGGCGTCGTCGCTGAAGCCGGTGAGGCTGCGCTCCAGCGCGCGCAGCGAGGCCTGCTGACGGACCAGTGTCTGCGACACCTGGCCGCCCTGGCTGAGCGCGTCGACCAGGTCGGGGCGGGCGACGTCGTACACGTCGGCGACGTCGTCGGCGACCCGCAGGTCGGCGGCGAGGGTACGCAGCGACGGGTTGAGCGAGCGCAGGTAGGCGTCGGTCTGCGTGATCAGCCGGCCGATCAGCCGGCCCCGCTGCTCGACCGCGCCGGCCACCGCGGTGAGGGCGGAGTCGACCTCCGCCGGACGGGCGACGTCCAGGACCTTGGTGAGGTTGGCGAACGCCTCGTCGACCTCGACGGTCACCCGATCGGCCGGAATCACCGCACCTGCGCGGATCTTGCGGCCGTCGGCGTGCGCCGGGGGCGTGAGCTGGACGTACTTCGCCCCGAACGCCGTGGGCGGCACGATCTGCGCGGTGACGTCGGCGGCGACCCGGTCGATCTTGTCGGCGTCGATGGCCAGCTCGATCTGGACCTTGCCGTCGGTGCCGGCGGGCTCGACCTTGCCGACCCGGCCGATCTCGACGCCGCGCAGCTTGACCGGCGCGCCGGAGGCGAGGGTCAGGCCGGCGCGGTCGGACTCGACCGAGACGGCGACGGTGTCGTCGAAGGCCCCGCGGTACTTGGCGATCGTGCCGGCGATGAGCAGCGCGATGAGCGCGATGAAGACGAGGCCGTAGCCGACCTGCCGGTCGATCCGCCCGATCCTGCGGTGTGGGGTGCTCATCCGCCTCACCCGGCGATGTGGACCGACGGACCGCCCCAGATGGCGATCGCGAAGATCAGGTCGATGAACATCGTGCAGATCAGCGCGGAGCGGACCGCCTTGCCGACGGCCTTGCCCACGCCCGCGGGGCCGCCGGCCGCGCGGAAGCCGTGGTAGCAGCAGATCGACACGATGACGAGCGCCATCAGCGCGACCTTCACGATCGCCAGGAAGAGGTCACTGGGGATGAGGAAGGTGTCGAAGTAGTGCTGGTAGGTGCCCGGCGCCTGGTCGTAGCCGACCGTGACGACGAGATAGGTCGCCAGCCAGCACATCATCAGCGCGATCGCGAACAGCGGGACGACGGCGATCAGTCCGGCGATGATCCGCGTGGTGACCAGGTAGGGCACCGGCGGGACGGCCATCACCTCGAGCGCGTCGATCTCCTCGCTCACCCGCATCGCGCCGATCTGCGCGGTGAAACCGGCGCCGACGGTCGCGGTGAGCGCGATGCCGGCGATGATCGGCGCCACCTCGCGGGTGTTGAAGTACGCCGAGAAGAAGCCGGACAGCGTGGAGACGCCGATGTTGTCGAAGGAGGTGTAGGCCTGCAGGCCCACCTCGATGCCCGACGCGGCGGTGAGGAAGCCGATCACCAGCACCGTGCCGCCGATCAGCGCGAGCGCGCCGGATCCGAGGGAGACCTCGGCGAGCAGCCGGACGACCTCCTTCGGGTAGTGCTTGAGTGCGCGCGGCATGTGCGCGTACGCATTGCCGTGGAAGCTCAGCTGGTCGCCGAGGTTGCGCAGCGACGACGTCGCCGACGAGAGGGGCATCTCAGGCTCCCAGCTTGATCTGGAGGAAGAGGGCGCTGATCACGCTGTTGGCCGCGAACAGCAGCATGAAGGCGAACACCACGGTCTGGTTCACGGCCTCGCCGACGCCCTTGGGGCCGCCCTTGGCGTTGAGGCCGAGATAGCAGGCGGTCAGGCCGGCGAGCAGGCCGAAGACGGCCGCCTTGGCCTCGGAGGCGAGGAAGTCCGGCAGCCCGACCAGCAGCGTCAGGTCGGACAGGTACAGGCCCGGTGTCGCGCCCTGCAGGACGACGGAGAAGAAGTAGCCGCCGACCAGGCCGACCACGGTCACCATGCCGTTGAGCGCGACGCCGACGAGGGTCGACGCGATCACCCGGGGGACGACGAGCCGCTCGATCGGGTCGATGCCGAGGGTGACCATGGCGTCGATCTCCTCGCGGATCTTGCGCGAGCCGAGGTCGGCGCAGATCGCCGTCGCACCGGCGCCCGCGACGACCAGCACCGACACGATCGGCCCGATCTCCCGCACCACCGCGACCGCGGCGCCGGCGCCGGCGAGGTCGACCGCGCCGATCTGGATGAGCAGCTGGTTGACCTGGAAGATGATGACGACGCAGAACGGGATCGACACCAGCAGCGCCGGGCCGAACGACACCGTCGTCACGAACCAGGCCTGCGAGACGAACTCCCGGAACTGGAGGCGCCGCGTGAACATCTGCGCGAACACCTTGCCGACGAAGCCGTAGAAGTCGCCGAAGGTCGACAGCGCCTTGAACGGCAGGGTCGCGCGCAGGGCGTCGCGAGCGACCTGCCGGCTCTCCTCCGTCAGACCCGCCGGGGCGGCGGTCACGCGTCGCTCCGCACGACGTACAGCGGGAGACGGAGCGCAGCCGGTGCGGTCGGTGGCACAGCCGGCCGCACCGGCGCGATCGGGGAGAGCCGCGCATAGTCGGCCCCCAGCGCGGGCCGCGGGTCGGCCTCGCCCTGGTTGGGCCACACCGCCATCGCCCGCTCGGCCTGCGCGGTGATGGTGAGGCTCGGGTTGACGCCGAGGTTGGCGGAGATCGCGGCGCCGTCGACGACGTGCAGGCCGGGGTGGCCGTAGACCCGGTGGTAGGGGTCGATCACGCCGGTGGCGGCGGAGTCGCCGATCGGGCAGCCGCCCAGGAAGTGCGCGGTCATGGGGATGTTGAAGATCTCGCCGACGCTGCTGTAGGCGCCGCCGTCGATCTTGTCCCCGATCCGCCGGACCACCTCGTTGCCCACCGGCACCCAGGTCGGGTTCGGCTCGCCATGGCCCTGCGTCGAGGTCAGCCGGACCCGCTTGCCGCGCTTCTTCGGGTGGACCGTGATCGAGTTGTCGTGGGTCTGCATGACGAGCGCGATGATCGTGCGCTCGGGCCAGCTGCCGAGGCCGGCGTACGTCGACAGCAGCAGCCCCGGGTGGCGCACGGCCTGGCCCAGCCAGCGCAGCCAGCGCGGCACCCGGCCGCCGCCGTCCGTCATCAGGGTGAGCAGCAGACCCATCAGGCCGGAGCCCTTGCCGTAGCGGACCGGCTCGATGTGGGTGACCTCGTCGGGGTGGATCGAGGAGGTGATCGCGACGCCGTGGTGGAAGTCGTGCTGGTCCTTGCTGCGCAGCCGGGTGCTCGACGCGCACAGCGCCTCGGAGTTGGTGCGGGTCAGGTAGCCGAGCCGGTCGGACAGGTGCGGGAGGTCGCCGCTGCGGCGCATCCCGTGCAACAGCTCCTGGGTCCCCCACGTGCCGGCCGCGAGCACGACCTGGCCGGCCGTGAGCGTCGTCGTACGGCGGGCGGAGCGGCCGGAGCGGTGGGTGACGACGTCGTACCCGCCGTCCGCGCGGGGCCGGATCGCCACCACCGTGGTGCGCTCGCGGACCTCGGCGCCCATCTTCTCGGCGAGGTGGAGGTAGTTCTTGAGCAGCGTGTTCTTGGCGTTGTGCCGGCAGCCCGTCATGCACTCGCCGCACTCGATGCAGCCGCGCCGCTCGGGGCCGGCGCCACCGAAGTAGGGGTCGGGGATCGCCTCTCCCGGCGTGCCGAAGCAGACCCCGACCGGCGTCGGCCGGTAGGTGTCGCCGACCCCCATGTCGTCGGCGACCTGCTTCATCACGACGTCGGACGGCGTCACCGTGGGGTTCTGGACCACGCCGAGCATCCGGCTCGCCTGGTCGTAGTACGGCGCCAGCTCGGCCTTCCAGTCGGTGATGTGCGCCCACTGCGGGTCGTCGAAGAAGGCGTCCGACTTGGGCTGGTAGAGCGTGTTGGCATAGACCAGCGAGCCGCCGCCGACGCCCGCGCCGGCGAGGACGACGACGTCGCGCAGCAGCCGGATCCGCTGGATGCCGAAGCAGCCCAGGCGCGGCGCGAAGAGGAACTTGCGCACGTCCCACGAGGTCTTCGCGAAGTCCTCGTCCTCGAACCGCCGCCCCGCCTCGAGCACGCCGACCCGGTAGCCCTTCTCCGCGAGCCGCAGGGCGGTCACCGAGCCGCCGAAGCCGGAGCCCACCACGATGACGTCGTACGTGTGCATGCCGGAGCACCCCCATCAGAACGGCCGCGCCCCTGTGCCGGGCTCGCCTGTGACCGCCCATCTCACTCGGTGACGGGCGTCACCCTCTCGTGGTCGCCGTCCAAAGTTCGCGAGCGGCTTTGTCACCGTGCACAAAGGAGGTGGCCGGGCGGGCGCGGTCGGGGCGGTGGGTTGCTGGGTTCGCCTATTTTTCAGCGGAAAAGGGCGGCAATTCCTACCCAGGTACCT
>NZ_BAABAC010000052.1:0-69795 GCF_039537225.1 Nocardioides ginsengisoli
ACACCGCACTCGGCGGCAAGTCACCAGCCGACCTCGTGCCCAACCTGCGTGGACAGAACATCTAGGCTGGGCCCGCCATCCCCAGTTGGTCTGCCGGCAGGGCCCGCCTGACTTTGAATCAGGACAAGCGACGTAGGTTCGACTCCTACCTGGGGAGCCAGTCCGTCACGGGTGCGTTCGCCCAGAGCCCGACAGTGGCGAGCGCGCCGGCTGGGTCACGGCGTCACGTGGCGAGCAGGTCGCCCGGCCCGAGCCCCAGCGCATGCTCGATGTCGCCGGGCGAGGTCTCCTTGAGGTACTTCTCGACCGTCTGGCTCAGCTCGATCCAGTAGCCCCGCAGCGTCGACTCCGCCAGGAACATGGTCCGGCTCATCTCCGCATAGGTCAGCCCGCGGGCGCGCGCGGCGAGCACCTGGCGCTGGCGCGGGGAGACGAGGGTGAGGCTGCCGCGGCGGACCAGGACCTCGAGCAGGCCCGCCACCGCAGGCGGTACGACGAGCTCGCCGGCCGCGACCGCGCGGAAGGCTGCTTCGGTGGCGGCGAGCGAGTCGGTCTTGGAGACCACGCCGGTGGCGCCGGCGGCGAGGCAGGCGGCGAGGACGAAGCGGCGCTGCTCCTGGGTGTAGACGCAGACGCGGTAGCCGGCGTCGACGAGCAGCCGGATCGCGGTCGGGCCCTGGGTGGCCTCGGGCTGGCCGGCGGTGGCGAGGTGCAGGTCGAGGATGACGACGTCGGCGTCCGGGCGGTGGGCGAGCAGGTCCTCGACGCTCGGGTGGGCGGAGACGAAGTCGAGGTCGGGCAGCAGCAGGCCCAGCGATGCGCGCAGCGCGGTGGTGTCGTCGACGTGCGCGAAGCGCGGCGTGGGCACTCGGCTCTCCTGGTCAGGTCGTGGCGGTCGGGAGGTCTGCGGTGGTGAGGGTGAGGGTGACCGTGGTGCCGAGGCCGGGGACGCTGTCGATGTCGGTCCGGACGCCGGAGCGGGCGAGCTGCCCGACGACGACGTCCCTGATCCCGACGCCGTACGACGCCTCGTCGGTCGCGAAGCCGACCCCGTTGTCGTGGACGCTGATCTCCCAGCCGTCACGGTCGTCGCGCTCCTCGGCATGGAGCACCACCTGGTCGGCGCGGGCGTGGAGTCGCACGTTGAGCAGCAGGCTGCGCAGCGCCGCGGCCAGGTCGTCGGCGAGGGCCCGGTCGAGCTCCACGCCGGTGGCGAGGTCGGTCACGAGCGTCACCGGCAGGTCGTCGAACTCGGCCCGGGCCGCGGTGACCACCGCCGCCAGCGACGTGCTGCCGCCGGTCGCCGGGAGCGGGTCGCCGGTCAGGTAGGCGCGCATCCGGTTGAGCTCGATCTCGGCCTGCTGTCGCAGTCCCGGCGCCTGCGCGCCGTCGGCCGACTCCATGAGCAGCCGCATCACGGCGGTGCCGTTGTGGATCGCGGTCCGCGCCCGCCGCTCCTCCTCGGCCGTGGCCAGGTCGGCGGCGAGCTGGTGCGCCTCGTCGGCATCGGCGCCGATCCGGATCAGCATCTGCGTGCAGACCCAGGCCAGCGGCCCGATGACGAGGACGGTCAGGATGTTGCTCACCAGCTGCAGCAGGTCGGCCCACCGGTCGACGGTCGGCGCCAGGTAGACCGCCTCCGCCGTCGCCAGCACCGCCACCAGCGCGAACGCCCGGGCCCGCGAGCGCACGCCCACCAGCGAGCACGCCACGCACAGCGCGTACGCCGCCTGGAAGCCCACCCACGACCCCAGTCGCTCCGGCACCGGCACCGACCACATGCCGGCGACGAGCAGGGCGACGGCGATGCTCACGTCCGCGACGGCGTACGACGTCCCGGTCGGCCGGCGTCGCGCCAGCACGATCGCCGCCAGCCCCACCAGCGACGTCACCGCCAGCACCCAGGTCGCGGCGGTCAGCGCCGGACGGTCCGCGTCGGTCAGCGCGGGCACCAGCGACGGCGCCATCTGGGCGAGCGTGGCCAGCCGCATCCCCGCGACGAAGAACGCGACCAGCCGCAGCGCCGCTGCGCGCGTCGAGGACCGGGCGACCGTCCTGCTCACCCTCTCGTGGGCCGGGAGATCGCAGGGGACCTCGAAGACTGGAACCGTTCAAGGCTAACAGTCGGGGCGGTCCGGGCGGGAGTTCGGCACCTGCGCCACGATGTCCGCCCGGAGGCGGCCTGTGACCCGTCGAATCCGCGGAAGGTCAGCGGCGGCGCAGGCCGGACGCCCGCCGCGGCCGCGGCTCCACGGTCTCCTCGGCCGCGGCCAGCCGGGCCCGCAGCCGCGCCTCGCGCGCGCGGTGGCGGTCGACCTTGGCCTTGAGCCGCTCGACCCGCTCGCGCAGCCGGCCGACCTGCTCGTCCAGCTCGGTCCGCGCCTGCCGGGAGGCCGCGAGCTCGCCCTCGAGGCGGGCGATCGTCGTCCGTGCCTCGGCCAGCTCGGCGAGCGGCGCCCGGATCGCGGTGCGGTAGGCGCTCACCCGGATCTTGGTGTTGCGGCCGATCAGGCTCTCGTCGACCCAGTGGTGCCAGGGGGAGTCGAGGTTGTCGATCGCGAAGGTCGTCAGGCGGTCGAAGTCGGCGAGGACGTAGCGCGACGACAGCTGGTCGCGGCGGGAGTAGCGCAGGATGTGGTCGATCCAGCTCCGCATCGCGCGGTGAACGTCGGGCGTCCAGCGGCGGGCGATGATCGCGCCCCAGAGGGGCACCTCGTCGAGCGTCTCCGGCCGGGTCTCGGCGTAGTGCATCAGCTGCTCGTAGATCCGGCCCGGCTCGTCGAGGCCGGATCGCGCGCAGACGTCGAACTCGGTCAGCACCGAGTCGCGGAAGCTGTGCAGCAGGAAGCCGAGGTCGCCCTCGGCCAGCATGGCGTCCAGGATCTCGTGCGGGTCGGCCTGCAGCACGATCCGGGAGTCGACCCACAGCGTCTCGTCGTAGTCGTCGAGGCCGCCGCCGAGCACCTTGAGCACCCGCGACGAGCGCACCGAGTCCATCGCGAACGCGGGCTCGACGAGCCGGACCTCCCACGTCTCGCTGGTCAGCGCGGGGTCGTCGGTGAGGCAGATGAACGGGACGTCCGAGGTGCGGGCGACGGGCTGCTCCTGGAGCAGCTCGTAGGAGCCGATCAGCGCCGTGTAGACGGCGCGGGTCGGGCGTGGGGGCATCGTCACTCCTCGGGGGTCGGGACAGAATCCCACGTCCGTTCGCGCCGAGGAGGTCGTTCTCCCTAATCTTTGCCGGACCATGAGCAACGAGCTGACCGCATTGGTGACCGGCGTCGCAGGATTCGTCGGAAGCGCCGTCGCGCGCAGCTTCCTCGACGCGGGGCACACCGTGATCGGGGTCGACGCGCTCCGCCCCGTGTACGACCTCGCGGCCAAGCGTGACAACCTGCTGACGCTGTTCGACCGGCCCGGTTTCACCTTCCTCGAGCGCGACCTTGCGCACGACCCGCTCGACGAGGTGGTCGGCGGCGTCGACGTGATCTCCCACCAGGCCGGCCGTGCGGGCCTGCGGGACTCGTGGGACGGCGACTTCGGCGACTACCTGCGCGACAACGTCGGCGCGACCCAGCGGCTGCTCGACGCCGTCCTGGAGGCCCCGCGGATCCGGCGGGTGGTGCTCGCCTCCTCCTCGTCCGTCTACGGCGACGCGGCCGCCTTCCCGACCCGCGAGGACGCCCTGCCCGCGCCCCTCAGCCCGTACGGCGTCTCCAAGCTCGCCGCCGAGCACCTCGGCACGGCGTACGCGAAGGCGCGCGGGCTGCCGGTCGTGTCGCTGCGCTACTTCACCGTCTTCGGCCCCGGCCAGCGCCCCGACATGGCGTTCAGCAAGATGGTCGCGGCCGTGACCGGAGGGCCGGCGTTCCCGCTGCTGGGCGACGGCGGGCAGGTCCGCGACTTCACCTATGTCGGCGACATCGCCGACGCCAACCTGGCCTGCCTCGACGCCGACCTCCCGCCAGGGACCGTCCTCAACATCGCCGGCGGCACGCAGGTCCGGCTCTCCGACGCGCTCGACGTGCTCGGCGAGATCGCCGGCAGAGCGGTGCCGCTCGAGCGGCACGCGGCGGGCCGCGGCGAGGCCCGTCGTACGTCGGGCGACGTGACGGCCGCGCGCGAGCTGCTCGGCTGGGCGCCGACGGTCGGACTGCGTGAGGGCCTCCAGGCCCAGTACGACGCCGCGCTCGCCCGCGGCGTCGGCTGACCGGGCGCCGGGGTAGGGAAAACCCCACCCCGAAGCGGCGGATCAGGCCCATCGAGCCCACGCCGGATCGTTCCTAGCGTCGGTGGTGACCGATTCCCGCCGCTCAGGAGCAGCCATGTCACCCATCGCCCTCGAGGTCCAGGACCTCACCCGCACCTACGGCGCCGGCGCCGCCGAGGTCACCGCCCTCGCCGGCGTCGACCTCGCCTTCCGGCGCGGCACCTTCACCGCCGTCATGGGGCCGTCGGGCTCCGGCAAGTCCACCTTCCTGTCCTGCGCCGCCGGCCTCGAGCGCCCCACCGGCGGCCGGGTGCTCATCGGCGGCGAGGACGTCACCGACTGGGACGAGGAGCGTCGTACCCGGCTGCGCCGCGAGCGGATCGGCTTCGTCTTCCAGGGCTTCCACCTGCTGCCCTATCTCTCCGCCGCGCAGAACGTCGGGCTCCCGTCCCGCCTCGCCGGCAGGCGTCCCGACCGGGCGCGGGTCCGCGCGCTGCTCGACCGGGTCGGCCTCGCCGCGCGCGCGCACCACCTGCCCGGCAGCCTGTCCGGGGGCCAGCAGCAGCGCGTCGCGATCGCGCGGGCGCTGGTGACCGACCCGGAGGTGGTGCTCGCCGACGAGCCGACCGGCGCGCTCGACTCCGCGACCGCCCGGCAGGTCCTCGGCCTGCTCCGCGGCAGCGTCACCGACCTCGGCCAGACCGTGGTGATGGTGACCCACGACCCCGTCGCCGCGTCGTACGCCGACGAGGTGGTCTTCCTCGTCGACGGCCGGGTCGCCGGCCGGATGGCCCAGCCCACCGCGGACGCGGTCGCCGGTCAGCTGGCGCACCTCGACCAGCTGGTGGTGGCCCGATGAGCCACCCCACTCGATTCTTCGCCTCTCCCGCTTCGCTCCTCCGGCGAACAATCGACCGGGGACCCCGGGCTGTGGTCGGGGTCGCCGGTTGGCTTTCGGTGCGCAGCCTGCGCCACCGGCCGCTCGCCGCGACGGCGACCTTCCTCGCCGTCCTGCTCGGCACCGTGCTCATCGGCTCGTTCGCGGCGCTCGCCGAGTCGTCCTTCTCGGCGAGCGGCCCGGACGCCGACACGCTCCTCATCATGGGCGCCGTCGTCGGCGGCTGGGGCGCGGTCATCGTGCTCTTCTCGGTCGCCTCGACGGTCGGCATCACCACCACCCAGCGGGCCACCGAGATCGGCCTGCTCCGCACCGTCGGCGCCACGCCGCTCCAGGCCCGCCGGCTCATCGCCCGCGAGACCGCGGCAGTGGCGCTGCTCGCGGCGGCGGTCGGCGCCGCGATCGCCTCGGTGACGGGGCGCCTGCTGTTCGAGATGATCCGCTCCGGCGGCCTCGTCACCGATGCCACCCCGTACGACGGCGGCCCGCTCTCCGCCCTCGCGGGCGCCGCCCTCGTCCTGCTCGTCGCGGGCATCGCCGCCGCGGTGGCCGCCCGGCGCGCGACCCGCGGACCGGCGGGCGTCCTGGTGCGCGACAGCGCCGCGGAGCAGGGCCGGATGCGCTGGTGGCGGGTCGCGATCGCGGTGCTCCTCATCGGCTACGGACTGGCGATGGCGGTCATCACCATCACCGTCACCGCGCACGACGCGGACCCCTACGCGGCGATGTCGACGAGCGGCTCCAGCTCGATCCTGGTCGGCGTCGGGCTGGCCGTGCTCGCGCCGGTCCTGCTGCGCTGGTGCGCCGCGCCGATCCGGCTGGTCGCGGGCGCGTCGTCGAGCGCGAGCGCCCACCTGGCGTCGTACAACACGGCGCGGCGGGCGCACCTGCTGTCCGGGGTCCTGGCGCCGGTGATCGTGCTGACGTCGGCCGCGACGGGCACCCTGCTGCTCGTCGACATCGACGGTCGCACCGTTCCTGCCGGCAACGCCGACGGCGACACGATCAACCTGCTCAACAACGTGGTCGTCGCGATGCTGTCGCTGTTCGCGGTGATCATGGTCGTCAACGCCTTCGTCGCGACGGTCGCCCATCGCCGTACCGAGCTCGACCGGCTGCGGCTGCTCGGCGCGACGCCCGCCCAGGTCCGCGGATCCGTGGTGGCGGAGGCCGCCGTGGTCGCGGTGATCGGCGTGCTGCTCGGCGTCCTGGCGGCGCTGACGACCGTCGTCCCGTTCGCGGTGGCGCGGCACGAGGGCGTCGTCCCGGACGGCGGGCTGTGGCTGGTTCCGGCGATCGTCGGCGCGGTGGCGGCGGTGACCCTGGGGTCGGCGCGGGGCGCGGTGCGGAGCGTGGCGCGATGACAGACTGGGCGGCGATGGACGCCACGGTCACTGTCGACGGACTGCGGGAGCGGGCGCGACTGACCCTGCTCTCGGCCGGCTACGCCGTCTCGTTCGTGCCGTCGCTCGCGCTGGCGATCCTCACCCTGCTCTGCATCCCGCTCGGCCTGGTCGGCGTCGGCTTCGTGCTGGCGCTGGCCGTCGTGCCGGCCACCGCGGCGCTGACCTCGGCCCACCGCCAGGCCAGCGGCCGGGTGCTGGGGGAGACGATCCCGGCCCGCTACGCCCCGGCCCACGGCCTCGCGCTGATCCGGCCGGCGTCCTGGCTGCGCGACCAGGCCCGGTGGCGCGACTTCGCCTTCCTCTGCTTCTCCGCGACCGGCGGCTTCGTGATGTCGCTGGTGCCGGTGGCGCTGGTGACCGCCCCGGCGACCTGGCTGATCCTCGCGCTCACCGCGGGGGAGTGGGTGTGGCTCCTGCTGCTCCTGCTCAGCGGCCCGATGCTGCTGGCCTGGTGGTTCGTCACCGTACCGCTCGTCACCGCCCGCGCCCGCGCCGAGCGCGCCATCCTCGGCCACGACCGGGTGGCCGAGCTCGAGGAGCGGGTCGGCCGGGTCGAGGAGTCCCGCGCCGAGACGCTCGACCACAACGCCGCCGAGGTACGCCGGATCGAGCGCGACCTGCACGACGGCGCCCAGGCCCGGATCGCCTCGGTCGGCATGAGCGTCGGCCTCGCCGAGAAGCTGCTGCAGACCGACCCCGACGCCGCCGCCGCACTGCTGCGCGAGGCCCGGGAGACCACCCTCGACGCGCTCGACGACCTGCGCTCCGTGGTCCGCGGGATCCACCCGCCGGTGCTCGCCGACCGCGGCCTCGCCGGTGCGATCGAGGCGCTCGCCCTGGCCCTGCCGATGCCGGTCGCGGTGGCGGTCGACGCGCCGCGGCTGCCGGCGCCGGTCGAGTCCGCCGCCTACTTCGCGGTCGCCGAGTGCCTCGCCAACACCGCCAAGCACGCGGCAGCCGCGCGCGCCTGGGTGACCGGGACCTACGGCGACGGACGGCTCGTCCTCGTCGTCGGCGACGACGGCCGCGGTGGCGCCGACGCGACCGGGTCCGGCCTCGCCGGGGTGGCGCGCCGGCTCGACGCCTTCGACGGGTCGCTCGTCGTGGACAGCCCCGCGGGAGGACCGACGACGGTCCGGATGGAGGTGCCGTGCCGGCCGGAGTGACCGACAGCGCGACCGGTCGAGGCGCCCTGCGAGCGGTGCTCGCCGAGGACCAGGCCCTCCTCCGGGTGGGCCTGACCCGCATCCTCGAGGCGGGTGGGATCGAGGTCGTCGAGGCCGTCGACAACGCGCCCTCCCTGACCCGGGCACTCGCCCGCCCCGACATCGACATCGCGGTGCTCGACGTACGGCTGCCGCCGACGAACACCACCGAGGGCCTGGTGGCGGCGGCGGAGCTGCGGTCGGCGCGACCGGCGTTCCCGGTCCTGGTGCTGAGCCAGTGGGTGGAGCCGCTCTACGCGCGGGACCTGCTGGCCGGCGGCGAGGGCGCGGTCGGCTACCTGCTCAAGGACCGGGTCGCCGACGTCGACGCCTTCCTCGCCGCGGTCCACCAGGTCGCCGGCGGCGGGACCGTCCTCGACCCCGAGGTCGTCGCGGCCCTCGTCTCCGCGCGCTCGCGGCCGCTCGACCGGCTCACCGACCGCGAGCGCGAGGTGCTCACGCTGATGGCGGAGGGCCGGTCCAATGCGGCGATCGCGGCCCGCCTCGTCGTCACCGAGAAGGCTGTCGGCAAGCACATCGCCAACATCTTCACCAAGCTCGACCTGCCCCAGGCCGGCGACGACAACCGGCGGGTGCTGGCCGTGCTCGCCTGGCTCGACGGGCGTTGATCCCACCCCATTAGGGTGGCCGGGTGACCGACCAGCTGACCGTCATCGTCCTCGCCGCCGGCGGGGGCACCCGCATGAAGTCGAAGACCCCGAAGGTGCTGCACCGCATCGGCGGGCGCAGCATGATCGGCCACGTCCTCAAGGCCGTCGCGGTGCTCGAGCCGACCCGGATCGTGACCGTCGTGGGTCACCAGCGCGAGCTGGTCGCGCCCCACATCAGCGAGGAGCGGCCCGACGCGGTGCTCGCCGTCCAGGACGAGCAGCTCGGCACCGGGCACGCCGTACGGATCGCGCTGGAGGCGCTGCCCGACGCGCCCCGCTCCGGCACCGTCCTCGTCGCCTACGGCGACACGCCCCTCCTCGAGGGCGCCACCCTGCAGGCCTTCACCGCCTCGCACCGCTCGGCCGGCGCCGCCGTCAGCATCCTCAGCGGCATCGTGGCCGACCCCTTCGGCTACGGCCGGATCGTGCGTGACCCCGCGGGCGTCGTCCAGGCGATCGTCGAGGAGAAGGACGCCACCGACGAGCAGCGCGCGATCACCGAGATCAACTCCGGGATCCTCGCCTTCGACGCGGCCTTCCTGCTCGACACGATCGGGCGGATCGGCAACGACAACGCGAAGGGGGAGTACTACCTCACCGACGCGATCGGCCTCGCCCGCGACGCCGGGCTCACCGTCGCCGCGCACGCCGTCGAGGACGCGCTGCAGACCGAGGGCGCCAACGACCGGGCCCAGCTCGCCGAGCTCGGCCGCGAGCTCAACCGCCGGATCGTCACCCGCTGGATGCGCGACGGCGTCACCGTCATGGACCCGGCCACGACGTGGATCGACGCCGACGTCGTCCTCGCGCCCGACGTGACGCTCCTGCCCGGCACCCAGCTGCTCGGCGCGACGGTCGTCGCCGAGGACGCCGTCGTCGGCCCCGACACCACGCTCGAGGACTGCGAGATCGGCGCCGGCGCGCGCGTCGTACGGGCGCACGGTCAGCTGGCCGTCATCGGCGCCGGCGCGAGCGTCGGACCGTTCGCCTACCTGCGCCCCGGCACCCTGCTCGGCGCCGACGGCAAGATCGGCACCTTCGTCGAGACCAAGAACGCCACGATCGCCGACGGCGCCAAGGTTCCGCACCTGTCCTACGTCGGCGACGCCGAGATCGGCGCCGGCACCAATATCGGCGCCGGCACGATCTTCGCCAACTACGACGGCGTCAACAAGCACCGCACGGTCATCGGCAAGCAGGCCAAGACGGGCTCCAACAACACGTTCGTCGCGCCCATCGTGATCGGCGACGGCGCGTCGACCGGCGGCGGCACCGTCGTACGTCGGGACGTGCCGCCGGGCGCGCTCGCGGTCAGCACCTCGCCCCAGCGCAACCTCGAGGGCTGGGTCGTGAAGCGGCGGGTCGGCACCGCCCAGGCCGCGGCCGCCGAGGCCGCGCTTGCTGAGGCTGCCGGGGCGGGTGTGGCGGACGCCACCGGTGAACAGTCCGAAAACGGACCCGGACTTGGGGGCGACGGCGCCGAGCGGGCAGAATCGTAGGCACCAGCGGCGGCGACCCAGGGGGAGTCACAGAAGTGAGCGGACTCAAGCGGACGACCGAGAAGAACCTGATGGTCTTCTCGGGCCGAGCACACCCCGAGCTGGCCGACGAGGTCGCTCAGATCCTCGACCAGCAGCTCGTCCCGACCGAGGCGCGGGAGTTCGCCAACGGCGAGATCTACATCCGCTACGAGGAGTCCGTCCGCGGCTGCGACGCGTTCGTGATCCAGAGCCACACCACTCCGATCAACGAGTGGATCATGGAGCACCTGATCATGGTCGACGCGCTCAAGCGCGCCTCCGCCAAGCGGATCACCGTGGTCATGCCGTTCTGGGGCTACAGCCGCCAGGACAAGAAGCACCGCGGCCGCGAGCCGATCTCGGCCCGCCTCATGGCCGACCTGTTCAAGACGGCCGGCGCCGACCGGATCATCACCGTCGACCTGCACGCCGACCAGCTCCAGGGCTTCTTCAACGGCCCCGTCGACCACCTGATGGCGCTGCCGATCCTCACCGACTACATCAAGGGCAAGTACGGCGACCAGGAGCTCGCCGTCGTCTCGCCCGACGCCGGCCGGATCAAGGTCGCCGAGCGCTGGGCCGCCCGCCTCGGCGGTGTCCCGCTCGCGTTCATCCACAAGACCCGCCGCACCGACGTGGCCAACGAGGTCGTCGCCAACCGTGTCGTCGGCGACGTCCGCGGCCGGATGTGCGTGCTGACCGACGACATGATCGACACCGGCGGCACCATCGTGAAGGCCGCCGAGGCCCTGATGGCCGAGGGCGCGGCCGGCGTCATCATCGCCGCCACCCACGCGATCCTCTCCGACCCCGCCGTCGACCGGCTCAAGAACTGCAGCGCCACCGAGGTGGTCATCACCAACACCCTGCCGGTCCCGCCGGAGAAGCAGTTCGACAAGCTCACCACGCTGTCGATCGCCCCGCTCGTCGCGCGGGCCATCCGCGAGGTCTTCGAGGACGGCTCCGTCACCTCGATGTTCGACGGCCACGCCTGACCCCGCCGAGGTTGCAGGGTTCCGGGGTCGAGGTCGCAGGGTTCCGGGGTCGAGGTTGCAGGGTTACCGCATCCAGGTACGCCGGTACGCCGACCGGTCGGCGCCGCGCGCATAGCGACGCTTGACCGGAGCCTCGGTCCGCCGGGTCTGGATCTCCCGCGCGAGCCGGCGCAGCCACGCCGACCGGGCGTTGGCGGCCAGGTTTTCCTTCCGGACCACGATGACCGTCCATCCGATGGCGGCCAGCGCCTCGCGGCGGAGCCGGTCGTGCTCGCGGTCGGTCGCGGCGGTGTGGAACTGGGCGCCGTCGTACTCGACGGCGATGCGGAGGTGTTCGTACGCGTTCTCCATGCGCACCCAGCCCCACTCGTCCACCAGTACGGCGACCTGCGCCGCCGGCATCGGCAGGCCTTCGTCGTGGATCAGCAGCCGGATCCACGACTCCGGCTGGGAGTCGACCAGGTCGGTCGAGAGCGGAACCAGCTCCCGCAGCTGTACGACGCCGCGCTGGCGCGCAAACCGCGGCAGCATCGCGACCAGGTCGGCCTCGGTGATGCCGAATCGACCTCGGAAGGCATCCAGCGCCGCGATCGCGCGCAGCCGCCCGTGCAGACGCGCGATGTCGCACGCGGTCCGGATCGGTGTGGTGACGCGCACGCCTTCGAGGTACGTGACCTCGTCGGGCAGGACGGAGCGCTTGCCGCCGAAGATCCCCTTGCGGCGCGAGCCTGCGTGGTCGTCGATCGACACCGAGTCGAGGTCGGGGACGGCGTCGTGGTCGGCGAGGTCGAGCAGGTCGATCCCGTGCAGCCAGGCCGCGGACAGATCGCAGACCACGGCGTGCTCCGGCAGGACCAGCGAGGCAGCCCGGGCGCGGAGTCCGATGCTGTCGGGGGTCGCCGTGGCGACGTACACGCCGTAGAGGAGCTGTTCGACCTGCCCGGTCGCACTAAGTCGGTCGAGCTGGTGTCGGCTGATGCCGGCGGCGCGTGCCATCGCCGCCGTGAACGGGCTGCGGGCGGGGAGCAGAAGGTCCATGTGAGGAGCGTCGGCGCTCGGGTGCCGCGGCGCAGCGCCTGATCTCGCACCTGTGGACGCAGGCCGTCCTACACAGGTGATCGGACGGATACCGGTCGGTCGTGGGACGCAAGTGACAGGTGAAGCTCTCGCCAGCCGAACCTTGCAACCTCGGCGCTGGAACCCTGCAACCTCGGCGCCGGAGCCCTGCAGCCTCGGCGCCGGGAGGGTGCTACTTGGGGAGGGCGTCGATGAGTGCGGGCAGGGAGCCCGTGATCACCTGGAGCAGGTCCTCGCGGGTCAGCCCCGCCGGCGTCTCGCACCAGGTGAGGACGAGGTCCTCGACCATCGCCTGCCACGCGTGCAGCACCAGTCGTACGGCGGGCGTGTCGGGGATGACCAGCCCGCCGGGGTCGGCGGTGAAGAAGCGGTCGGCGAGCGCCGCGAAGGTCGTCTCGTAGATCGCGCGCAGCGCGTCGTTGCTGCCCGAGGCGGCCTTGACCAGCGAGCGGTAGCCGGTGTCGTTGGCGATGACGTAGTCGACGTAGCCGGCGAGTGACGCGAGCAGTCGGTCGAGCGGCTCGCCCTCGCTCGGCGGCGCCGTCCGGGCGTAGAGGTCGTCGGCGGCGTGCTGGACGACGGCCTCGTAGAAGCCCTGCTTGCCGCCGAAGTAGTGGTAGAGCAGGCCGCGCGAGATGCCGGCCTCCTCGGCGAGCAGGTCGATCGAGAGCTCGTCGAGCGAGCGGGTGGCGAGCAGGCGGACGCCCAGGTCGAGCAGCTGGGTACGGCGCTGCTCCGGCGAGAGCCGGGTGCGCGGGCTGGAGGAGGGGGTGGTCGCCGTCACGCCGAGCAGTCTATTGACAGATGTTCAATAGCGCCAATAGCGTCCCTCCCATGAGCGCTACTCCCGGTCGTACGTACGTCGACCACCTCATCGTCGGAGCCGGATTCGCCGGGCTCGCCGCCGCCATCAAGCTCGACGAGGCCGCCGAGCGCGACTTCGTCGTGATCGAGAAGGACAGCGACGTCGGCGGCACGTGGCACATCAACACCTACCCGGGTGCCGAGTGCGACGTCCCGAGCCAGCTCTACTCCTACTCCTTCGCGCTCAACCCGAACTGGTCGAAGGTCTACTCGCCGCAGCAGGAGATCTGGGACTACACCCGCAAGGTCGCCGAGGAGTCCGGCACGCTCGACCGCTTCGTGTTCGACACCGCCGTCGTCGACGCGACCTGGGACGACGCCGACCAGCGCTGGACGGTCCGCGTCGAGGGCCCCGAGGGCGAGCGCGTCTACGCCGCCCGCACCCTCATCGCCGGCGCCGGCGGGCTCTCCGAGCCGCGGCTGCCCGAGATCGAGGGCATCGACGACTTCCAGGGCGAGATCTTCCACTCCGCCCGCTGGAACCACGACGTCGACCTCACCGGCAAGCGGGTCGCCGTCATCGGCACCGGCGCCTCCGCCATCCAGCTCGTCCCCGAGCTGCAGAAGGTCGTCGGCCACATGGACGTCTACCAGCGCACGCCCAACTGGGTGATCCCGCGCAACGAGCGCGCATTCAGCGACTTCGAGAAGACCGTCTTCGCCAAGGTCCCCGGCGCGCAGCGCGCGCTGCGCTCATTCGTCTACGCCACGCTCGAGGCCCGGGTCCCGGCGTTCGCGCGCTTCCCCCAGCTGATGAAGGCCGTCGAGGCGCAGGGCCGGAAGAACATCGCCAAGGGCATCCGCGACCCCGAGCTGCGCCGCCAGGTCACCCCGGCCTACCGCGCCGGCTGCAAGCGGATCCTCATCTCCAACAAGTGGTATCCCGCGCTCGACGCCGACAACGTCGACCTGGTGACCGACCCGATCACGAAGATCACCGGCGACGCCGTCGTCACCGCCGACGGCGTGGAGCGGCCGATCGACGTCCTCGTCGTGGCCACGGGCTTCTACGTCACCGAGCCGCCGATCGCGCAGCACGTCACCGGCCGCGACGGCCGTACCCTCGCCGACGTCTGGGACGGCGCCGGCATGGCGGCCTACAAGGGGACGACCTTCCACGGCTTCCCCAACCTGTTCCAGATCGTCGGCCCCAACACGGCGCTGGGCCACTCGTCGATGATCTTCATCATCGAGTCGCAGGTCCGCTATGTCGTCGAGGCCGCCAAGGCGATGCGCCGCGAGCGCCTCGCCGCGGTCGAGCCGACCCGCGCCGCGCAGGACGCATGGACCGCCGAGATCCGTCGCCGGATGAAGCCCACCGTGTGGCAGACCGGTGGCTGCGCGAGCTGGTACCTCGACAAGTTCGGCAACAACACCACCCTGTGGCCGGGCCAGACGTTCACCTTCCGTCAGCACCTGAGCAAGTTCGACCTCGACAAGTACGACGTCGTGGCCGATGACCGCAGCACCCACCGAGAGGCAGTCAACGCGTGAAGAACCTGAGCAACAAGGTCGTCGTCATCACCGGCGCGGGATCCGGCATCGGCCGCGCCCTGGCGCTGAACCTCGCCGCCAAGGGCTCGCGCCTCGCGCTGTCCGACGTCAACGCCGCCGGGCTCGCCGAGACCGCCCAGCTGGCGACCAAGGCCGGCTCGCCCGACGTCCGGACCGCGACCCTCGACGTCGCCGACCGCGAGGCGTTCGCGTCGTACGCCGCCGGCGTGGCCGAGCACTTCGGTCAGGTCAATGTCGTCATCAACAACGCCGGCGTCGCGCTGGCCGGCGACGTGGTCGACCTCGACTACAAGGACATGGACTGGATCGTCGGCATCAACTTCTGGGGCGTCGTCCACGGCACCAAGGAGTTCCTGCCCCACCTGATCGCCTCCGGCGACGGCCACGTGGTCAACCTGTCCTCGCTCTTCGGCCTGCTCGCGATGCCCGGTCAGAGCGCCTACAACGCCACGAAGTTCGCGGTCCGCGGCTTCACCGAGGCGCTGCGCGAGGAGATGCTCATCGCCGGTCACCGGGTCGGCGTCACGTCGGTCCACCCTGGCGGCATCAAGACCGCGATCGCCCGCAATGCCCGCGTCTCCGACAAGGAGGACAAGGCGGCGACGGCCAAGCTGTTCGACGAGAAGCTCGCCAAGATGACCCCCGAGCGGGCCGCCGAGATCATCGTCAAGGGCATCCAGAAGAACCAGGCGCGGGTCCTCGTGGGCCTCGACGCCCACGCGCTGCACCAGTTCCAGAAGTTCACCGGCTCGCGCTACGAGGACGTCATCGCCCTGGTCTCCAAGCGGGTCCTCCCGGCCAAGGCGGTCTGACCCAGCGCCTTCGGCGGAGTCGTGTGCCTGAGAACCCGGATATCCGGGTTCTCAGGCACACGACCCTGCAGCCGCGGCGCATCCCGCCATGGGACGATGCGCGGGTGGAGGCGTCTTTCGACGGGGTACTCGACCGGATGTGGACCCGCTCCGCCACCTCCTTGCAGGGGCGGATCGACCGGTGGCGGGACAAGCTGTGGGTGGTCGCACAGTGCTCGATCGCGGCCGGGCTGGCGTGGTTCATCGCCTCCGACGTGCTCGGTCACCGGCTGCCGTTCTTCGCGCCGATCGCCGCGGTGCTGTGCCTCGGTACGTCGTACGGGCAGCGGTTGCGGCGGGTCGTCGAGGTCACCCTCGGCGTCGCCATCGGCGTCTTCATGGCCGACGTCGTGGTGGCCGGGATCGGCTCCGGGGCCTGGCAGCTGACGCTCATCGTCTTCTTGTCGATGTCGATCGCGCTGCTGCTCGACGCCGGCATCATGTTCGTCTCGCAGGCCGCGGTGCAGTCGATCGTCGTGACCGTGCTGCTACCCGGCGCGGAGGGCGCCTTCGTGCGCTGGACCGACGCCGTCATCGGCGGATCGGTCGCCCTCGTGGCCGCGATGGTCGTCCCCGCAGCCCCGCTGCGCCGGCCACGCGAGCAGGCGGCGGCCGTCGCCCGCAAGATCGCCCAGCTGCTGCGGGCCGCCTCCGACGTGATGGTCGACGGCGAGGTCACGCCCGCCCTCGAGCTCCTCGCCGACGCCCGGACGACGGACCGCCTGATCCGCGAGCTCCAGGCCGCCGCCGAGGAGGGCATGTCGGTGGTCTCGTCCTCGCCGTTCCGGATCCGCCACCGCGAGCCCCTGCGCCGGATGATCGAGCTCGTCGACCCCCTCGACCGCGCGCTGCGCAGCACCCGCGTCCTGGTCCGGCAGACCACGATCATCGCCTACCGGCGCCTGCCCGTGCCGCCGTCGTACGTCGGGCTGGCGGCCGACCTCGCCGAGGCTGCCGACGCCATCGCCCGCGAGCTGCACGCCGACCGGATCGCCATCGCCGCCCGCGATCAGGTGCTCGCCGTGGGTGCGGCGACCGGGCAGGTCGAGCGCAGCGACGTCCTGACCGCCGAGGCGATCCTGGCACAGCTGCGGGCGATCGTCGCGGACCTGCTGATGGTCACCGGGATGGGGCAGCTGGAGGCGACCGACGCGCTGCCGCCGCCGCGCTGACCTCCGTGGTCCGGGCGCGCGTGCCACACTTCCGCCCGTGAGCAACGTGGTGGAGCAGAGCGTCGAGATCGCGGCACCGGTGCGCCGGGTGTTCGAGTACGTCGACGACTTCAGCACGACCCGGGACTGGATGTACGGCCTCGCGAAGATCGAGCCGGTCACCGAGCAGCGGCGCGGTGTCGGCGCCGCGTACGACGGCGTGATGAAGGTCGGCGTACCCCTCAAGGCCCGCATCGTCTGCACCGCCTGGGAGCAGGACCGGCTGCTCGAGCTCACGTCGGTCAAGGGGATCGAGACCACGCAGCGCTGGACGTTCACCGACCTCGGCGGCAACCGGACGCGCGTGGAGGCGTGGATCTCCTTCACGCTCCCGGGCGGCCCCGCGGGCAAGGCGATCGCGAGCGCGGTGAAGCCGGTGGTCGGGATCGCGGTGAAGCACTCCAGCGAGGCGCTGGTGCGCAACGTCGAGGCTCTCTAGCGGCTCACCCGAACTCCACGCCCTGTGCGAGCGGCAGCTCGGTGGAGTAGTTGATGGTGTTGGTCGCGCGGCGCATGTAGGCCTTCCACGCGTCCGACCCGGACTCGCGGCCGCCGCCGGTCTCCTTCTCGCCGCCGAAGGCGCCGCCGATCTCGGCGCCGGACGTGCCGATGTTGACGTTCGCGATGCCGCAGTCGGAGCCGATCGCCGACGTGAACGTCTCGGCCTCGCGCACGTCGAGCGTGAAGATCGCCGACGACAGTCCCTGCGCGACCTCGTTGTGCAGCCGGATCGCCTCGTCGAGATCGCGATAGGTCAGCACATAGAGCAGTGGCGCGAAGGTCTCCTGCTTCACGATGTCGGTCTGGGCGGGCATGTCGACGATCGCCGGTACGACGTACTGGCCGCCGCTCGCGCCGGCGTCCTCGGCGCGGTGGCCGCCCGTGACCAGGTGGCCGCCGTCGGCCTGGGCCTGGTCGACGGCGGCGAGGAAGGCGTCGGCCGCGGTGGCGTCGACGAGCGGGCCGACGAGCGTCGTGCTGTCGAGCGGCGAGCCGATGGAGAGCGTGCTGTAGGCCTTCGCGAGGCGCGCGACGAGGTCGTCGTGGATGTCCTCGTGGACGATGACGCGGCGCAGAGAGGTGCACCGCTGGCCGGCCGTGCCGACCGCCGCGAACACGATGCCCCGCACGGCCAGGTCGAGGTCGGCCGAGGGTGCGACGACGGCGGCGTTGTTGCCGCCGAGCTCGAGCAGGCAGCGGCCGAGGCGAGCGGCCACGCGCGGCGCGACCAGCCGGCCCATCCGGGTCGATCCGGTGGCCGAGACCAGCGGGACGCGCGGGTCCTCGACGAGCGCCTCGCCGACCGTCGCGTCACCGATCACGACCTGCGCGATGTCGGCGGGCGCCCCGACCCGGCGGGCGGCCTCGGCGACGAGGGCCTGGCAGGCGAGGGCGGTCAGGAGCGTCTTCTCCGACGGCTTCCAGACGACGGCGTCACCCGCGACCAGCGCGAGCGCGGCGTTCCACGACCAGACCGCGACCGGGAAGTTGAAGGCGCTGATCACGCCGACCACGCCGAGCGGGTGCCACTGCTCCATCATCCGGTGGCCGGGCCGCTCGGAGGCGATGGTCAGGCCGTGCAGCTGGCGGGAGAGGCCGACCGCGAACTCGCAGATGTCGATCATCTCCTGGACCTCGCCGAGGCCCTCCGAGCGGATCTTGCCCGCCTCGATCGAGACCAGCTCGCCGAGCAGGTCCTTGTGGTCGCGCAGCAGCTCGCCGAGCTCGCGGACCAGCCGGCCCCGCACCGGCGCCGGTACGACGCGCCACTGCTCGAACGCCGCCTGCGCGCGGGTCACCGCGGCCGCCACGTCGTCGGGGGTCAGGGCCGCGAGCCGGCCGAGCTCGGAGCCGTCGATGGGGGAGCGGGCGGCGAGCGTGCCGGGGGTGTCACCCGCGGCGGCGTCCCCGGCGAACGGGTCGCCGGCGCCGAGGTCGGCGAGGATCTGTCGGACCCTTGTGTTCAGGTCGAGTGTGGTCACTCGGAGATCCTCCCTCAGCCTCGCGGCGCGCGGTCCACCCGCGCCGCCGTCCCTGCCTTCCCGCCGCCTCCGACCGGCCTGCGCCGACGAGTCGTCCGCGACCCGTCGCCCGCGCGCAGCCGGCCGCGCGGTCTAGCGAAGGCAGGCCTCGAGCTGGTCGAGTCCCCAGCCCAGGTCGTCGTCCGACACGACGAGCGGCGGGGCGAGCCGGATCGTCGAGCCGTGGGTGTCCTTGGCGAGCACGCCGCGCGCCATCAGCCGTTCGCACAGGTCGCGACCGGTGCCGAGCGCGGGGTCGATGTCGACTCCGGCCCACAGTCCGCGCGAGCGGAAGCCGACGACGCCGTGGCCGACCATGGCCCCGAGCCGGTCGGCGAGCACGACGCCGAGCTCGCGCGCCCGGGCCTGGTGCTCGCCGCCGGTGAGCATGGCGACGACCTCGGTCCCGACCGCGCACGCGAGCGGGTTGCCGCCGAAGGTCGAGCCGTGCTGCCCCGGCTGCAGGACGCCGAGCACGGCTCGGTCGCCCACCACGGCCGAGACCGGCACGATGCCGCCGCCGAGGGCCTTGCCGAGCACGTAGAGGTCCGGGACGACGTCCTCGTGGTCGCAGGCGAAGGTCCGGCCGGTGCGGCCGAGCCCGGACTGGATCTCGTCGGCGACCATCAGCACGTTCGCCCGGGTGCACAGTTCGCGCACGGCCCGCAGGTAGCCGGCCGGCGGGATGATCACGCCGCCCTCGCCCTGGATCGGCTCGAGCAGCACCGCGACCGTCGTCGGCGTGACGGCGGCCTCGAGCGCGGCCAGGTCGCCGTACGGGACCATGGTGAAGCCCGGCGTGAACGGCCCGAAGCCGCCCCGGGCGTCAGGGTCGTCGGAGAACCCGACGATGGTGGTCGTCCGGCCGTGGAAGTTGCCGGCCATCACCACGATCCGGGCCTCGTCGGCGGGCACGCCCTTGACGTCGTACCCCCATCGGCGAGCGACCTTGATCGCGGTCTCGACGGCCTCGGCGCCGGTGTTCATCGGCAGCACCAGGTCCTTGCCGCACAGGTCGGCGAGGCCGGCGCAGAAGTCGGCGAACCGGTCGTGCACGAACGCCCGGCTGGTCAGTGTCAGCCGGTCCAGCTGCGCGTGCGCCGCCGCGACCAGCCGCGGGTGGCTGTGCCCGAAGTTGAGGGCCGAGTAGCCGGCCAGCATGTCGAGGTAGCGGCGACCCTCGACGTCGGTCAGCCAGGCGCCCTCGCCGCGGTCGAGGACGACGGGCAGCGGATGGTAGTTGTGCGCCGTGCGCGCTTCCGCCCGCTCGACCTCCGCGGCCGTCAGCGCGCCGGTCGCGCCGGCGTCGGTGCCGTCGGTGCCGTCGGTGCCGTCGGGGGTGAACGTGCGATCTGCCATGTCCGTCATCGGCCCTGCCCTCCGGATTGTCTGACAATCTGCGGTCCACGGTAACCCAGGTCGGTCGCGGATTCTCGCGCGGCGAGCCAACCGATCGCCGCCGACCCCGGTCAGGCAGGGTGAGAGATGCGGAGGTGGGCGTGACCGGAGAGCCGAAGGCGGGACGCGACGCGGAGTTCACGGAGTTCGTGGCCGCGCGCCGAGTCCAGCTGTACCGGGCGGCGTACCTGCTGTGCGGCGAGCCGCACCGCGCGGAGGACATCGTGCAGCAGGCGCTGGCCAAGCTCTACACGTCGTGGCGTCGGGTGCGACGCGCCGACTCGGTGGAGGCCTACGCGCGGCGCAGCGTGCTCAACGCCTTCCTCGACGACGGCGCCCGCGGCTGGCGGCGGCGCGAGGTCGTCACCGCGCACGACCACGACGGCGCAGCCGCCGCCGGGCTGAGCGTCGAGGACGCCGACGCGCTGTGGTCCGCGCTACGGGAGCTCGCGCCGGGGCAGCGACGGGTCGTGGTCCTGAGGCACTACTGGGGGCTGTCCGTCGAGGAGACCGCCGCCGACCTCGGGATCAGCCCGGGCACGGTCAAGAGCCAGACCGCCGCCGCTCTCGCCCGACTGCGCGGGGTCCTCGTCCCCGCCGAGACCGGAGGAGAACGGACATGACCGATGACCTGCTGACCGCGCGGATCCACGAGCTGGCCGCGGGGATCGACGTCCCCACCACGACTCCGTACGACGACGTGCGGCGCGGGCGCCGCCGCGAGCGCCGGCGCCGGGCGGGTCTCACCGCCGGTGCCGTCGCGACGGTGGCGGCTGCGGGAGTCGGGTGGACAGCGGTCGCGGGCGGGCCGGAGACGGCCCGGCCCGCGAGCGAGCGCGAGCCCGCGGCGGCGTCGTCCGGCCTCACACCGGTGACGCCGGCGCGGCTCGGTCCCGGCGACCTGCGTGACCTGCTGCACGTGCTCGAGGACAGGGCGCCGAAGCCGATCCGGCTCCGGGCCATCGGCCGAGCCGCGACGTGGGAGGCGACCGGCGCCGACGGTTGTCGCGCGGGCTGGACCTGCGAGGACGTCCAGGTCGCCGGGGGCGCCCGTGCGCGCTTCGCGACCGACGGCGTCGTGTCGGAGCTCGTCGGCGAGCTTCCGCGCGAGGGCGTGGTGGTGCTGGTCGCGAGCACGGCGACGACGGCTCCGGAGGAGCTCGCATTCGACGTCCGCTGAGCACCGCGGCCGGCGAGGAGGCGCGCGACGGGGAAAGCGGGAGGCGAGCCCTCCACCCCGGATGAAACAATGGTCCCGCTGTGGACATCACCTACCCGCCCGACCTGCCGGTCAGCGCCCGACGCGACGACATCGCCGAGGCGATCCGCGACCACCAGGTCGTCATCGTCGCCGGCGAGACCGGCTCCGGAAAGACCACCCAGCTGCCGAAGATCTGTCTCGAGCTGGGCCGTGGCGGACCCGGCGAGGACGGGCGGCCGCGGATGATCGGCCACACCCAGCCGCGGCGGATCGCGGCGCGGTCGGTGGCGGAGCGGATCGCGGAGGAGCTCGGAACCGAGCTCGGCGACCTGGTGGGCTACCAGGTCCGGTTCACCGACCGGACGTCGAAGCAGAGCCGGATCAAGCTGATGACCGACGGCATCCTGCTCGCCGAGCTGCAGCGCGACCGGATGCTCCGGCGCTACGACACGATCATCATCGACGAGGCCCACGAGCGCAGCCTCAACATCGACTTCCTGCTCGGCTACCTGCGCCAGCTGCTGCCCAAGCGTCCCGACCTCAAGCTGGTCATCACCTCGGCGACGATCGACCCGGAGCGGTTCGCGGAGCACTTCGCTCTGGATCAGACCGGCCACGCGGTCTTTTCGGGGGGTCCACGGGGGGCGGGGCCCCCCGTGCGTGCGGAGCCCCCCGTGCGTGCGCCGATCGTCGAGGTGTCCGGCCGCACCTACCCGGTCGAGATCCGTTACCGGCCGCTGATGGACCTCCCCGAGGACGACGACGAGGGCGAGCCCATCGTCCGCGACCAGACCGAGGCGATCGTCGACGCCGTCAAGGAGCTCTCGGCGGAGGGGCCGGGCGACATCCTGGTGTTCCTGCCCGGCGAGCGCGAGATCCGCGACACTGCCGAGGCGCTGGCCCCGCTGGGCGAGGGGATCCGGGGCGTCGACGTCCTGCCCCTCTACAGCCGACTGTCCGCCGCCGAGCAGCATCGCGTCTTCGCGCCGGCGAAGGGCTCGCGGCGCCGCGTCGTCCTGGCCACCAATGTCGCGGAGACGTCGCTGACGGTGCCCGGCATCCGCTACGTGATCGACACCGGCGTCGCGCGCATCTCGCGCTACTCCGCGCGCACCAAGGTCCAGCGCCTCCCGATCGAGCCGATCAGCCAGGCGTCGGCCAACCAGCGGTCCGGTCGCTGCGGCCGCGTGGCGGCCGGCATCGCGATCCGCCTGTACGGCGAGGAGGACTTCGAGGCGCGCCCCGAGTTCACCGACCCCGAGATCCTGCGCACCAACCTGGCATCCGTCATCCTCCAGATGACCTCGCTCGGGCTCGGCGACATCGAGCGGTTCCCGTTCGTCGAGCCGCCCGACCGCCGCAACGTCCAGGCGGGCACCCAGCTCCTCGAGGAGCTCGGCGCCGTCGCCACGAGTGGCCGCCAGGGCGAGCTGACCAAGGTCGGACGCCGCCTCGCCCGGCTCCCGATCGACCCGCGGCTGGGCCGGATGCTGCTCGAGGCGGAGCGGCTGGGCTGCGTCCGCGACGTCCTCGTCATCGTCGCCGCGCTCTCGCTGCAGGACCCGCGCGAGCGCCCCGGCGCCGACCGCCCGACCGAGCAGGCGCAGGCCGACCAGTTCCACGCCCGCTTCAAGGCCGAGGGCTCCGACTTCCTGACCTGGCTCAACCTGTGGCGGCACCTGCGCCAGCAGCAGCGCGAGCTGTCCGGCAGCGCGTTCCGGCGGATGTGCAAGCGCGAGTACCTCAACTACCTGCGCGTGCGGGAGTGGCAGGAGTTCGTCGCCCAGCTGCGCCAGGTCACCAAGGAGATGGGCGTCCGGCTCGAGGCCCAGAGCGACATCCCCGACGCCGACGGCATCCACCAGGCGCTGCTGTCCGGCCTGCTCTCGCACGTCGGCGTCCTCGAGGAGCGCGAGAAGCCGAAGCCGGGCACCCGGCAGGCCGGCCGCCGTCCCGGGCCGCGCGAGTATCTCGGCGCCCGCGGCACGAAGTTCGCGATCTTCCCCGGCTCCGGCCTGGCGCGGAAGAACCCCGCCTTCGTGATGGCCGGCGAGCTGGTCGAGACCGGCCGGCTGTGGGCCCGCCAGAACGCCGAGATCGACCCGCGCTGGGCCGAGCGACTCGGCGCCCACCTGGTCAAGCGGACCTACTCCGAGCCGCACTGGTCGCGCAAGCGCCAGGCGGTGATGGCCCGCGAGCGCGTCACCCTGTACGGCGTACCGCTGGCCGCCGACCGCGCGGTGAGCTACGGCAAGGTCGACCCCGAGCTGTCACGCGAGATCTTCATCCGGCACGCGCTCGTCTACGGCGAGTGGGACACGCGCCACCACTTCCTGCGCGACAACAAGCGGCTGCTCGAGCAGGCCGAGGAGCTCGAGCACCGGGCCCGCCGCCGCGACCTCGTCGTCGACGAGCACACGCTCTTCGACTTCTACGACGCCCGCGTCCCCGCCGGCATCGTCAGTGGCGCCCATTTCGACCGCTGGTGGCGCGACACCCGCCGGGAGCAGCCGACGCTCCTCGACTTCGACCCGGCGATGCTCACCAACGACACGGCTGACGAGGTCCGCGAGGCCGACTACCCGGAGGAGTGGTCGGTCGCGGGCGGGTTGACCTTCCCGATCAGCTATCACTTCGAGCCAGGCGCGCGCGACGACGGCCTGACCATCGACATCCCCGTCGCGACGCTCAACCGGGTCGACGACGACGACTTCTCCTGGATCGTCCCCGGTCTGCGCGAGGAGCTGGTCACCGAGCTGATCCGCAGCCTGCCCAAGGCGCTGCGCGTCAGCTTCGTGCCGGCTCCGAACACGGCGCGCGAGTTCCTGGCCGCCGTACCCGCGGGGGAGGAGGCGCTGCTGCCCGCGCTGGAGCGCCACCTCCGCTCCACGACCGGCGTCCACGTCCCGCGCGACGCGTGGGATCTCACCGCGCTGCCCGAGCACCTCAAGCCGACCTATCGCGTGATCGACGAGCGCGGCTCGGTCCAGGGCCGCGGCAAGTCGCTGACCGAGCTGAAGGCGCCGCTGGCCGGTGAGTTCGACAAGGCGATGGCGTCGGTCGCGTCCGACTCGGGCGTCGCCCGCACCGGCGAGACCACGTGGGTCTTCGACGAGATCCCCGACACCGCCACCTGGACCCGTGCCGGCCACGAGGTCGAGGCGTTCCCCGGGCTCGTCGACGAGGGCGCGACCGTAGGCCTGCAGGTCTACGGCTCGGCCGACGAGCGCGACGCGCGGCACCGGCTCGGCGTCGTCCGGCTGGCGCTGCTGGCGCTGGGCTCGAAGCCCACGGCGGGCGTCGTCGACGGGCTCAGCAATGCGCAGAAGCTGGGGATCGCGGGGACGCCGTACGCCTCGACGGGCGAGCTCGTCGCCGACTGCCTGCGCGCCGTCGTCGTCGACGCGGTCGACGCGCAGCCGCCGGTCCGCACCCGCGAGCAGTACGACGCCCTGATGGCCGAGCTGCGCGCCTCGGCGCCCGCCGGCGTCCGCGACACGCTCCACGAGCTGCTCCGCGTCCTGGAGACCTGGCGCGAGGTCGACCGCCTGCTCAGCGGCCGCGCCGACCTCCCGCTCCTCCCCGCGCTCACCGACCTCCAGGGGCAGCTCGGCCGCCTGGTCCGCGACGGTTTCGTCGGCGACGTCGGCGCCGCCCGCCTGCGTCGGGTCCGCGTCTGGCTGGCCGCGATGCGCGAGCGCCGCCTCGCGCTCGAGAACGGCGGACCGGCGGCGCTCGCCAAGGACCGCCAGCGCCTCGACGCCGTCCAGGGGCTCCAAGAGGCCTATCTGGCCCGCGTCGCCGCCCTCCCCGAGGGCCGGCCGGCGGGGGCGGGTCTGCGCGCGATCCGGTGGATGCTGGAGGAGTACCGCGTCTCGCTGTGGGCGCAGCACCTCGGCGCCGACGGGCCGATCTCGGACGTCCGGCTGCGCAAGGCCTTCGACGCGCTCTGAGACCGGGTCGGCGTCGTACCGGACGATCTGGTCACGAAAACGCCCGAATCGCGACCGAAACGTCCGGTGCTTCGATATCGAGCACGCCGGACCGGGAGCGCCTCACGGCGCAGGGCCGCTCGTAGCGGCTTGATTTTGGGACCCGGGGCTGCCGCGACCCGGCGTGCTCGACCGGGCAAGTGTACGGGGTCGAACGACCTCCTGCGAAGTCAGCCGAGGCGCTTCGCGAGCTCGAGATGGCCGGCGGCCTCGACCTGTTCGGCGAGGGCGAGCATCCGGCGGACGTCGGCGTCGGGGACCTCGGTGAGGGCGGCGCGGCCGGCGGCGACGACGCGGGCGAAGGCGGCCGCGCGGAAGAGGACGTCGGCGAACTCGCCGTCGGCGATCCCGCGCAGGACCTCGTCGATCATCCGCCGCAGCTCGTCGGGTCCGGGCGGGTCGGCGACGCCTGCGACGACGCGGGCGAACTCGGCGTGGCGACGGCCGGCCTCGAACTGGCGGGCGACGCCGGTCGGGTCGGCGTAGACCCAGGAGCGCAGCAGGTAGAGGCGCCACAGGCAGCCGGCGAGCGACTCGGCGGGGGCGTGCGACCAGAGCTCGGCGATCGCCTCGATGCCCTCGGTGTCGGCGAGGTGGACCAGGCGCTCGGCCACGCCGCTGTCGTCGGTGGAGCGCGCGCCCCGGACCAGCAGGACGGCGGCCCGCTCGGCCGCCTCGGTCAGCAGGGCGGGGTCGGTGCCGTCGGCGTACTCCTCGAAGAACGCCGTCTCCCGCGGCGCGGGACGGTGATGACGACGTGGCTCGGACATCCGTCCAGCCTACGGCGTGGCGACCGACACAGCCGGTTCCGCCGAACCCACCGGTAGGGTGGCGGCGGTTTGCTGAGTCGGGGGAGAGAAGAGGGATGACGGGCGTGGGTCGCTTCACCTGGCGGACGGGCGCGGTCGTTTTCACGGTCGCCGTGGCCGTGCTGATCGGCATGATCGTCTTGGCCGACGTCAGCGAGAAGGAGAAGCCGCGCGCCGACCACCCGGCGCCGGTGACCCGCAACGACCTGCAGTTCGCGGTGTGGGGCAACAAGGACGAGGTCGCGGCCTACAAGTCCGTCGTCGACGACTACAACGCGAGCAGCAAGGACACCCGCGTCTCGATCGTGTCCTGGCCGACGGCCGACGCGATGCTGGAGGCGATCCGCGGCGGCTCCGCGGCGCCCGACCTCTACCTGCTGCCGCGCAGCGACCTCGCCGAGGTGATGGCCGAGAAGCGCAACCAGCCGCTGCTCGACCTGCTCACCGAGCGCGAGATCCCGATCGGCGACGACTTCGCGCGCGACGCGGTCGCCGCCTTCTCGGTCGACAACGACCTGCAGTGCATGCCCTACACGGTGTCGCCGATGGTCATGTACTACAACACCGACCTGGTCGACTTCGCCGCGATGAAGACCGACGGCCTGCCCACGCCGAAGGACGACAACTCGGGCTGGAACTTCGCCGAGTTCCGCGCGGCCGCCGAGTACGCGAGCCGGCCGCGGCGCAAGACGCGCGGCGTCTACATCGAGCCCACGCTGCGCGGCCTGGCGCCCTTCGTCTACTCCGGCGGCGGCCAGGTGTTCGACGACGACAACACCCCGACCAGCCTCGCGCTCGGCGACGACAGCTCGACCAGCGCGCTGCGCCAGACGCTCGAGCTGCTCCGCGACCCGCGGCTCACGCTCAGCGCCCGCCAGCTGGCCCAGCGCTCGGCGCTCGACTGGTTCAAGCGCGGCAAGGTGGCGATGATCGCCGGCGACCGCAGCCTCACGCCCGAGCTCCGCAGCACGCCGGGGCTCAACTTCGACGTGATGCCGATGCCGTCGCTCGGCTCCTCCAAGACGGTCGCCGAGGTCAACGGCATCTGCCTGGCCCACAGCCGCCCCGCCCGGGCGGAGGCGTCGGCCAACTTCCTCACCTACCTGGTCAGCGACGAGGTGGTGGCGCGCGTCGCCGAGACCGGCTACATCCAGCCGGCCAAGCTGACGATCGCGCTGTCGAAGGACTTCCTGCAGCCCGACCTGGCCCCGGCGCACTCGGTGGTCTTCAACAACGCGATGCGCTCGATCGAGCTGCCGCCGCTGATCACCTCGATCACCGAGCTGCGTCAGCTGGTCAATCCCGACATCGAGGCGCTGTTCACGACGCCCTCCCTCGACGACCTGCAGGCGGCGCTGCTCGCCATCGACGAGAAGTCGCGGACCCTGCTCGACCCGAGCTACACGCCGTCGGAGTCGCCCTCGGACTCGGCGTCCGACGAGCCCTCCGACTCGGCGACCCGCTGAGCCTTCCGCTTCTTCTTCGGCGCCTCGGCGTCGAGGATGGCGCGGCTCAGCGCCGGCGCGGTCAGCCCGATCTGCCAGCTGCGCGCGCCGAGCCCGCGGAGCTGGTCGATGACCGCCTCCAGCAGCTCGACCGCGTCGCGGGTGCGCGGCGGTGACCACATCACCCGGCGCAGGCTATCGGGCGTGAGCAGGTTCTCCAGCGGTACGGCGTGCTCCTCCGCGATCGCCGCGACCGCGGCGCGCGCGAGCTCGAGGCGCCGGGCGGCGACCGGGTCCTTGTCGGCCCAGGTCCGCGGCGCGGGCGGGCCGTCGCCGTGGGTGACCCGGGTCGGGAGGTCGTCCTCGGGCATGTCGGCGGCGGCCTTGATCGCGGCCAGCCACTCGTTGGCGTAGCGCGAGGCGCCGCGGCCGTGGAAGCCCTGCGTCGACAGCAGCGCGCCGCGGTTGGCGGGCATGGCGGTGGCGGCGGCGACGATCGCCGCGTCGGGGATCAGCCGGCCGGGGGTGACGTCGCGCTCGCGGGCGATCCGGTCGCGGGTCTCCCACAGCTCCCGCACCGCGCCGAGGGTACGGCGGCCGCGGACCTTGTGCAGGCCCGACGTACGGCGCCACGCGTCGACGCGCACGGCCGGCTGGAAGCCGCGCAGATTCTCGAACTCCTGGCGCGCCCAGTCGGACTTGCCGGCCTCGTCGAGCTGCTCGATGAGCACCGCGCGGAGCTCGACGAGCACCTCGACGTCGAGCGCGGCGTACTCCAGCCAGGTGTCGGGCAGCGGCCGCGTCGACCAGTCGACGGCGGAGTGCTCCTTGAGCAGCCGCCGGTCGAGCAGGGTCTCGACGAGCGTGGCCAGGCCGACCCGCGGATAGCTGAGCAGCCGGCCGGCGAGCTCGGTGTCGAAGAGCGCGCTGGGGCGCAGGCCGACCTCGGCGAGGCAGGGGAGGTCCTGGGTGGCCGCGTGCAGGATCCACTCGGCGTCGCCGATCGCGTCGGCGAGCGGCGACAGGTCGGGGAACGGGATCGGGTCGATGAGGCCGATGCCGGCGCCCTCGCGCTTGACCTGGATCAGGTAGGCGCGGTTGGAGTAGCGGTAGCCCGACGCGCGCTCGGCGTCGATGGCGACCGGGCCGGAGCCCGCCGCGACCGCGGCACAGTACGACGCGAGCGCCTCCGGCGTGTCGATGACCGGGGGGAGGCCGTCGGCGAGGGTGAGCAGCTCGACCGGCTCCGTCTCGTCGGCCTGTTCCGCTCCGTCGTTCGCGCCGGCGCTCTTCGGCTGGTCCGCCATCAGCCGGCGCCGCCTCGCTGGCCGCGGCGCGAGGGCATCACGGCGACGCCCTCGGGCACGGGCTCCAGGCCGCCGGCGGTGCACATCAGCTCGCCCCACGCCTCGGCGTGGGTGGCCAGGGCGCTCGGGTCGACCGGGGTCCAGGACGCCCGGACCTCGAGCTGGGCGCTGCCCGGCTCGCCGGCCATCGTGCCGTAGCTCTCGGTCGCGACCCGGGTCACCGTGCCGGACACGGCGACGTGCTCGGCGCCGTGCGCGGCGAGCGCGTCGGTCAGCCAGGTCCAGCCGACGTCGGTGAGCATCGGGTCGGTGGCGAGGTCGTGGTCGATCTCGGCGCGACAGTAGGCGACGCAGCGGAAGGTGCCCTCCCACGCGTCATTGCCCGCGGGGTCGTGCAGGACGACGAGCCGCCCGGTGGCGACCTCCTCGTCGTCGACGGTCACGTCGGCCGACAGCGCGGTGGCGTAGGGGGCGATCCGCTGGGGCGCGGGCATCTCCTCGCAGAACACCTCGGGCCGGAAGGTCGCCGTACGGAGGCTTGCGACGGCAGCAGCGAACTCGGGGGGTGTGCCGGCCGCGCCGGACCCCTGGCTCGTCTCCTGCCGGGCGACCATGGGCTCACCATAGGTCCTCGGAGCCCGATCGATGTGCGTCCCACGCCGTGCACCTGAGACCCTGGTCCCGTGACCGACACCGCCAGCCCCCTCGCCGACAGCGCCTTCCTCAAGGCCGCCCGTGGTGAGGAGGTGTCGCACACGCCCGTCTGGTTCATGCGGCAGGCCGGCCGGTCGCTTCCGGAGTACCTCAAGGTGCGCGAGGGCGTCGCGATGCTCGACTCCTGCGCCGATCCCGACCTGATCGTCGAGATCACCCTCCAGCCCGTCCGCCGCTACGGCGTCGACGCGGCCATCTTCTTCTCCGACATCGTGCTGCCGCTCAAGGCGGTCGGTGTCGACCTCGACATCGTCCCCGGCGTCGGCCCGGTCGTGGCCAACCCGGTGCGCACGCTCGACGACGTCGCCGCGATCCCCGACCTGACCCCCGACCACATCGGCTTCATCACCCAGGCGGTCGAGGGCCTCGTCGGCGAGCTGGGCGCGATCAACGGCGGCACGCCGCTCATCGGCTTCGCCGGCGCGCCGTTCACGGTGGCGTCCTACCTGGTCGAGGGCGGGCCGTCGAAGGAGCACGCGAAGACCAAGGCGCTGATGTTCGGCGCCCCCGACGTCTGGGACGCGCTGCTGCGCAAGATCTCCGACGTCTCCGCCGTCTTCCTCGAGACGCAGGTCGCCGCGGGCGCGTCCGCCGTCCAGCTGTTCGACTCGTGGGCCGGCGCGCTGACCCCGGCCGACTACGTCCGCTACGTCCAGCCGCACTCGGCGCGCGTCCTGGAGCGCGTGGGCGCGCTCGGCGTCCCCCGGATCCACTTCGGCGTCGGCACCTCCAACCTCCTCGACCTGATGGGCGAGGCGGGCGCCGACGTGGTCGGCGTCGACTGGCGTACGCCGCTCGAGCGGGCGATCCCGCTCGTCGGCGACCGCGGCGTCCAGGGCAACCTCGACCCGACGCTCGTCTTCGCGCCCACCGAGGTGATGACCGCCCGCGCGGCCGAGATCATCGAGGCCGGGCGCGCCGCCCGGGGCCACATCTTCAACCTCGGCCACGGCGTGATCCCGAGCACGAACCCCGACCAGCTGGCCCGGCTGACCGAGTTCGTGCAGGGCTACCCGCTGGGCTGAGCCCGACTTCCGCGGTTTCCGCGGTTCAGGCGCGCAGGGGGCGCGGGTAGATCTGAGGTGTGAAGCTGATCTCGCGGGCCCTGATGACGATCGCACTCGGGGCGGCCCTGCTCCTCCTCCCGCCGTCGGCGGCCCGCGCGGCCACCTCGGCCGTCACGGTCACGCCGGCGATCCAGCTCCGCGCGGTGGCGCCCGGCGGCGCGCCGCTGGCCAACGTCCGCTGGAACGTCTTCACGAAGGATCCGGCCACCGGCGAGTGGGACCACGGCCTGCAGATGGGCCCGCTGCTGACCGACGCCGATGGCGGGTTCGACCGCACGGTCGAGGCCGGCGCCACCTACAAGGTGTGCTTCTACGACGACGACTACGAGTACAACACCCGGGCCGAGCGCTACGCCGACCGGTGCTGGACCAACGCGACGACGCTCGCGACGGCGACCGAGTGGACGCCGTCCCTCGCCGAGCCGGTGCTCCAGGGCACGGTCACGCTGCCGTCCGCCGGGTCCTCGCTCACGGTCGGTCACCCCTGGGTCGACGGCGCGGCGAAGGCGGGCGTGCCGCTGACCGTCCGGCCGGGCACGTGGGGGCCGGCGGGCGTGGCGCTCGGCTACCAGTGGGTGACCTACGCGGCGGGCGACCGGGTCGTCATCCCCGGCGCGACCGGCGCCACCTTCACCCCGACCGCGGCCCTCGCCGGGAAGGACCTCTCCGTCGAGGTCACCGGCACCCTCGCCGGCTACCGCACCGCGACGTCGTCGTTCTCCGTCGGGCCGGTCGGCGGCAGCACGCCCACGATGACCGGGACGCTCGCCATCCAAGGCACCCCGATGCCGGGCAACCGGCTCACGATCCAGCCGGGCATGACGTTCTCGCCGGCCGGCACCCAGCCGATGGCTTCCTGGTACGTCGACGGCAAGCAGGTCGGCAGCACCGTCGACCTCGCCAACAGCAGCCTCGACCTCACCCCCGCGATGGCCGGCGCCACCGTCGAGCTCCGGATGAGCGTCTACAACTGGGACTGCTGCACGGGCACGCTCCGCGTCTCGGCGCAGACCACCGTCGGCGGCGGTGTCACCGGCACCAAGCCGACCGTCTCGGGCAGCGCGGTCGTCGGCCAGGTCCTGACCGCCACCCCGGGCACGTGGGGGCCGAGCGGCGTGGTCCTGAGCTACCAGTGGCTGCGCGACGGCGCTGCCATCACCAGCGCGACCGCGTCGACGTACCCGCTGGTCGAGGCCGATCGCGGCAAGCGGATCACGGTCAAGGTGACCGGCACGCTCGCCGGCGGCTATCCGCCGGTGACCACGACCTCCGACCCGACGGCCGTGGTCCAGGGCGTGCTGGCGCAGGGCACGCCCACGATCACGGGGCAGCCCGTGGTCGGCCAGACGATCACCGCCCAGCCCGGCACCTGGACGCCGACGCCGTCGTTCGCCTACGAGTGGTTCGCCGGCGGCACGAAGGTGAGCGGCGCGACCGGGACGACCTTCGTCCCGACGGCGGCCGAGGCGGGCAAGACCATCACGGTGAGGGTCACCGGATCGCTCACCGGCTACCAGAGCGCGGCGAAGACGTCGGCCGCGACCGCCGCGGTGCAGCAGGGCACGCTGACGACGGCGACGCCGACCGTGTCCGGTGACGCCGTCGTCGGCGGCACGCTGACCGTGGACGCCGGGACGTGGGGTCCGACCGGTGTCACGCTCGCCCGCCAGTGGCTGCGCGGCGGTGTCGCGATCGACGGCGCCACCGCCTCGACCTACGTCCTGGCCGACGCCGATGCCGGCCGGACCATCACGGTCCGGGTCACCGGGACGCTGCCCGGCTACGCGACGGCGTCGACGACCTCGGTGCCCGCGGGAGCGGTGCTCGCGCCCTTCGCCACCGCGCCGGAGCCCACCGTCTCCGGCCGCACGATCGTCGGCCAGACGCTCACGGCGGTCACCGGCACGTGGGACCCCGCGCCGTCTCTCACCTATCAGTGGCTCCGCGGCGGCAGCCCCGTCGCCGGCGCCACCGGCCCGACGTACCAGCTCACGGCGGCGGACGCCGGCAAGGCGATCTCGGTGCGGGTGACGGCGACCAAGGCCGGCTATGTCACCGAGGTGAAGACCTCACGTGCCACCGCCGCGGTCACGGGGACGTTCGCGACGACGCCCACGCCGAAGATCGCCGGCACCGCGAAGGTGGGCAGGAAGCTGACCGCCCGGGCCGGCACGTGGGCGCCGACGCCGACGCTCCGCTATCAGTGGCTGCGCAACGGCAAGGCGATCAAGGGCGCCACCGGCGCGACGTACCGGCTGGTGAAGGCCGACCGGGGCAAGCGGATCACGGTCCGGGTGACCGCCTCCCGTCCGGGCTGCCTGACGGTGGTGAAGGTCTCGGCGGCCACCAGGAAGGTGGCCTGACCGGCCGCGCCCTCCTAGGACTTCTTCGTCGCGGCCTTCCGGGCGGTCGTCTTGCCCTTGAGGCCCACGCGGACGCCGCTGCTGCCGCCGCCGCTGGTCGTCAGGTAGGGCTGCGCCTCGACCAGCGCGGCCAGCTTGGGCGACCCGTAGAGGCGCGGGTCGAAGGAGGAGTCGAGGGAGCGCAGATAGCTGCCGATCGCCCCCAGGTGGGCCCAGCCGTCGTCGTCCGACGTGGCGTTGACGGCACGGGTGAGCAGGCTCTGCAGGTTGGGCAATGGCGTCGTGGGCTCCTCGGGGGCCTCGTCCGCGTCGCCGGGCTCGCCCTCCTGCCCGAGCACCTCGACGTAGATGAAGGTGTCGACCGCCGCCACGAACGACTGCGGCGTCTTGCGCGCGCCGATGCCGTAGACCCGCTTGCCGGACTCGCGGATCCGCGTCGCCAGCCGGGTGAAGTCGCTGTCGCTCGACACCAGCGCGAACGCCTCGACGTTGCCGGCGTAGAGCAGGTCCATCGCGTCGATGATGAGCGCGGAGTCGGTGGAGTTCTTGCCCTTCGTGTAGGCGAACTGCTGGAACGGGACGATGCCGTGCTTGTGCAGCTCGGACTTCCAGCCGCCGAGGCTCGCGGTCGTCCAGTCGCCGTAGGCGCGCTTGACCGTCGCGACGCCGTAGGCCGCCAGCTCCTCGAGCAGCGCGGCGGCGTACTTGGGGGAGATGTTGTCGGCATCGATGAGGACGGCGATGCGGGTGTCGGTCATCGCCTCATCATGACGCGGCGGTGGTCGCCGCGGCGCGGTACTCCGCCGCCCGCGCCGCCAACGCCCCCTGCAGCTCCCGTACGGCGAGCGGCTGCTGCAGCGTCGTACGACGGCGCAGCTGCAGGGTGAGCGTCGTCTGCTCGCCCGCGATCGCGCGGGTCTCGATCAGCCCGAGCCGGTGCAGCGGGTCGCCGTGGACGGCGTAGTCGGGGAGGATCGTGATGCCGACGCCCTCGGCGACGAGGGCCTTGCCGAGCTCGGCGCCGTCGGTGCTGTGGGCGGCGGGCGGGGCCTCGGGGGCGAAGGCGCGCTGCACGTAGCGGTGCATGACGTGGCCGGCGCGCATGAGCACGAACCGCTGCTGGCGCAGCTCCTCGATCGTCACCTGGGGGCGGGCGGTGAGCACGTGCCCCGCGGGCAGGACGGCGACCGGCCGGCCGTGCAGCAGGTCCTCGCCGTCGAGGCCGACCGGGGCGTCGTCGCCGTCGAGGACGTTGACCAGCCCGAGGTCGATCGACCCGTCGACGAGGCCCTCGTCGATCTGCGGCTGGGGGAGCGCGATCACCTCGACGGTGGTGCCCGGGTGGCTGAGCTGGAAGGCGTCGACGGCCGGGACGAGCAGGGTCGTGGTGGCGGCGTGGACGGTGCCGATCCGGATCATCCGCGCGTCGGTACGGCGGGTGCCGGCCGCTGCGCGCAGCCGGTCGACCGCGTCGAGGACCTCGGTCATGTAGGGCAGCAGCTCGCGTCCCTCGCGGCTGATCCGGGCGCCCGAGCGGTGCCGGTCGAGCAGCGTCACCCGCAGCTCGCGCTCGAGCTTGGTGAGCGCCTCGCTGAGTGCGGGCTGGGAGAGGTGCAGGTTCTCGCTCGCCCGGCGCAGGGATCCGTGCCGGGTCACCGCCGCCAGGTACTCCAGCTGTTCGATCCGCATCGCGCGCTCCTCAAAGTCAAGTAATCGACTAGAGAAACACTAGCACGCCTTCGGTGACTCAGGGAGCGGCGGCCGCGGCGGGCGCCGGGGCGTTGCGGCGGCGACGGCGTACGGCCAGCCAGATCGGGGTCCCCACGAGGGCCCCGAGCGCGAGCCACGGCAGCGCGAACCCGAGCACGAGTGCCGCACCGCCGAGCCCGTCGGCGAAGCTGTCCCAGCCCTTCTCGAGCCCGCCGAGGAAGCCGGTCCGCGCCTTCTTCGGCTTCGCGTGGTGCGCGGCCGCGTGCTCGACGTACACGTTGATCGTCGACTCGCTGGTCTGGTCCGCGAGATAGCGCTGCCGGGCCACGAGCGCGTCGAGGTCGGACTGCCGACTCGCGAGCTGGGCCTCGATGGCGACGATCTCCTGGATCGTCTGCGCCCGCGCCAGCAGCGCCTCGATCCGGTCGACGCTCGCACGCTGCGCCCGCACCCGCGCCGCGATGTCGACGACCTCGGCCTGGACGTTCTCCGAGCTGGTGCTGGAGTCGGTCAGCGTCGCCACGCCCTCCAGGGCCGCGACCGCCTCGTCGAAGCTCGCGCTCGGGACCCGCAGCACCATCCGCGCCGTCGACAGCTCGCCCTTGTCGCCGGTCGTCGTCTCCTGCTCGGTGACGCGGCCGTGGAACCGGTCGACGATCTTGCGTACGTCGAGCCGCGCCGTCGCCACGTCCGTCGCCTCGAGCGAGACGCTGCCGGTCGAGATGATCGCGTCGTCCGCGGCGGCGTCCTGCTTGACGGAGTCCTGCACGGAGTCCTGCACGGAGCCCTGCCCGGAGTCCTGCACGGAGGCGTCCTTCTGATAGCTCAGGGCACCCGCGGGGCCCCCCTTCGCCGCCGCCGGCGCCGAGGCCGGCTCGGCGGCGCGCTTCGACGCCGCGTCACTCGCGGAGCCGCCCGACGCGCACGCGGCGAGGGCGACGAGCGAGGCGAGCCCGGCGACGGCCAGGGACAGGCGGGTGCGGACGGGATGCGGCGTCGGCTTCATGTCGCTCGGACGCTCCGACCGCCGCACCGGTTCCCCGGCGCGCATGGCAGGCTGGGGCCGTGAGCCGGGCGGTGGTCGTGGGAGCGGGGATCGGCGGTCTGACGGCGGCTCGGAGGCTGGCCGAGGCCGGCCACGACGTCGTCGTCCTCGAGGCGACCGACCGTGTCGGCGGCAAGCTCCACGGCGGCCAGGTCGCCGGCGTGACCGTCGACATCGGCGCCGAGGCCATGCTCAACCGCCGGCCCGAAGGCGTCGCGCTCGCCCGCGCGCTCGACCTGCCGCTGACCCATCCGACCCTCGCGACCTCCCGCGTCTGGACCCGCGACGCGCTGCGCCGCCTGCCCCGGACCGTGATGGGCGCACCCCTCGACCTCGACGACCTCGCCGCCACCGGGATCCTGTCCGCCGACGGCCTCGCCCGCGCCCGCGCGCAGCACGTCCCGGCGGTCGACGGCGACGTCGCGGTCGGCGCCCTCGTCGCCGACCGGTACGGCGACGAGGTGGTCGATCGTCTCGTCGAGCCCCTGCTCGGCGGCGTCTACGCCGGCCAGGCGCGGCGGATCTCCGCGCGCTCCGCGGCGCCCCAGCTGCTCGACCTGCTCGCCCGGCCGGAGGTCGTCGTCCCGGCGCCGCCCGCCGACGCGCCGCCCGTGTTCGCAGGCGTCGACGGCGGGATGTGGCGGCTGCCCGAGGCGCTCGCGGCCGACCTCGCCGAGCGGCACGGCGAGGTCCGGTACGACGTCCGGGTGACCGCGATCCGCCGTACCGGCGCGGGTTTCACGCTCACCACCTCGCGCGGCGACGAGTCCGCCGACCTGCTCGTCCTCGCCACGCCCGCCGCCCCGACCGCCCGTCTCCTCGCCGACCTGGCGCCCGCGGCCGCCGCCGAGCTCGAAGAGATCCGCTACGCCTCGGTGGCGCTGGTGACCCTCGCCTTCCGCGCCGACGACCCGAGCGTCGCGGAGGCGCTCGACACCGGCGCGTCCGGCTTCCTGGTCCCGCCCGTCGACGGCCGTCGCGTGAAGGCGTCGACCTTCTCCTTCGCCAAGTGGGACTGGGTCCGCCGGACCGGCGACGGGCTGCTCGTGCTGCGCACCTCCCTCGGCCGGTACGGCGAGGAGGGCTCGCTCCAGGTGCCCGACGACGCGCTGGTCCGCGCCTCCCTCGCCGACCTGGCCACGGCGACCGGCCTGCCCGCCGGCGCCCTACCCGTCGACGCGGTGGTGCAGCGCTGGGGCGGCGGCTTGCCGCAGTACTGGGTCGGCCACGCCGACCGGGTCGCCCGGATCCGCGCGGCGGTCGCCGACGTCCCCGGTCTCGCGCTGTGCGGCGCGGCGTACGACGGCGTCGGCATCCCGGCCACCATCGGCTCGGCCGAGCGCGCCGCGGAGGCCCTGGCGAGCTGACGTCCTACGTGCTGTGGGCTCTCACCCACAGAACGAATGACGCTACGGCGGCACGATCGTCCCGCGAGGTCTACCGGGTTGTCCCTGTCGAGCGGGACACCGGGCCCGGCACCTTCCTGCCATGACCGCACACACCTACGTCCCTCCGGCCGCCGCCGACGCTCCCGTCGGTGCCGAGTCGCACGCCACGCCCACCACCTACCCGCCCACCCGCTGGGCGCTCGCCGGCCTCCTGGCCGGCGTCGCCGGAGTCGGCATGGTGGTCGCCTCCTCCAGCGTCCACGCCGTCTACGACGACAAGAACGCCGGCGACCCGGTCGCCGTCGCGAAGGCGCTCGGCGACATGGTCCCGCAGATGCTCGCCTTCCACCTGACCTCGATGGTCAGCGCGGTGCTGATGATCGTCTTCGCCGCGGGGCTCTACCGCCGGCTGCGGGCGACGACGGGCGCCGACAGCGTGCTGCCGCTGGTGGCCTTCTCCGGCGTCCTGATCACCGCGATGGTCCTGATCATCGGCTCCGGTCTCGACACCGAGTTCATCTTCGCCGCGGGCGACACCAAGCTCGTCGCGCCCGAGAACTCCGCCTTCTACAACCACTGGATCGGCACCGTGCCGTGGTGCTGGGGCCTGCTCGGCCTGTCCGGCATCACCCTGTTCGGCGCGTCCCGCAAGGGCGGCGTGCCGAAGTGGATCGGCCTGGTCGGTCTGCTCGGCGGTGGCCTGACCCTGCTGCTCGGCATCTCGCCCCTGCAGTACATGGCCGGCATGACCGGTCCGATCGGCCTCATCGTCATCGCCCTCGGCTTCCTCGCCGGCGACAAGGCGTTCCGCGGCCGCAAGTGATCGAGCCCAGCCTGACCAATTCAGCCGGTCCGCGTCGTGGGGGCGCGGACCGGCTGCACAATGTGCCGGTGCAGATCGAGGACCGGCCCGACCCGGTGGACCGACGACCGCGCGGCCTCCAGGTCGTCGCGGTCCTCGCCTTGCCGGCGCTGTGCGTGCTGCTCGTCCCGGTCTCCGCCTGGCTCGACATGGGGGCGCCGGACGACGGTCCCGGCGTGCGGATCGCCGGTGGCCCCGGCTGGCCGTGGCTGCTCAACGGCGCGCTGCTCGGCGTCCTCGCCGGCATCGTGCTGATGCGCGACCGGTCCCAGCGGTTCGGCTGGGTGCTCGCGTTCTCCGGGCTGTTCTGGGCGCTCGACGGCTTCTCGCAGAGCTACGTCGGCGCCGGGATGACCGAGACGACCGCGTGGCCGGGCATGACGCTCATGCTCTGGATCCTCAACCGGCTCGGCTCCTATCTCACCTCGGTCACCGCCGTCCTGCTCCTCGTCTTCCCGACCGGTCGCTTCCTGCCCGGCCGCTGGACGCCGGCCGGCTGGATCAACGTGGCGGTGCTGGTGCTCAGCGGCGCCTGCGTGATCGTCGCGCCGTCGGAGGGCGACCGCGGCCTCGACCGCCTGCCACCGGGCGTGAACCCCGATCCCACGACGATCACGGCGCTTGCCGGCCACGGCCAGCAGGTCGTCTCGATCGGCGTCGGGCTCGGCGTGGCCGGCTTCCTCTTCGCGCTGCTCACCGTCGTGGTCCGCTACCTGCGCTCGCAGGGGCTCGAGCGCGACCAGATGCGCTGGCTGCTGTGGAGCGTCATGGTCATCGTGGCGGTCCTGATCGCCAGCTTGATGTTCCCGTTCGAGGGGGCCGACTATCTCGGCGCCTTCGCCGCGACCGTGCTGCCGCCGACCGCGATGACGATCGCCATCGTGCGGCCCACGCTGGTCCCGATCCAGGACCTGCTCAGCCGCACCGTCGTCCTCGCGGCCACCCTCGCCGTCCTCGTCGCGGCCGACGCCGCCGTGCTCGGGATGCTCACCCTGGTCCTCGACGACGCGCTCACCCAGGCGCAGGTGGTCGCGGTCGTGCTGGCGGTGGCCGTCCTGCTCTACGGGCCGCTGCGGCAGCGGCTCTCGGCGACGGTACGACGGGTGATGCTCGGCGAGCGCGGCAACCGGTACGACGCCGTGGCCGGCCTCGCCTCGACCCTCGAGAACACCGACGACACCGCCGAGCAGCTCGCCGCGGTCGCCCGCGCGGTCGCCGGCGCCTTCGCCGTCTCGTTCGTCAGTGTCGAGGTCGACCGCGGCCACGGCGAGCGTCTGGTCACGACGTACGGCGACCGGCCGGCCGAGGTCCGCACCCTGCCGATCACCTACCGCGACGCCACCATCGGTCGCCTGGTGCTGCCCGCGCGCGGCCTGCGCAGCCGGCTCAGCGTGCGCGACGAGGCGCTGCTCGGCGACCTGGTCCGCCAGGCTGCCACCGCCGCGCGCACCAGCCAGCTCGCCGAGGAGGTCCAGCGCAGCCGCGAGCGGCTGGTCACGGCTCGCGAGGAGGAGCGGCGCCGGATCCGCCGCGACCTGCACGACGGCTTCGGCCCGGCCCTGAGCGGCATCGTGTTCCAGCTCGAGGCGGCCCGGATGACGGTCGACCGTGACCCCGCGGCCGCGCGGCAGCAGCTGGAGACGGTCAGCACGCAGGTGCAGGACGTCGTCGCCGACGTACGACGGCTGGTGCACGACCTCCGCCCGCCCGCCCTCGACGACCGCGGGCTCGTCGGTGCGCTCCGCCAGCAGGCCGAGCACCTGGCGATCCCGCTCGACGTCAGCGCCCCCGACGACCTGCGGCTGCCCGCGGCGGTCGAGGTCGCGGCGTACCGGATCGTCGGCGAGGCGTTGACCAATGTCGCCCGCCACGCCGACGCCTCCCAGGCCCGCCTCGACCTCGCCGTCGCCGGCGACGCCCTCGTCGTCGAGCTCGCCGACGACGGCCGCGGCATCCCCGCCGACCGGGCGGCCGGCGTCGGCCTGGTCAGCCTGCGCGAGCGCGCCGCCGAGCTCGGCGGCACCACCACGATCAGCTCACCTCCGGACGGCGGCACCGTCGTCCGGGCCCGACTTCCGCTGAGGAGCCCCGCATGAACATCCGAGTCATCGTCGTCGACGACCACCAGATCGTCCGCGACGGACTCACCTCCCTGCTGGGCGCGCTCGACGGCATCGAGGTCGTCGGGTCGGCCGCCGACGGCCGCGAGGCGCTGCACCTGGTCGAGGAGGTCGACCCGGACCTGGTCGTCATGGACATCCAGATGCCGCACCTCGACGGCATCGAGGCGACCCGCTTCCTCACCGGCCGCAACCCCGGGCTGCGGGTCGTGATGCTGACCATGAACGAGGACGACGACACCATCCTCAGCGCGATCCGCGCGGGCGCCTGCGGCTACCTGCTCAAGGGCGCCGGCGCCGACGAGGTGCAGCACGCGATCCGCTCGGCGGCGGCCGGCGGGATGGTGTTCGGCGCCAGCCTCGCCGCCCGGATCGCCGGCCTGTTCGCGGGCGCCGCGCCCGCCGCGCAGGCCGACGAGGAGCCCTTCCCCGAGCTCACCGACCGCGAGCGCGACGTCCTCCAGCGGATCGCCGCGGGCCGCACCAACGACGAGATCGCGGGGGAGCTGTACGTCTCCAACAAGACCGTCCGCAACACGGTGTCCGCGATCTACGCCAAGCTGCACGCGACCGGCCGCGCCGACGCCATCGTCAAGGCGCGGGAGGCGGGCTACGGCCGCTGAGGGGCGAGCGGCACAATGGCAGACATGTCGGACCAGGACCCCCAGGCGCACATCAAGACCAACGCGGCGAAGATCAACGAGCTCAACGACACCATCCGCTTCACCATGTGGTCGGTGTTCAAGCTCGAGCAGCCGCTCGGGGCCGATGACGTCGTCCGCAAGCAGGAGACCGAGGAGCTCGACGCCCTGCTCGCCGACCTCGCCGCCGAGGACGTCGTCGTCCGCGGCCTGTACGACGTCGCGGGCCTGCGCGCCGACGCCGACCTGATGATCTGGTGGCACGCCGCCACCAGCGACCAGCTGCAGGACGCCTACCACCGGCTGCGCCGCACGGCCTTCGGCTCGCGGCTCGCCCCGGTGTGGTCGCAGATGGCGCTGCACCGCCCGGCGGAGTTCAACCGCAGCCACCTGCCGGCCTTCCTCGCCGACGAGCGCGCGCACGCCTATGTCGCGGTCTACCCCTTCATCCGCTCCTACGAGTGGTACCTCCTCGACGACGCCGAGCGCCGCCGTCTGCTCGCCGAGCACGGCCAGATGGCGCGCGACTACCCGGACGTGCGGGCCAACACGGTCCCGAGCTTCGCGCTCGGCGACTACGAGTGGATGCTGGCGTTCGAGGCCGACGACCTCACCCGGATCGTCGACCTGATGCGCCACCTGCGCGGCTCGGAGACCCGGCGCCACGTGCGCGAGGAGGTCCCCTTCTACACCGGCCGCCGGACCACCTTCGGCGAGCTGCTGACCGCGCTGCCCTGAGCCTCCGCCCGCCCTTCCCGGGTGGAGTCGTGTGCCTGAGAACCCGCCTGGACGGGTTCTCAGGCACACGACTCCCCGAGTCCCCGGAGACGGCCTGGCACCGTGAGCGGGACCTCCGATCGTCCGATCGGTGGTCCCGCCTTTGTTTTCCCACCGAGTTGGTAGAGAATCGGAGCATGTCCGACACCACCGCAGCTCTCGCCGTCGCCCTGCGCGACGCGATGCGGTGTTGTCGCTGTTGTTGATCGACCTCGCCCGGACCGCCTGACGCGGTCCTGTTCCCGTACCCCGATCCAGCAGCTCCGCGGCCGCGTCCGTGCCGACGCGCCGTCGTACCCGAGAGACTCTCCGATGACCCAGCTCGCCGTCCTTCCCCTGCTCGAGGTCGTGCGCGACCACGCCGCCGACCCCGACCTCCTCCACCTCCTCGACGCCCACCCGACCGAGCGGTCGTGGATCCGCCTCCTCACCACCGACGACTACGAGCTCTGGCTGATCTCCTGGCCGCCGGGCGCCGCGACCGACTGGCACGACCACGGGTCGTCGTCGGGCGCGTTCACCGTGCTGCGGGGCGGGCTCGTCGAGCACACCTTCGACGGCGGGCTGCAGCTCGTCGACCTGGGCGTGGGCGACGGCAAGGCGTTCGCGGCCGGCTACGCGCACGACGTCCGCAACGAGGGCGACGTGCCGGCCCTGTCGCTGCACGCGTACTCGCCGCGGCTGTCCACCATGACCCGGTTCCGCTTCCGCGGCGACCGGCTCGAGGCGCTCGGCGTCGAGCGGGCCGGGGAGGAGTGGTGACGATGACCATCACCTTCGAGACCCCGATGACGTACGACGGCATCGACGCGATGCTCGCCGACGCCCGCACCCGGCTCGACCGGATCAGCGCCCGCGCCGCCTTCCAGGAGCTGATCGCGCTCGACGCCCTGCTCGTCGACATCCGCCCCGCCGCCCAGCGCGCGGTCGAGGGCGAGGTCGCCCCCTGGCTGCCCGTCCTGGTCGTCGAGCGCAACGTCCTCGAATGGCGCTTCGACCCGCGCAGCGACGCCCGGCTGCCCGAGGCGTCGTACGAGCGCCGGGTCGTGGTGCTGTGCCAGGAGGGCTACACCTCCTCGCTCGCCGCCGAGTCGCTGCGCCGCCTCGGCGTCGACCGCGCGACCGACGTCGTCGGCGGCTTCGCGGCCTGGCGGGAGGCCGGGATGCCCGTCGCGGGTGCCGCCGCGTGACCGGCTGAGTACGCTCGTACCCATGGGCTACGAGGTCGAGAAGACGGACGAGGAGTGGCGCGCCGAGCTGTCGCGCGAGGAGTACCAGGTGCTGCGCCAGGCGGGCACCGAGCGCGCCTTCACCGGTGAGTACACCGACACCGAGACCAAGGGCGTCTACCGCTGCAAGGCGTGCCAGGCCAAGCTGTTCGAGTCCGACACGAAGTTCCACTCGGGCTGCGGCTGGCCGAGCTTCTACCAGCCGATCAGCGACACGATCGAGTACATCGAGGACAACAGCCACGGCATGAAGCGGGTCGAGGTGCGCTGCGCCAACTGCGGCTCCCACCTGGGCCACGTCTTCCCCGACGGCTACGGCACCCCGACCGGTGACCGCTACTGCATCAACTCGATCAGCCTGAGCCTCGAGCCCGCCGACTCCTGACCTGCTGAGCGCTGTCCGGGCCAGCCTCTAAGGTCGTCGCATGGCGAAGACCGCGGCGGCGATGGTCCAGGCAGGGGAGCGCGAGGTCCGGGTGTCGAGCCCCGACCGGGTGATCTACGAGGCGACCGACCGGACGCCCGAGGTCACCAAGCTGATGGTCGCCGAGTACGTCGCCGCCGTCGGCGACGGCCTGATGCGGGCGCTCGGCGACCGGCCGACCGCGCTGGAGCGGTGGCCCTCCGGCGTCCGCGAGGGCTTCCGGCTGGCCACCGGGCCGCGCGACAACGACGCGGAGGGCTTCTACCAGAAGCGGGTCCCCAAGGGGGCTCCCGACTATCTCGAGGCCGTCGAGATCACCTTCCCCTCGGGCCGGACCGCCGAGGAGATCTGCCCGACCGAGATCGCCGTCCCGGTGTGGTGCGCGCAGATGGGCACGCTCACCTTCCACCCGTGGCCGGTACGACGCGCCGACGTCGACCACCCCGACGAGCTGCGCATCGATCTCGACCCGCAGCCCGGCACCACCTTCACCGACGCGGTTCGGGTGGCGGGCGTGGCAGGCGAGCTGCTGACCGACCTCGGGCTCGAGGGCTTCCCGAAGACATCGGGCAACCGGGGGGTGCACATCTACGTCCGGATCGAGCCGCGCTGGGAGTTCACCGACGTCCGCCACGCCGCCATCGCCTTCGGCCGCGAGCTGTCGCGCCGCGACGAGCAGGTCACCACCGCCTGGTGGAAGGAGGAGCGCGGCGAGCGGATCTTCGTCGACTTCAACCAGAACAACCGCGACCGGACCATCGCCTCGGCGTACTCGTTGCGGCCCAAGCCGGGCGCCCCCGTCTCCACCCCGATGACCTGGGCCGAGCTGGCCGACGTCACCGACCCGCGTGACTACAACCTGTTCACCGTCCCCGACCGGGTCGCCGACGGTGACCCGTGGGCGGCGATCGACGACACGTCGTACTCGCTGCAGCCGCTGCTCGACCTCTGGGACCAGCAGATCGCCGACGGCGCGAGCGAGCTCAACTTCCCGCCCGACTACCCCAAGATGCCGGGCGAGCCGCCGCGGGTGCAGCCGAGCAAGAAGGTCGCCGAGCACTGGGACGCCGACGGCAACCGCGTCGAGGGCACCTGACGGCTCAGAGCCCTCGCACGACCTCCACCTCGCACAGCCGCGCGAGGTCGCCCCGCACCCGCTGGTCGAGGGCCGGGATCTCCTCGGCGATCATCAGGACGACGATCTCGCGCACCGCGCGCCCGGGGTGCCGCAGCCTGAGCGAGCGGACCGCGTCGACGGCGCCGTCGCACAGGTCGAGCGCCAGGTCGCGGTCGGTGGGCGGCAGGTGCGCGCCCGCGAGCGCCGCCAGGAGGCGGACGTCGAGGGTGTGCAGCGCTGACATGTCCGACCAACGACCTCGGGTGGGTTGCTGTTACGACTCCTCGTGCTCCAGCAGGTGGAGGACGGGGACCCCGAGCTTGCGGCGGGCGCGGGAGGTCCAGTCGACGTGGAAGAACTCGGCGACCAGGTGCGGGCGGGTGAGGATGATCGCCTCGCGCCCGTCGACCTCCTTGACCTTGTGGATGAGCGCGTCGACCGGCGGCTCGGTGACGATCGTGCCGCTGCCGATGTGGGCGCCGGTGGACGCCAGGACGGTGCGCGTCGTGGCGATGTCGCGGTCGGCCTGGTCGCGGTACTCCTCGCGCAGGTTCTCGATCTCGCCGGGCGACGGCGTGATCGGCGGCGCGATCAGGTCGGCTCCGCCGATGACCCCGAGCGAGGCCTCGACGGCGGCGGCGGCGTCGGCCATCGGGAGCAGCACGTGATAGACGACCTCGATCGTCGGGTCGTCGTCGAGCTCGACGTGCAGCGAGCGGACCTGGGCGGCGTCGGCGGCCGTGAGGGCCTTCTCGACGAGGAGGATGACGTCATAGGGCTCTTCGCGGGGAGCGGAGTCGCTGGTCATGTCTCCATCCTGCCCCGGCATGCCGCGCGGGTCGAGATCAACCGCCGAGGACGTCGGCCAGGTCGTAGCGGACCGGCTGCTCGAGCTGGTCGTAGCCGCAGGACTCGGGGTCGCGGTCGTCGCGCCAGCGCTTGAAGTGGGCCGTGTGCCGGAAGCGGCGGCCCTCCATGGCGTCGTACTTGACCTCGATGACCCGCTCGGGCCGCAGCGGCGTGAACGACAGGTCCTTGCCCTGGCTCCACCGGCTCTGCGTGCCCGGCTGCCGCCCGGGGTTGGCGACGAGGAACTCCTGCCAGCGCCCCCACGGGTGCTCCTCGATGGGTACGACGAGCGCCTGCAGCTCGTGCCACAGCTCGGCGCGGCGCTTGGCGGTGAAGCTCGCGCTGACGCCGATGTGCTGCAGCTCGCCGCCGTCGTACAGGCCGAGGAGAAGGCTGCCGATCAGCGGGTTCTCCGGCGTACTCGTCTTGTGCTCGCGGTAGCCGGCGAGGACGACGTCGGCCGTCCGCTCGTGCTTGATCTTCAGCATGGTCCGCGCGTTCGGGGCGTACGGCGCGCTCAGCGGCTTCGCTACCACCCCGTCGAGCCCCGCACCCTCGAACGTGTGGAACCACTCCTCGGCGACGGCGGGGTCGGTGCTGGTGCGCGTCAGATGGCAGCGGCCCGTGTCGGCGGAGAGGTGCGCGAGCGCCTCCTCGAGCTTGGTGCGGCGCTCGGCGAAGGGCCGCTCCAGGTAGGAGGTGTCGTCGAGTGCCAGCAGGTCGAACGCCACGAAGTCCGCCGGCGTCTGCTCCGACAGCAGCGCGATCCGCGACGCCGCCGGATGGATCCGCTCCTGCAGCACCTCGAACTGCAGCCGCCCCTTCCCGTCGTCGCTCATCTGCGACACGAAGATCTCGCCGTCGAGCACACACCGCTCCGGCAGCTCCGCCTTCGCCGCCTCGACCAGCTCGGGGAAGTAGCGCGTGAGCGGCTTGGTGTTGCGGCTCGCCAGCTCGACCTCGTCGCCGTCGCGGAACAGGATGCACCGGAACCCGTCCCACTTCGGCTCGAAGCTGAGGCCCTGGGCGTCGTACTTGGCCGGGTCGGGGACGCCGGAGACGGCCTTGGCGAGCATCGGGAGCACGGGGGGCAGCACGGGGAGGTCCACGAGGAACACCCTAGGTCTCGGGGCGCGACGGTCCGTCGAGATCGCGCGGCAATCGTGGCTGAACTCTCTTGACGGCGAATGTCGACCGACCTTGAGTGCTGGGAACAGATCGATCACTCGGAGGTTGAACCATGCACGCACTCGCCACACGACGCCGTCCGCTCGTACGCCGGATCGGCACCCTCATCGCGCTGCTCGTCGCACTCGTCGTCGGCCTGATCGGGGCGGCCACGGCCGCCAACACCGGCTGGGTCTCGATCGCGCAGCAGTGGAACGGCAACGCGAAGGTGTCCTTCGACTCCGGCCAGAAGCTCTGGTACAGCGCGGGTGACAACCACGGCGGCTTCCGGATCGGCGGCCATGTCAACGACCGCTCGACCAACGATCGTGCGGTCGAGTTCCGGCTCCAGATCGCCGGCTACAGCCCGTGGAAGTTCAAGGGTGACCAGTGGCTCAACACGAACACCGTGCGCTGGGATCCCGACCTGGTGGTGACCCACGAGTTCCACCACCGGATCTGCGAGCTGCAGTACATCGGCGACGACTGCTCGGGCTGGAAGTACCACTACAATCCCTACTACTGAGGGGGATCGAGCGATGCCGGCCAACGGGCTGACCGTCGTCGACCTGACGCACGCCTATGGCACAGAGCCTGTGCTCCGTCGCGTCAGTCTCACCGTGGGCTCCGGCACTTCGGCGGCGCTGATGGGGCCGAGCGGATGTGGGAAGACGACGCTCCTGTTGGCGGCGGCCGGGATCCTCGTGCCCGAAGCCGGGCGGGTGCTGGTCGCCGGCGAGACGGTTCCTGCCGGCTCGGCCGACAGCAGGGCGGCGTTCCGTCGGTCGCGGGTCGGCCTGGTCTTCCAGTTCGGCGAGCTGATCGCCGAGCTGACGCTCGAGCAGAACGTCGCCCTGGCCGCCGAGCTCGGGGGAGTACGTCGCAGGCAGGCGCTGCACGACGCGCGGGAGGTGCTGGTCCGCGTGGGTCTGTCGGCGGTGCGGGGCCACAAGCCCGGCACGGTCAGCGGCGGGCAGGCCCAGCGGGCGGCCATCGCGCGAGCGATCGTGCACCGTCCCGAGCTCGTGCTCGCGGACGAGCCGACCGGCGCCCTGGACAGCGCGAACGGCGACGCCGTCCTCGACCTGCTCCTCGAGCTGGTGGCCGAGCGGGGCGCGACGCTGCTGGTGGTGACGCACGACGAGCGCGTCGCACGTCGGTGCGATCGCCGCATCGTGATGAGCGACGGGCGGATCGTCGATGGCTGACCGGGCGACCTGGGTCGGCTTGCGTCTGGGCGTACGGCTGCTCCTGCCGCGCACGCGCACCGAGCGTGGCGCGGTGGTGGGGCTCGTCGTCGGGTCGGCGATCGTGATGGTCGCGATCGCGCTGGGCTTCGGTCTGCTGCAGTCGATCTCGTCGCGCGCCGAGATCGCTGCAGCGCGGTCGCCTACCTTCGTCTCGCCGCACGGGTCCGAGGCACCGCTCGGGCGGGTCCGGGTTCTCGACGTCGGCGCCGGCGAGGCGACCGTCTTCGAGCTCGGGCCGCAGACGACCACGACGGCGCCGCCGCCCGGCCTACGGGCATGGCCGCGGGCCGGCGAGCTCTGGCTGTCGCCGGCCGCGGCCCGGCAGCGCGGCAACAACCCGTATCTCACTGCTCTGGTGCGCGGACGCGACGTCGGCCGGATCGGTCGGGCCGGTCTGCGCGATCCTGACGACGTCGTCGTGGTGATGGGGGTGTCCGCGGCAGAGCTGAGGGGCAGGCCGGGGACCGGCGCGCTGGTCGGGTTCGGCCTGCCGGGCCACGACGGCAGTGAGGTCGACGTCGCCCAGGAGATCGGCCGCCGGGGCCTCGCCACGCTCTGGGCGGTCGGACTGTCGGCGATCGCGGCCGGCGCGGTGGGTCTCATGATCGGGGTCGCGCGGGTCGCCGACGGCGCCCGCCGGCAGCGGCTCGCCGTCCTGCAGCTGCTCGGAGCTCCGCTGCGCATGATCCGTGCCGTCTCCGCCGCGAACTCGCTGGCGTGGTCGCTGCTCGGTGCGCTGCTCGGACTCCTGGTGGCCTGGCCGGTGGCGGAGGCCCTCTCGGGGCTGGGCCTCTTCGGCATCACCTGGTGGCCGTCGCGGGCGTTCAACCCACGAGTCATCGGCTTCTCACTCGCCGGTGTGGCTGCGATCGCCGCCGTCGGTGGCGCTCGCAGCGTCGGCCGGGACGGATGGGCTGCTCGTCGGCGGTGGGCCGACGCGCCACTGTCCCTCGCCCGACTCGCGCCATTGCTGGCCGGGGCGCTGATCCTGGCGAGTGTGGTCATCAGTCAGCTGCGACACCGCGACGCCGACATCGCCACACCGCCGCGACTGGCGATCTTGCTGGCCGTCGCCGTCGTGCTGTGCGGCGTCGGGGTCGCTCTCGCGGCGCCGCTCCTGACCCGGACGGTCGCCCGCGTGCTGCGTCGCCGCCCCCGACTGCCGCTGCGGGTGGCGTCGGCGCGGGTCGACCACCACGTCCGCGAGACCTCGCGCATGGCCCTCGCCCTCCTGCTGCTCATGCTGGTCTGCGGCATGGTGCTCGGGGCCGCGCAGAGCGTCGCGTGGGAGGCGCAGGGCCGCGACGCGCGAGACCGCGTGATCGAGATCCCGGCGACCGACGATCTGGGCCGCCCGTCGCCGGTGGCTCCGATCCAGGCGGCGCTGTCCGCCGGCGGCGTCGTGCGTGCGGTCGTACGGCGTGCGTCGGGAGTGTCGGCTGCCTTCCGTGCCGTGGGCGAGCGCGAGCCGTCCGACCTGAGCTATGCGTTCACGGTCAGCGCGGACGACGCGCCGCGCGTGGCCGCTGCGGTGCAGCGCGCCTGGCCGGACGCCCCGCCCCTGTTCAACGACCGCGACGTCGCCGGGGAGCGGGGGACCGCGCTGACCTCCGGAGCCCTGCTCGTGTGCGCGAGCCTGGCCGCGATGATGGTGCTGATGGCTCTCGGGATCAACCTGGTGACCTTCCAGCACGGCCGACGCGGCCCCGACCTCACCCTGCTGGCGGTGGGGATGTCGACGCGACAGCTGGCCGCCGTCCGCTCGTGGGAGGTGGCCGTGGCGGCACTGCCGGGGCCGCTGCTGGGCGCCGTGGCAGCGGCGCCTCTCGGGATCGCGGTCATGCACCTCGACCACGCTGACGTTCCGCTCTCGCCGAGCTTCGCCCTGATCCCCGGCGCGGCCGTCCTGGTGGCGGTCCTGATGGCCGGGCTCGCCGGCGTCGTCGCCCCGCGGCTCGACGGCTCCTACCGACGGCCGGAATGACGGAATGACGGAAGGCGGTCGCGGAGCCGCGTGCGAGAGTCGAACTCGCGACATTTCGTTTACAAGACGAATGCTCTGCCAACTGAGCTAACGCGGCGCGTGCCCGGACGCCCGGGCACCGCGCAATCCTAGGTGACGCGTCAGCGGCTCGGCCGCAGCCCCAGCGAGACGCCGGCGCGGCGGTAGGCGTCGGCCGCGCGCGCGTGCTCGCCGACCTGGACAAGTGTGTCGCCGAGGCGGGTCCAGGCGCGGCCCGCGTCGGAGTCCGCGCCGAGGGCGGTCAGGCGCTGGGCGGCGTCCTGCAGACGGGCGTGCGCGGCGTCGAAGTCGCGGCGGTCGGCGGCGAGCTGGGCCAGGACGACGGAGTGCCAGGCGCGCAGGCCGGGGGCATCGGGCGGCAGCAGCAAGGCGCTCTCGTCGAGGGCCCGCTGTGCGGCGTCCGGGTCGCCGAGCTCGCGGTGGGCGCGGGCGCGGGCCAGTCGGTGGCGCGCCTTGGCGATGACGCCGGCGCCGCCCCATTCCAGCTCCGGTTCGGCGAGGGCGAGATGCTGCAGGGCACTGGCGGCGTTGGGTGGCTCGAACTCGAGCTCGATGCACGCGATCTGCGCACGCAGGGCACCGGTGCGGCGGAGGTCGCCGTTCTCCTCGTAGATCCGCAGCGCCTCCAGCGCCAGGTCCAGGGCCGCCGCGGGATCGAGCTGGTCGAGCTTGACCAGGCTCGCGTTCCACAAGGCCGACGCGCGGCCCACCGGGAGGCCGAACCGGTCGGCCTCCTCCGCGGCGCACAGGCACAGCCGCAGCGCGTGGCGGTAGTCGCCCTTGAAGATGTACGCCGCGGCGACCGTCACCAGGAGCTGGATCGCCTCGGTCGTCCCGTCGAGCCCCAGCTCGCGGACGACGTCCTGGCGCTCCGTGCCGACCTGGATCGCCCGCTCGTGGTCGCCGGTCTCGCGGTAGCACCGGCTGAGCGAGATCAGGTCCTCGAGCCAGCGGACCTCCCGCAGCGGCTCGGCCGTGACGAGCAGCAGCTCCACGATCGCGTCGCTCAGCTCACCCGCCGCCTCCAACGCGGCCGCCCGCAGCCGTCGCGCTGCGCGTTCGAGGTGCGGCGCCGTCGCGCCGGCCTTCGCCAGCCGCGCCAGCAGCCGGTCGGCGGTCGCGATCGCGTGCGCCGGGTCCACCGCCGGCACGCGCAGCTCGGCCCGGTCGAGCCGACCCTCGATGTCGAGCAGCTCGTCGTCCGTCAGCCCTGTCAACAGGACGGCGAGCGACGCGCCCGTCCGCTCCGCGATCGCCGCGAGCGTCGCGAGCCCGGGCCGTCGTACGCCGTGCTCGAGGTCGGCCAGCTCGACCGGGGCTAGGCCGAGGTCGGCGTCCGTCAGCCCGGCCGCGGTCCGCGCAGCGTGGATCCGCCGCCCGAGAGTCGTCGGCGCGACCAGCCGGAGGAGCTCGTTCGGCTCAGGCACCACGCGGTCATCCTGCCCGCTCGGCCGCGCCCTGTCCGGATTTCCGGGGTCCGACTCGCGAAGAAGATTCACCAACCTGGTGAATGCCCGATCTTGCCTACGCGAGAGCGGTCGATGCCGCCTGGCTCGGGTGCTTGGACGTGCCACTGAGTGGAACCAGCGCCACCCCAGGAGGCCCATTGGCAACAGCAGGCAACAAAATCTGTCAGAACGAGATTTTGAAGTTGTCAATTATTTACAGTCCCGCGTCGAGGGGTGCGCGAAAGGCGCGCGGCCCCCTGACGGAGGGAGCGCGACATGTCGCGGTTCAAGCGGGTTCTGGTGGTCGGCGTCGTCGCGGGGATGTCCGTGATGGGAGTGACGGTCGCCGCGCCGCCCATGGCGTCGGCCAATGTGCGTGTGGGCTGCTGCTGACGTTCCACCCACGCTCGGCGGCCTCGGACCGGATCCGGGGCCGCTCGGGCGGCGGTCAGGTCACGCGGAGCCCGCGGGCCACGCCGGCGCTGCGGTAGGCCTCGAGCGCCAGGCGGCCCTCACCGAGCTCCGTCAGGACCTCGCCGAGCTCGAACCAGAGCTGACCGGAATCCGCGTCGGTGGCGGGGCTGTGGGCGTACATGATGGTGACGGCCTCCTGGTAGTGCCCCCGTGCCTCGTCGAGGTCGCCCCGCCCCGCGGCCAGCCGTCCGCGGAGGGCGGCCTGCCAGGCTCGGACCGTCGGGATGTCTGCCGGGATCAGGGCCTCGCTCTCGGCGAGGACGGCGGCAGCCCGCTCGTCGTCGCCGGCGAGCTGGAGAGCCTGGGCGGTGATCAGTCGGTGGATGGCCACATCGACGGTCGACGCCGTCGACCGTTCGAGCTCCTCGCGGGCCCTGTCGAGGATGCTGAGGGCGCCGAGGACATCCGGTGGCTGCAGCGCGAGCTGGGTGATCGCGATGTGGACGCGCAGCCGGGCCAGATTGCGAGTGTCGTCGTGGGTGATGAAGAGGTCGAGGGCCTCGAGAGCGGGGGCGAGCGCTCCCTCGGGATCGCCGTCGTTGAGCACGGCCAGGCTCTGGTTCCAGAGCGCGGACGCGTGTGCCACGGTCAGGCCTAGCCGTTGGGCCTCGCGCGCGGCGCGCTTGCAGACGCGCCTCGCCTGACCGGACTCGCCGCGACCGTCATAGGCCGTGGCCGTGGTGATGGTGAGCTGCAAGGCCTCCGTGGTCTCGGCCAGCCCGAGGGCGCGGATATCGCCACGTCGGCTCTCGGCGACCTCGATCGCCTCGTCGAGCCGACCGGTGTCGCGGTAGCAGCGGCACAGCGCCATCAGGTCCTTGACCCACTGCACCTCGGGAAGGGGCTCGGCGGTGATGGCGCGCAGGTCGACGATCGCACTGGAAAGGTCGCCGGCGGCTTCCAGAGCGCTGGCCCGCAGGCGGCGGGCCGCTCGTGCGAGCGGAGGCGCGGTGGCGCCCGTGAGTCGCTCAAGGGCGCGGTCGGCGGCCGCCAATGCGGTCGTGGTGTTGCTGGCGGAGACGCCGAACCCGGCCAGGTCTAGCTCACCCTGGATGTCCATCAGCACAGCCCGCGGCAACCCCGTCACCAGTACGTCGACCGACGTGCCCGCCCGCTCGGCGACGACCTCGAGCAGCGCGAGCGACGCCCGGACCCGTCCGTCCTCGACCTCGCCGAGGGCCTCGTCGCCCAGTCCGAGATCGGTCGCGCTCAGCCCCGCCGCGAGCCGGGCAGCCTGCAGCCGCCGACCCAGGATCTGAGGGTCGACCAGTGGGAGGAGCTCGGACACCTCGGGCAGCACGCGCCCATAGTGCAGTCAGGGTCCGACGGATCCCGCGTCGGGGCGGCCGTGTCGGTGCTCACGCCTCAGGATCGGGTGGCGCGGGCGCGCTGGCCGCCCAGGCTGGCGAGTCCGGTGGCCGCCGCGGCGCGGCGATAGGCGTCGCGGGAGGCATCGGTGTCGCCGAGGTCGTCGAAGACCGCGCCCAGCTCGAACCACAGCTGCGCGCCTGCCCGGTCGGAGCCGGTGGCGCGCAGGGCGTCGGCGGCGTGGGCGAAGCTCGCGCGGGCCGCCCCGTGCTGGTGCGCGCCACGCTGGATCTCGCCGAGCAGCAGGTGACGGGTGGCGGCGAGGATCGGGTCGAGGTCGGCGTCCGCGTCGGTGCCGAGGACGGCGAGCGCGGTGTCGGCGTCGCCGTCGAGGAGGATCGCCCGAGCCAGGGTGACGCGGACGGCGGCGAGCTCGGGGTGGGGGCCGCCGGTCGCGGCGAGGAGGTCGGTCGCGGTGTGCAGCGCGGCGCGGGCTGCAGGGGCGTCGGGAGGCTCGTTCGAGAGCAGCAGCTCGCCCACCGCCGCGTGGTAGCGGGCGGTCGCGAGCTGCTGGGCGACACCGTCGCCGATCCGGCGCGCGGTCGCGGCGTAGGAGTCGGCGAGGTGGATCTGGTTGCGTTGCAGGGCGGCATCGCTCGCCGCCCGGTACGACCCCGCGAGCGCCAGGTCGGTGCTCGGCTCGGGGTTGATCCGGCGACAGGCCGCGACGGCCCGCTCGCGGTCGCCGCGCGCCTGGTGCGCCCGCGCGAGCGAGGTGACGAGCGCCAGCGCATGGCGGCCCTGGCCCAGCCCGTCCGCCTCCAGGACGGCGAGCGCCCGCTCGCCGAGGTCGGCCGCGCGCGCCGCGTCGCCGGCGAGGACATACAGCTCGGTCAACGTCACGGCGGCCTCGAGCCAGCCGCGGCCGGTGACGTCGCCGGCGTCGACGTCCTCGAGGGTGATGATCGCGTCGTCGAGGTCGCCGGTGGCCTGCTCGGCGAGCGCGGTGAGGCGGCGGATGTCGGCGGAGAGCTCGGTGTCGGGCGTGCCCTCGATGGTCTGCGCGGCGGCGCGCAGCGAGGCGAGGGCGGCGGTGGCGTCACCGTGGCCGAGGTTCCAGGCGGCCTGGTCGACCTGGATCCGGAGCTCGACCTGCTGGTCGCGGTTGAGCCCGGTGAGCAGCTGCTCGAGGCTCGCGCCGGCCTTCGCCGCGAAGGCGACGATCAGCTTGAGGTCGGGACGGCGCTCGCCCGACTCGATCCGCGACAGGTAGGCGGTCGAGGCCTCGGGCATCGCGAGCTGGCCCTGGGTCAGGCCGGCCGCGACGCGAGCCGGCTTGATCCGGCGGCCGAGCACCGCCATGTCGATGGTGCGACTGAGCTCGGCAAGTTCGGGCCGCACGTCCCTGCAACACATTGTGCCCGCGAATGACAGGTGATGACCCTGTGCAGTTTCTGAGAATCTTCCCACCTCTGACCAGGCGGGCTGGGGATCAGCGGACCTGCGTGACCTCGAAGCGCTCGTCCGGCGCCGCGATCGCCTCCTGCGCCGCGACCAGCCGCAGCTCCCGCTCGCCCGACTCGAGGGTCGCCTTCAGCACGTCGTACACGGACGCGATGGTGCGCCCCAGCGCGACGGCGGGGGAGCCGGTGCCGTGCAGGTGGGCGGTGAAGAGGGCGGCGGTGATGTCGCCGGAGCCGTTGGCCTTCATCGGCAGCCGCGGGGTCTGGGCGATCCAGGCGCCGTCGGCAGTGACGGCGAGCATCTCGATGACGTCGGGAGCGGCGCCGGCGCGCTCGACCGAGGTGACCAGGACGGCCGAGGGGCCCATCGCGCGGACGTCGTCGGCGGCGGCGAGGATGTCGTCGAGGGAGGACGGCTCGGAGAGGCCGTCGCGGCCGGTGATGAAGCCGAGCTCGAACTGGTTCGGGGTCAGGATGTCGGCGACCGGGACGACCTGCTCGCGGATGATCGGCGGGATCGCCGGGTTGACGAAGCAGCCCGACCTGGCGTTGCCCATCACCGGGTCGCACGTGTACGTCGCCGCCGGGTTGGCCGCCTTGACCCGCTGGACGGCGTCGACGATCACCGAGGCGACCTCGGGGGAGCCCTGGTAGCCGGAGAGCACCGCGTCGCAGGTCGGGAGCACGCCGCGGTCCTCGATGCCGGTGATCACCTCGCGGACGTCGGCGGGGTCGAGCAGCGGGCCGCGCCACGCGCCGTACCCGGTGTGGTTGGAGAAGTGCACGGTGAACACGGGCCAGACCTCGTGCCCGAGACGCTGCAGCGGGAAGACCGCCGCGGAGTTGCCGACGTGGCCGTAGGCGACCGAGGACTGGATGGACAGGATCCGCACCCGTCTCATCCTGCCACCCGGGCGTGCGCGCCTCCGACGCAGTGGGGGCAGCGGACCGCCGCCGGCGTCCTCCGCCGCGCCGCCGCACGGCAGGAGTCACCCGGGAGGCCGAAACACGAAACCCTTTCGTAACGAAACTAGAACGCGTTACAGTGACCTGGCCGGGCGCCCCACCGACCTGCCCGGCCCCGATCGAGGAGGATGGGACCGGATGGCGAAGCGCGCTCCGTACAGCAACGAGGCCGACTACATCGTGGTGGGCTCGGGCAGCTCCGGCTCGATCGTCGCCGGGCGGCTCGCCCAGTCCGGCGCCAGCGTGATCCTCATCGAGGCGGGCAAGTCCGACGACAAGGGCATGCACGGCTACTTCACCAAGAAGCCCGGCATGATCGGCCCGATGCACTCCGAGCCGCGGCTCGAGAAGCTCTTCGACTGGGGCTACCGCTCGGTCCCGCAGCCCGGCCTCGACGGCCGCCGGATGCCGGCCCCGCGCGGCAAGGTGGTCGGTGGCTCGAGCTCGGTCAACGGCATGGTCTACGTCCGCGGCAACCGCGCCAACTACGACTCCTGGGCGGCCGAGGGCAACACCGGCTGGGACGCCGACACGGTCAACGCCGCCTTCAAGCGCTACGAGGACTTCGAGGACGGCGAGAACGCCTACCGCGGCGCCGGCGGCCCGATCAAGATCAGCCGCAACAAGACGCCGCAGGAGGCCAGCCTCCAGTTCATCCAGGCCACCGCCGACACCCTCGGCGTGAAGGTCCTCGACGACTACAACGCCGCCGAGCAGGAGGGCATCGCCCGGATGCAGCAGAACGCTGCCGACGGCCTGCGCTACTCCTCCTCCCGCGGCTACGTCCACCACCTGCAGCCGCGCACCCTCGAGCTGCAGACCGAGGTCCACGTCGCGAAGGTCGTCATCGACAACGGCCGCGCTACCGGCGTCGAGGTCATCGACCAGGGCAAGGGCGGGGGCACCCGGCGCTTCATCAAGGCTGGCAGGGAGGTCATCCTCTCGGCCGGCTTCGCCAACAGCCCGCAGCTGCTGATGCTCTCCGGTGTCGGCCCGGCCGACCATCTCGCCAGCGTCGGCATCGACTGCATCGCCGACCTCCCGGTGGGCGACAACCTGCACGACCACCTCTTCCACCCGATGTCCTTCCACGTACCGAGCGTCAGCTACCGCGGCAACGCGTGGACCTTCTTCAAGGGCATGGCGCGCGACCTCACGCGCGGCGGTTCCTTCCTCGACAACTCGGTGTTCGAGTCCGTCGGCTTCGTGCGGACGTCGCTCGCGACCGACGTCCCGGACCTCCAGCTGCACATGCTGCCCTGGGCCTACCCGAGCCCCAACCAGGACGAGCCGATCCGGCACATGCCCGACGGCCGCCCCGCGCTCACCGTCTTCTCGACGCTGATCTACCCCAAGAGCCGCGGCACGCTGCGCCTCGCGTCGGCCGACCCGACGGCCGCGCCGCTCATCGACTACGGCTTCTTCCAGCACCCGGACGACGTCGAGGTGCTCGCCGAGGGCACCGAGATGATCCGCGAGATCATGGCGTCGGCCGCGTTCGGCGGCGCGGTCAAGGAGGAGATCCACCCCGGGCCGTCGATCCCGAACGGCAAGGAGCTGCGGGTCGCGCTCAAGGAGCGCTCGACATCCGTCTACCACGGCGTCGGCACCTGCCGGATGGGCGTCGACGAGCGCGCCGTCGTCGGCCCCGACCTCAAGGTCCGCGGCATCGAGGGCCTGCGCGTCGCGGACGCCTCGATCATGCCGAGCATCACCGGCGGCAACACCAACGCGCCGTGCTACATGATCGGCGAGAAGGCGGCCGAGCTGATCCTGGGCGGAGTGTCCTGGTGAGCGCAACGCGCCCCGCCTCCGTCACCGACGAGCTGCTCGAGCGCCTGGTCGCCCGCGTCCCGGGGCGCACCGGCGCCACCTGGAAGCTGACCGAGGTCTACACCGGCGAGGTCCTCGTCGAGCTGCCGCAGTCGACGCCCGAGGACATCGAGGAGGCGTTCGCCCGGGCGCGCGCCGCCCAGGAGCTGTGGGCCCAGTGGCCCGTCGCCAAGCGGCTCGAGGTCTTCGACCGCGCGCACACGCTGCTCGTCGACAACGCCCACACCACCGCCGACCTCATCCAGGTCGAGAGCGGCAAGAACCGGCGGATGGCGATCGAGGAGACCTGCGACCCGCCGATGGTGATGTCGTACTACCTCAAGCGCGCCAAGAAGCTGCTCGCGCCGAAGAAGCACGGCGGCCCGGTGCCGATCGTGTCGAGCTCGACCGAGGTCCGCGTCCCCAAGGGCGTCGTCGGCATCATCGCGCCCTGGAACTTCCCGTTCGCGACCGGTCTCTCCGACGCGATCCCGGCGCTCATCGCGGGCAACGCCGTCGTGGTGAAGCCCGACAACAAGACCGCCCTGTCGCCGCTCTACGGCATCTCGCTGCTCGAGGAGGCTGGGCTGCCGAAGGGCCTCTTCCAGGTCGTGTGCGGTGAGGGCCCGGACGTCGGCCCGACGCTCATCGACAACGCCGACTACGTCATGTTCACCGGCTCGACCGCGACCGGTCGCGTCATCGGCGAGCGGGCCGGCCGCAACCTGATCGGCTGCTGCCTCGAGCTCGGCGGCAAGAACCCGATGATCGTGCTCGACGACGTCGACGTCGAGGAATGGGTCGAGGGGACGCTGTTCGGCGTCTTCGGCAACACCGGCCAGATCTGCATGCACATCGAGCGGATCTACCTGCCCGAGAGCCGGTACGACGAGCTGCGCACCGCCTTCGTCGAGCGGGCCGCGAACCTGAAGATCGGCGCGGCGTACGACTTCGGGCCCGAGATCGGCTCGCTGGTCAGCCCCGAGCACCGCGACCGTGTCGCTTCGCACGTCGAGGACGCCGTCGCCAAGGGCGCGACCGTGCTCACCGGCGGCCGGGCGCGGCCCGACATCGGCCCCGCGTTCTTCGAGCCGACCGTGCTCGAGGGCGTCACCAAGGAGATGCTCGCCGGCCACACCGAGACCTTCGGTCCGGTCGTCGCGCTCTACCCCTACCGCACGGTCGACGAGGCGATCCACCTCGCCAACGACACCGACTACGGCCTCAACGCCTCGGTCTGGAGCGGCGATCTGGCCCGCGCCGAGGCCGTGGCCGCGCGGATCGAGTCCGGCAACGTCAACATCAACGACGCGCTCGCGACGGCGTACGCCTCGAAGGGGTCGCCGTCGGGCGGCGTCAAGAAGTCCGGCGTCGGCGCCCGCCACGGCGACCAGGGCCTGCTCAAGTACACCGACGCCAAGAACGTCGCGGTGCTGAAGAAGCAGGTCATGGGGCCGCGGCCGGGGCAGGCCTACGACGCCTACGTGAAGCAGATGCTGAGCTCGCTCAAGCTGATGCGCAAGCTCCGCGTGCGGTGACCGTCGTACGGGAACGGCCGGCGTGGTGGGCACCCGCCGGCCGTTCGTCTTCTGTGCGCGGATCAGGAGGTGGTGATGGCCTCCGGCCCGGTCGAGGCGGCGCCCGAGATCTCGATCTTGCGCGGCTTGGCCTTCTCGGCCACCGGGATCAGCAGCCGCAGGACGCCGTTCTCGTAGCCGGCCTCGATCCGCTCGAGGTCGAGGTTGTCGCCGAGCACGAGCTGGCGGGAGAACTGACCGTGGGTGCGCTCGGAGGCAAGCCGCTGCCAGTCGCCGTTGCCGGGGACGCGCTCGGCCCGCACGGTCAGCACGTTGCGCTCGACGTCGATGTCGATGCTCTCGGTGCTGACGCCCGGCAGGTCGAACTCCAGGACGAACTGGTCGCCCTCGCGCCACGCGTCCATCGGCATCACGGCGGGCCGGTTGGTCGTGCCCAGGCCGGCTCCCAGGAGCTGGCTGGTCAGTCGGTCGAAGTCGCGGAAGGGGTCGGTGGTGCGCAGCAACATGACAAGTCCTCCTTCGGGATCCGCCGGCCCGGAGTCGAGCCGGTCGTGCGTTGATCTGCAATCACCGTTATAGATAATCTGACTCCATGATTCAAGCCCGAGATCGTGGTCGCAGCGAACGCACGCGCGGCGTCTACGCCATCTCCGTGGCGGCGGAGATGACGTCGATGGAGATCCAGAACCTCCGGGTCTACGAGCGCCGCGGCCTGCTCGAGCCGGCGCGCAGCGAGGGCGGCACCCGGCTCTACAGCCGCGCCGACATCGACACGCTGCACCGGATCCGCGACCTGCTCGCCGAGGGGCTCAACCTCGCGGGCATCGCCCGCGTGCTCGAGCTCGAGGCGGAGGTCGCCCGGCTGCGTAAGCGGCTGGCCCGCGGCTGACCGATCGGGTCAGGCGACCTGCAGCGACCGCTTCGACAGGCCCATCCAGAACCCGTCGATCACCTGGTCGCCGGGCTCGGTGGGGTCGGTCGCCGCGCCCAGCGTGACGAACAGCGGCGTGTAGTGCTCGACCGTCGGGTGCGCGAACGGCATGCCCGGCGCCTTCGAGCGGTACGACGCGAGCTCGTCGACGTCGCCGCGCGCCATCGCCTCGCCGGCCCAGGCGTCGAAGTCCGTCGACCAGCCGGGGGCGTCGGCGTCGATCTGCCAGGACGTGAGGAAGGGCAGGCCGTGGGTGAGGAAGCCGGAGCCGATGATGAGGACGCCCTCGTCGCGCAGGGGCTTGAGCCGGCGGCCGATCTCCATCAGGCGGCCCGGGTCGTGGGTGGGCATCGACATCTGCAGGACCGGGATGTCGGCCTCGGGGTACATGATCTTGAGCGGCACCCACGCGCCGTGGTCGAGGCCGCGCGAGGCGTGCTGGTGGATCGGCTCGGTACGGGGCATCATCGCCGCGACCCGCGCCGCGAACGCCGTGGCGTCGGGCGTCTCGTAGGTCATCTGGTAGTACTTCGGCGCGAATCCGCCGAAGTCGTAGACCAGCGGCACGCCGCTCGCGGTGAGGGACAGCGGCGCGGACTCCCAGTGGGCGCTGACGATCAGGATCGCCTTGGGGCGCGGCAGGTCGCCGGCCCAGGCGGCGAGCTGGCTCGACCACAGGGCGTCGTCGAGGAGCGGGGGAGCGCCATGCCCGATGTAGAGGGCCGGCATGCGGGTGCTGGTGTCCGTCGTCATGTCTACTCCAATAGTTGAGAGTTCAACTATATTCCCTGGGGGCGCTGCGGAGAAGGGCCGGGCCACTTGTAACTCGGTGTTCGTGAAACCACCACGGTGTTCGGGCATCTACCACGGTGCTGTGACACGTCATGACCCCCAGGTAGATCCACGAACACCGAGTTACAACTGCGGTCGGCGGCTCACGCAGGCAAGGACCAGTCGACGGGCACACCGCCGCGCTCGACCAGCAGCTGGTTGACCCGGCTGAAGGGGCGGGAGCCGAAGAAGCCCCGCGACGCCGACAGGGGTGACGGATGGGGCGACTCCACGAAGGGGAGCGAGCCCAGGTGCGGCTTGAGGGTCTGCGCGTCCCGGCCCCAGAGGATGGCCGCCATCGGCGCCCCGGCCTCCGCACGCCGTACGACGGCCTGGATCGCGCAGGCCGTCACGTGCTCCCAGCCCTGGTTGCGGTGCGAGCCGGACTCGCTCGGCCGCACGGTGAGGACGCGGTTGAGCAGCATCACGCCCTGGTCGGCCCAGGGCGTCAGGTCGCCGTGGGGCGGCGGGACGAAGCCGACGTCGTTGGCCAGCTCCTGGTAGATGTTCGCGAGACTGCGCGGGATCGGCCGCACGTCGCGCTCGACCGCGAAGCTCAGCCCGATCGGGTGGCCCGGCGTCGGATAGGGGTCCTGCCCCACGATGAGCACCCGTACGTCGGCGAGCGGGCGCCGGAAGGCGTGGAAGATGCGGTCGCCGGCGGGCAGATAGGGCCGCCCGGCGGCCACCTCCTCGCGGAGGAACCGGCCCAGCGCGGCGACGCGGTCCTCGACCGGCGCCAGCGCCTCGGCCCAGTCGGCGGCCATCAGGCCCTGGCCTACGAGTCCAGTGAGAGCTCCCACGGCCGGACTCTAGTGCGCACGAGGCGCCTGGTCCCCCCAGACCCACCCTCCCAAGTGGAGGCCGGCCGTGGTTGCTGCTCATCTGTGCCGCGGCCGCCGGGCCTCGTCCCTCTCCCTCCGAGGGGCGTTGCGTTCGGCGATGCGGACTTTCGGTCCCGACGCGGATCTCGAGCCCACTGGTCCACCAGGGGCACACCCGGCATATGGGGTGCCGGACCCGGTGGGGCTCCCTCCAGCGGGTTTCGAGGTCCGCGTCGGTGATGAGAAATCTACGGACCGCGCCAGGGGCCGCGAATCGGGAACGCGGCCGGGACCGGTTAGTCCTTTGGGACTATGTCCCGGAAGCGAACGGCCGGGCGAGCCGGTCGAGGAAGGCGACCAGGACCGCCTCCCGCAGCGCCGGCGGCGCGACGTCGAGCAGCGCGTTGACGGGTGCCATCCGGTCGGGCAGGCCGAGCTCGCCAGCGTCGCCGGCGAGTCCGCCGGCTGCGAGCAGCAGGTCGAACTCGGCGTCGCCGAGGGTCGCCGGGTCGAGCGTCCGGAGCAGGTCGGCCACGCCCGGGTCGACCGGCACCGGCCCCTGCGCGCGGGCCGAGGCCACGGCCTCGCCGAGCGCGGCCAGGAAGGCGCCGGCGTCGGTGGCGGCGCTGATGGCGACGTGCAGCGAGGGCGGTCGGCCGTCGTAGGAGAGCTGGGGCTGGACGAACCAGCCGCGCTCGGCCATCTCGTCGCACACCGTGAACACGTCGAGGTCGTCGTCGGCGGTCGCCGCGACGAGGGTCGAGTCGGGGGCCGCGACGAGCGAGAGCCCCGTCAGCTCGGTGATCCCGGCCGCGATCTCGTCGGTCGCGGCGAGCGCCCGGTCGGTCAGCACGTGGTAGCCGTCGTGGCCGATCGCCCGCGTCGTCGCCCAGGCGCCCGCGATCGGACCGCCGGAGCGCGTCGACTGCAGGGTCGCGTTGAGCATCGTGTAGCCGGGCCAGCCGGCGTGCGCGAAGTACTGCGGACGGCGCAGCGCCGGGTCGCGGTGCAGCAGCAGCGACGCGCCCTTGGGGGCGTAGGCGTACTTGTGGAGGTCGGTCGAGATCGACGTGACGCCGTCGACCGCGAACGTCCAGGGCGTGACTGGCCGGCCGAGGCGGGCGGCGTAGGGCAGGATCCAGCCGCCGATGCACGCGTCGACGTGGCAGCGGACGCCGCGGGCCGCGGCCGCCGTGGCGATCGCGGGCACCGGGTCGACCACCCCGTGGGCGTACGACGGCGCGCTCGCGACCACCAGCACGGTGGTGTCGTCGATCGCCGCCGCCATCGCGTCGGCGTCGGCGCGATGGTCGGGGCCGACGGGGACGACGACCACCCGGACGCCGAAGTAGTGCCCCGCCTTGTGGAACGCGGCATGCACCGTCTCCGCCACGACGATCGAGGGATCGGCCACGTCGGGCCGGGCGTCGCGCGCGCCGAGGACGGCGAGCAGGCACGACTCGGTGCCGCCGGAGGTGACCGTGCCGACCATCGAGTCGGGGCCGTCGACGAGCTCGCGGGCGAACGCGACCAGGTCGTTCTCCATCGCCAGCAGGCTCGGGAAGGCCGTCGGGTCGAGGCCGTTGCTGCCGGCGAACGCGGCGACGGCCTCGCGGGCCAGCGCGTCGACGTCGGCCAACCCGGCGTCGTAGACGTAGGCGAGCGTGCGGCCGCCGTGGACCGGCAGGTCACCCTCCTGCAGCGCGACCAGGCGGGCGCGGATCTCATCGGGCGTCAACGAGGTCGACCTCCTTCTCATCGAGCGCGTAGCCGCGCAGCCACCACAGGCTCGCCAGCACCAGGAGCGCTGGAAGCAGCGAGAACCCGAGGGTGATCGCGGTGACCGCCGAGTCGGGCTGCACGACGTCGCCGGTGTCGCTCGAGCGGTAGGAGCCGAGGGCCAGGACGACGGCGTACAGGCCGGGGCCGAGGGCCAGGCCGAGGGTCTCGCCCGCGGTCCAGACGCCGGTGTAGACGCCCACCCGTGACGATCCGGTACGACGCGCGTCGACCGCGGCCGCGTCCGGGAGCATCGCCATCGGGAACACCTGCACCCCGGCATAGCCGACGCCGACCAGCCCGACCGCGGCGAACACGACGGCGGCGGGCGCGTGCCCGGCGAGGGTGGCCGCGGCGGCACCGGTGGCGAGTACGAGCGAGGCGGCGACATAGCCGTGCTTCTTGCCGATCCGGCGCCCGATCGCCGCCCACGCGGGCGTCAGCAGCAGCGCGGGCCCGACGAAGCAGACGAAGAGGATGGTCGCGGCGCCGTCGCGCTCGAGGACGTCGCTCGCGAGGTAGTCGACGCCGGCGAGCATGCAGCCGGTCGCCAGCGCCTGGACGACGAAGGTGACGAGCAGCAGCCGGAAGTCGCGGGCGGCGGCCACCAGCCGCAGCTGGTCGCGCAGCGTGCCCGGCCCCGGCGTGACCTCGCCGATGCGCGTGCCGCGCGTGCCGCGGTAGGTGAGCAGGGCGCCGGTGAGGATGACCGCGGCCATCGCGACGCCCATCGCGCGATAGCCGTCGCGGCCGCCGATCGCGTCGCGGATCGCCGGTGCGCTGGCGCCCGCGAGCAGGATCGTGAACGCGAGGATCGCCACCCGCCAGGTCATCAGGCGGGTGCGCTCGGCGTAGGAGTCGGTGATCTCGGCGGGCATCGCGACGTACGGCACCTGGAAGAAGGCGTACGCCGTCGCGCACGCCAGGAAGGCGACGAGGACCCAGGCCGCGTCGAACGTCTGCGAGCCGAGGTCGGGGCCCGCGAAGAGCACCGCGAAGCAGACGCCGAGGACCAGTCCGGCGCGCAGCAGCCAGGGCCGGCGCGGGCCGCGCGGGTCGACGGTCCGGTCGCTGATCCGCCCGGCCAGCGGGTTGAGGACGACGTCCCACGCCTTCGGCAGGAAGACGATCGCGCCCGCGGCGAGGGCCGGGACGGCGAGCGTGTCGGTGAGATAGGGCAGCAGCATCAGGCCCGGGACGGTGCCGAACGCGCCGGTCGCGACCGACCCGGCGCCGTACCCGATCCGGACGCTGCGGGGGAGGCTCACGTCGCGGTCACTGCCCGAGGGCTCGCGATGCCGCCGAAGAGTGTCGCCGCTTGCGGTTGGTGCCGATCGCGGCCTCGGGCTGCGCGCCGCCCGACCACTGGGTGATCCACTCGTCCATGACGAGCCAGGTCGTCGTCCGCGCGGCCCGGCCGGTGAGCATGCCGAGGTGGCCGCCGGGGACGATCTCGAAGCGGACCTCCGGCGACTTCTTCAGCAGCGGCACCACGGCACGGACCGCCGGCACGGGCGCGATGCCGTCGGTGGACCCGCCGAACACCAGCACCGGCACGGTGATGTCGCCGAGGTCGATGGTCCGGTCGTCGAGCTCGAAGACGCCGCTGGCGAGCTGGTTGCCCTTCGCGAAGCGGTGATAGAGCTGACCGAAGGTGCGGCCCGGGTAGGCGATCATGTTGGCGGTGAAGTGGTCGACCGCCTCGACCTGCGCCAGGAACTCGCGGTCGTCGACGTGGGTCGCCAGCGCGATCGGCTTGGTCACCAGCTTCTGGAAGGCGGTGAGCTGGAAGGCCCACTTCACCAGCGGCTTCGGCGCGCCGCCGAGCAGCTGGTAGCCCTTGGTGATCGGGCCGTTGCCGTTGAACAGGTTGAGCAGCGGTCGGAAGGGCGCGAGCAACGGCACCAGCGACACGTCGATCGGCGAGCCGACCACCGACAGCGACGCCACCGGCAGGTCGCCGGAGCGCTTGTCGGCCAGTGCGAGCAGCGAGAAGATCCCGCCCAGCGACCACCCGATCACGTGGACCGGACGGTCGCCGGCGTGCTTCGAGACCTCGCGGATCGCGGTCGGCACGACCTCGTCGACCCAGTGCTCCATGCCGAGGTTGCGGTCGCGGAACGACACCTCGCCGTACTCGACGAGGTAGGTGGGCCGCCCCTCCGACACGAAGTGCTCGACGAGCGAGCACCCGCGCCGCAGGTCGTAGCAGCTCGACGGCGCCGCCAGCGGCGTCACCAGCAGCACCGGGTCGCCCTGCTCCTGGACGTGGCCGGCCGGGCGGTAGTGGTAGACCTCCCGCAGCGTGCCGTCGTCGATGAGCGTGCGGGGCATCGGACGCAGGTCGGCCACGCCGCCGTACAGCAGCTTGTGGGCGACATTGCTCGCGGCGGCCACGACCTGGTCCGGGGCGGGGAGCAGGCCGGCTCCGGGCACAGAGCGCAGGGGCACCAGATCCATATCCGAAAACTACCGCGCAGTAGGCCCGCGTGCAGGCGCGTCCGGGGTTTGCCGTCTGGCCCGCTTCGGGGTTGCCGGGACGGCGTTGACGGCATCGCGAGGCCGGGTGATTCTGCGCGGACGTATTCGGATCTTCAGGGGGTGCCACCCACGTGACGTTCGACGACTGCACCCGCGAGTTCCGCGCGACCATCCGCCGCACTCGCAAAGGACTTCCCGACCCGGCGGTCGCCGACGAGTGGATCAACTGCCGGTCGTACGCCCGACGCGGTGCGGGCCACCGGCGTGGTCGACGCCGACTATCACTTCGACGTATCGGGCATGGGCTACGCGTGGTGCGCGAGCGCGCAGTGCGCCGACAACCTGACGACGGTGCACAGCCTGCACATCTACTGGTGACCCCGCGGTGGCCGAGAGTCTCGTCGCGGCGGGCCTGAGCTTCGGCTACGGCCGGCTTCGCCCGCACCAGGTCTTCGACGGCCTCGACTGGGCGGTACGGCCCGGAGCGGTCACCTTGCTGCTCGGGCCCAACGGCGCCGGAAAGTCCACGCTGCTGAAGCTGCTGTGCGGCTACCTCCGCCCGCAGGCGGGAACGGTCGCGCTCGGCGGTCGGTCGCGGCGACGCGACCTGGTGCGGTCGGTCGCGTGGATGCCGCAGGAGGTGCAGGCCTGCTGGGGGCTGACCACGCTCGAGCAGCTGGAGTACGCCGGGTGGCTGGCGGGGCTCTCGCGGGCCGATGCCCGGGTGCGCGCGGCGGACCTGATCGACCGGGTCGACCTGGGCGACAAGCGCGGCGTGCGTTCGGCACGGCTCTCGGGTGGGCAGCTGCGCCGGCTCGGCCTCGCGCAGGCGCTGGTGCGGGTTGCGTCGGTGCTGCTCCTCGACGAGCCGACGGCGGGGCTCGATCCGGCTCAAACGGAGAACGTCCGGTCGATCCTCGCCGGGCTGGAGCTGGACGGCGGCATCGTCGTCTCGACCCACCAGGTGGCCGATCTGGACGGCCAGGTCGACCGGGTCGCGGTCCTGGCCGAGGGGCGGCTCAGGTTCGACGGCACGCCCGCGGAGCTGGGCGCCACCGCTGGCGACCGCCAGGCGACGATGGCGCAGGCCTTCGCGGCGATGATCGGCGGTGGGCGGCATTGAGCCCGCTCGTCGCGTTCCGCTGGACGGGAGCGGGCCTCTTCCTGCCGGTGCTCTTCGGCATCGCCTGCCTGTTCGCCGCCGCCGACCTGATCCGTATCGGCTACCCGACCGGCGACCTCGCCAACGCCAGCTACGCGCTGAGCGTGGCGGCTCCGGTCGCTGCGGGTTTCACGGCCGCCCGATTCCACTGGTTCCCGGGTTGGATCGCCCTGGCCCGGCCGGCGCGATCGGGGCTGCGCGCGGTCGGCGCCGGCTACGGGCCGCTCGTCCTCGGCTCGCCCTGCGCCGTGTGCCTCGCCGTGGTCGTGACGGCGCGCACGGCGCCGAGCGACGGGCCGTCCTGGGCGATCGTCGGAGTCGACTTCGCCACGGTCCTGGCGGCCTGTCTGAGCGGGCTCGTCCTGGCCTCGGCACTGCCCGTGGTGATGGCGGTTCCGGTCGCCTTGCTCGGCTGGTTCTGGTGGCTGGCCTATGTGCCGGGCATGACCTCGCCCCTGCTGCACAACATGACGTCGACCTTCAGCGCATGCTGCGACTCCTCGAGCCGGCCCGCATGGCACGCGGTGGGCGCGGCGAGCGTGGTGACCGGCACGATCTGCCTCGGGGTCGCGGCACTGCTCTCCGCCAGTCACTGGTCGCAGCGGCCGGTGCCGGTCGCAGGGTCGGTCCACTTCAACCGTGGGCAGCCGTAGCGGCGCAGGACCTGGTGGACAGTCGATGGGTTCAGGCCGAGGTGGTAGGCGATCCGGGCCGGTCCCCAGCGTCGGGTCACTCGCAGGTTCACGATCCGACGTTCGATGCGCTGAGGCAGCCGGTTCGGACTGTGGTGTGGTCGCGACGAGCGGTCGACCATCGCGTCCTCGCCGGACTCGCGGTAGCGCAGGGCCCACCGCCGGGCGGTGGTGATGCTGACCGAGAACCGTTCAGCGGCTCGGGCATACGACCAGCGCTGGTCGACGACCAGCTTCGCCAGACGCAGTCGTCCGGCTGGAGTGAGGGTGGCGTTAGCGTGGGTCACGACGACCTCCGTGGTGAGTGTGGGTGCGTGGTAGCTCCACACCTCACCCGGAGGTCGTCGTCATGGTCCAGCCGACCCGCCGTACCTAACGTCCGTGGTCAGAACAGCTAGGCCGCTACTTCCACTCGATCGAGGCGAGGATCGACTCGAACATCGCCTTCGTCTCGACGTCGTCGGCGCCGGTGACGGACAGGTAGAAGTAGTAGCCGTTGCGGACGGTGCCCCACATCAGCACCCGGTCGTTCCGTGACCCGGTGCGCGTCGTGGCCGTCCAGCCGGTGACGTTGCCGACCGTCCGGTCCTGGCCTCGCTGCAGGGGATGGGTGAACCGGCTCTCGTCCCGCAGCACGAGGTCGGCGGCGTAGTCGAGGGTCGCGGGGCTGCCGGAGAAGACCGGGGTCTCGCTGCCGAGGACGGTGATCGGCCGGGTGCCCGGGTTCTTCTGGTAGTCGGCGACCGAGCGGCCGGTAGGACCGAAGGTCCACGGGATGCCCGCAGGCAGGTGATAGGTCAGCGCGCGCAGGTCGACCAGCTCGCCGGTCGCGGGCTCGACCGACGGGCTCGGCGTGGTGTCGGTCGGGCCGGGGGAGGCGGTCGTGGCGTCCGTGGTGGGATCGGTGCGCGGCGGCTCGTCCGAGCCCTGGCAGGCGCTGAGGCCGACCAGCGCGGCGAGCAGGACGGCGGCGACAGCGCCGCGGCTCCGAGTTGTCACGAGAGCGACCTTTCCGAGAGAGGAGAACGGGCATCAGGGTAGAGGAGGGGCCGCCGTCGGGAAGTCGCGGCCGCGGCGAGGTGTAAGGATGCTCGCGGTGGTGCATAACAGAGGACGTCGGGCCGCCGCGCGGCCTCGTGCGACCCCCTCACCCTCTCGGGAAAGGAAGCGAACCGTGATCATTCCGATGCTGCCGGAGCTGTTCACCGGCTTCATCGTGGCCCTCTCCCAGTCCACCCCCACGGGACTGGCCCTGGTCGAGTCGGCGATCGACCGGGCGATCAAGGAGATCGAGACCGCGACCCACACCCTCAAGCCGGCCGACTTCGACGCCCACGCGTTCATCCCGAAGCCGGCCTTCGGCACGGCCGACCGCTCGGCGGAGCTCGCGCTCCACCACCAGCGGGCACACAGCGTCATGAAGGAGACGCTCGACGGCGTGCTCGAGGACCTCCACCGGTTCAAGGACGCGTGTGCGCTCGCCCGCGCCGACATCAAGGGCGTCGACGGCGACGCCGGCGCGGCCCTGCTCGCCAGCACCCGCGCCGTCGAGTCGCTCGGTAACGCCGACACCGACCACGGCGACACGGCGTACGACAACGCGGTGCAGAGCGCGGCCGGCGCCGACGGCGCCGACGGACAGGGGGCCTGAGCGATGACCGGAGAGAACCTGCGGCGGCTGAAGAGCGCCACCGAGACCTCGCACTCCGAGCGAGTGAGCTCGGCGGCCGGGATCTGGCGCACCCACTCCGCCTCACTGGCCTCCCTCGCCCACACGCTCAGCGAGGTCGCCGACCTGGTCCACCAGGGCTTCAGCGACGGCGCCCCCGGCGACCCCGAAGGTACGGCGGCCCGCGGCAGCCTGGCCTTCCGCACGCTCAGCAAGGACGTCGGCGTCCGCCGCGACCAGATGACGAAGGCGGCCGACGTGATCGACGTCGCCGCGACCGAGCTCTACAACGCCGAGCAGATGGGCGGCAAGCCGATCAACGAGCCGGCCGTGCTGCCCGACAAGCCGTCGCGCCACGAGTACGAGACGGCTGAGGACTACACCGACGCGAGCAAGAAGTACGACACCGCGAAGGCGCAGCACGACGCCGACGTCGCCGACCTCGCGGCCCGCGACGCGAAGGCGAAGGTCCAGCTCGACAAGCTCGACGCCGCCTACGTCAAGGCGTCCGAGGAGCTCGCCAAGATCCACGGCGAGCCGGTCCATCCCGAGGACATCCCGCCGTCGTCGGAGAACCGGCCCGGCGGCTTCCCGGCCGGCCCGCGCGTCCACGGCGGCGGCGACATCCCCACCGGCCACCAGGTGAAGCCGCCGATCCACCACCCGGGCGACCCCGGCATCCCGGGCACGGGCGACCCGGGCGGCCACGACTACCCCGGTGGCGACGGCGGCGGCGACCACTGGGGCGGCGGCGGAGGCGACCAGGGCGGCGGCCACGGCGGCACGATCGGCAACCCGCTGATCCCCGGTGGCGGTTCCGGTGGTGGCGGTGGCGGCGGGCTGTCCGTCGGCGGTGCGGCCGTCGGCGCCGGGATCTTCGGCGGCGCCGGCCTGGCCGGTGCCGTGCGCGGCGCCCTCGGCGGACGCGGCGCGCTCAGCTCGGGCGGTGGCTCGATCGGCGCCAGCTCGCGCAGCGGCGGCTCGGCCACCCTGGGCCGCTCCGGCGGTTCGACCGGCTCCGGCACGCCGGGCAGCCAGGCCGGCCGTGGCGGCGGTCGCGGCGCGGGTGCGGGCG
>NZ_BAABAC010000053.1:0-2619 GCF_039537225.1 Nocardioides ginsengisoli
AAAAAAAAAAAATTGCAGTCAGGCCGGAACGGCTGCTGAACCGGTACAGGCGGGTTCCGGGCGCAGCGCCGGACCAGTCACGGAGCACTAGCGGAGTGTATACTGGCTTAAGATGTAGCATGGCAGTAACACATAGCATTAATGCCACATAAGACAGGCGCAGAAAGTGAAAGAAAACGCGTCAGGAGAAAATGTGATACAGAATATATTCCGCTTCCTCGCTCACTGACTCGCTCCGCTCGGTCGTTCGGCTGCGGCGAGCGGGACGGGCTTACGGATGGATCAGAAATTTCCTGGGGGATGCCAGGAAGATACTTAACGAAGAAAGCATAAGGCCGCGCCAAAGCCGTTTTTCCATAGGCTCCGCCCCCCTGACAAGCATCACAGAATCTGACGCTCAAATCAGTGGTGGCGAAACCCGATGCGGCTTAAAGATACCAGGCGTTTCCCCCTGGTGGCTCCCTCGTGCTCCCCCGCATTCCTGCCTTTCGGTTTACCGGTGTCACTCCGCTGTTATGGCCGCGGTTTCTCATTCCACGCCTGACACTCAGTTCCGGGAAGGCAGTTCGCTCCAGGATGGACTGTATGCACGAACCCCCCGTTCAGTCCGACCGCTGCGCCTTATCCGGTAACTATCAACTTGAGTCCAACCCGGAAAGACACGACTAATCGCCATTGGCAACGGCCATTGGCAAACAGGATGTGCGAGAGATGTCTCAAGAGTTCTTGAAGTGGCGGCCTTAGTGAGGCTACACTGAAAGGACAAATTTGGTGACATGTCTCGCACAAGACTGTTACCACGGTTAGGGGATCTGCCAGGATTACCTAACCTTCGAAAAACCACCTGCCAGGGTGGTTTTTTCGTTTACAGGGCAAGAGATTACGCGCGGAAAAAAAGGATCTCAAGAAGATCCTTTATAAATTAGACATCCAACCTCACAAAGAGGAATACTTAAATCATCTTGGTATATGTATCGGCCGGATTACATCTCATATAAGCCTCCTCCCCGCCTGACACCACACTTTGACCATAGCACCTCGCGCCTAACTCGATATACAGCCCACCATCAAGCCTCTTTTCACATAAAAAATGACCTATAGTTAGATGGTTAGTGACCAAAACTGATATGGATAAAAGGAGCTGGCTTTGAAAAAGATTTTTGTTTCAGTGTTCGCAGCGGCAGTTGCGCTTTCAGCCCTCACCGGCTGCACGCGCACAAGCTATGCCATACACACCAATGACGGTCGCACTATTGTCAGCGACGGCAAACCTAAAGAATCAGACTCAGGCCTGCTTGGCTATACAGACGCGAATGGTGTCAAACAGCAGATCAATAAAACCGACGTTAAAGAAGTCTCCGAAATTCCGCACTGAGCATCTTCTCCGAAAAAGGCCGCTAATGTGGCCTTTTTCTTTACCTGTGGTTCTCCGCCAAAATCCCAGCAAATTGCATCACCAAAGCTAAAAGCTTTCAGGGTTGTCTAAAAAGCACAAGACATAAGAGGAAGTGCGGTATTTTATAATCAAGCCCCCAAGAATTTACCATAACATCCGTTGCCCGCACCGCCTGAGACGCGTTCAGCGCGTTCCTGACGAAACCATGACAAAAACCACAACAAACCACCCCGGAACCCGTCAGAAACGCGCCTGTTAAATTTTAACGGCATGCATGACTATGCACCAGAATGACGCCATGCTCTTTTCACGCAAAAATCATCACCAGACGGGGAAAATCACCAGTGACCAGACAGGAATCCGCCGCCCTCAATATGGCCAAATTTATCCGCGCACAGACACTTCTCCTCCTTGAGCGGCTCGAGCAGATGGATCTGGATGAGGCTGCCGGCTGCTGTGAGCACCTGCACGATCAGGCCGAAGCGCTTTACGCCATGCTGAACGCACAGATAGGCGAGGAAAATGCGTGAAAATCGGTGAACGGGTGCGCAATTCAGTGCGCGGCCGTGAGGCGATGGCGGGGTGTCGGGGCGCAGCCCTGACCAGGGTATTTGTGATGCCGGCGCGTGCGCGGTATTACAAATGCACATCCTGTCCCGGAACGGACACCGGGAAACAGCAAAAAAAACCGGGCGGCACGCCCGGAACTCAATCAAGTTAGATTAGATTACTCTCACTCGTCCATAACAGCATCATGGAACGACGACCACCGTCCGTGACGGCCGCCTCGTTTAAGTATGGACAGAAATACAGAAAATGCTCAGGACGAAATGTAATGAATGCGAACGGATTCAAGAAATTCGAGCATGACAGTCCTTACGGCCGGTTCGGTTTCAGACAAAATCTGCCGGTATGCATCCAGCATCATGGCTCCGGCATCCCCTCCGGCACGCCGTAGCCAGACCGAAACAACGGACACAAGCAGGTGTCGCTCATCATCACTAAGAGTCATCAGGGCTCCGGAAGAAAAACCAAACATGGCTTACCTACTGTTAACGGCAACGCAGAAGAAAGGTTTACAGGGTAGCGGGCAGGGATGAAAAAAAAAAAATTGCAGTCAGGCCGGAACGGCTGCTGAACCGGTACAGGCGGGTTCCGGGCGCAGCGCCGGACCAGTCACGGAGCACTAGCGGAGTGTATACTGGCTTAAGATGTAGCATGGC
>NZ_BAABAC010000055.1:0-1211 GCF_039537225.1 Nocardioides ginsengisoli
CGCTGGTCCGTACGTAGCGCGGTGAAGACCACGTCGGACAGGCGTCGGCGCAGCAGGCGAAGCGCGGCGACGCGGTCCTTGCCGCGAGCCAGCTGCTTGTCCGTGTAGGCCCGGCCCGGGCCGATGCCGCGCGCCTGGGTGACCGCGATCATGTGCAATGCGCAGTTGACCGAGCGGTTCCCACCGCGGTTGAGCCGGACCTTGCCCTTGCTGGATCCCGACCAGACCGGGACCGGCGCGGTTCCCGTGAACCGGGCGAAGGCATCCTTGTTCCGGAATCGGTGCACGCCAGCGGTCTCCCCGAGGATCACAGCCGCGGACAGGACACCGCATCCGGGCACCTCCAGAAGCGAGGGCGCCAGTGTCTGGACCAAGCCTCGCAGCTCCTTCTCGAGTGCGTTGATCTGGGTGGTGAGCTCCTGGCAGCGCTCCAGCAGCCGCTGGGCGAGCCGAGCCACCACGCCGTCAAATCGCTCGAGTTCGACCAGCAGATCGCGGACCAGCCGCTGGCGTCGAAGGCCTCGGCTGGGGACCTGGAGGTCGGGATCGAGCTCGTGCAGGTGCCAGCGGACCTGGGCGGCGATCCTGGTGCGCTGAACGACCAGGTCACGGCGGTGATCGGAGAGCAGCTTGACCTCGCGGGCAGGGCCGTCCAACTCGGCCATCGGCAGGTCCGGGTACCGCAGCGCGGCCAGTGCAACGGCTTCGGCGTCGATCGGATCGGACTTGCCCGGCTCCCGGCTCGCCTTTCGGGCTCCGGCCATCAGGCGAGTCGGCACCCGGATCACGCGCTGACCCGCGGCCAACAGATCCGACTCCAGCCGCCGTGTCAGGTGCCGGCAATCCTCGAGCGCGAACCTAACGCCGGCCTCATCACGACCGGCGTACTGCGCGGCCCACTCCACCAAGGCCAGATGACCGTCGCTGTTGGTTCGAACTGTCTTGGTGCCCAGTCGTTTCCCGACCTCGTCCACCGCGACCACGGTGTGGGTGCGCTTGTGCGAATCGGTGCCGATCATGACCATGCGGGATGCCTCCTGACGTCCGGTATTGAGTCGGGCGTCCTGGCAGCCGTGAGGCGGGCACGCCTCAATCCAGCGCGAACCACGTCCGCAGGCAGGCTCCTATCAAGCCACGCGCCCACGGCAGCCAGGACGCCCGACCGGGGCCGCACATCGAGGACAAGCCACCGAGTCGGCCAACCGAACGGC
>NZ_BAABAC010000056.1:0-543 GCF_039537225.1 Nocardioides ginsengisoli
GAGAACGCCCAGTTCGCCCAAGCCGTCCTCGACGCCGGCCTGATCTGGATCGGCCCCTCCCCCGAAGCCATCGACGGCCTCGGCGACAAGGCCAAGGCCAAGCAGATCGCCCTCACCGCCGGCGCCCCCCTCGCGCCGGGCCTCAAGGACCCGGTCAAGAACGCCGACGAGATCATCGCCTTCGCCACCGAACACGGCCTCCCCGTCGCGATCAAGGCCGTCTTCGGCGGCGGCGGCCGCGGCCTCAAGGTCGCCCGCACCCTCGAAGAGATCCCCGAGCTCTTCGAGTCCGCCACCCGCGAAGCCATCGGCGCCTTCGGCCGCGGCGAATGCCTGGTCGAGAAGTTCCTCGACAAGCCCCGCCACGTCGAGACCCAATGCCTGGCCGACTCCCACGGCAACGTCGTGGTCGTCTCCACCCGCGACTGCTCCCTACAGCGCCGCCACCAAAAGCTCGTCGAAGAGGCCCCCGCCCCCTTCCTCACCCCCGAGCAGAACCAGCGCCTCTACGAGTCCTCCAAGGCCATCCTGCGCGAAGCCAAC
>NZ_BAABAC010000057.1:0-2331 GCF_039537225.1 Nocardioides ginsengisoli
CGAACGTAGCCAACCAGCCATGCACCTGGCGGTACAACTGGCACACCAGAGGTTCGTCCATCCCGGTCCTCTCGTACTAGGGACAGCCTTTCTCAAGTTTCCTACGCGCGCGGCGGATAGGGACCGAACTGTCTCACGACGTTCTAAACCCAGCTCGCGTGCCGCTTTAATGGGCGAACAGCCCAACCCTTGGGACCTACTCCAGCCCCAGGATGCGACGAGCCGACATCGAGGTGCCAAACCATCCCGTCGATATGGACTCTTGGGGAAGATCAGCCTGTTATCCCCGGGGTACCTTTTATCCGTTGAGCGACCACGCTTCCACTCGCAGTGGCCGGATCACTAGTTCCGACTTTCGTCCCTGCTCGACATGTCTGTCTCACAGTCAAGCTCCCTTGTGCACTTACACTCGTCACCTGATTGCCAACCAGGCTGAGGGAACCTTTGAGCGCCTCCGTTACTCTTTAGGAGGCAACCGCCCCAGTTAAACTACCCATCAGGCACTGTCCCTGAACCAGATCATGGCCCTAGGTTAGACATCTAGTACGACCAGAGTGGTATTTCAACGATGACTCCACCCCAACTGGCGTCGAGGCTTCACAGTCTCCCACCTATCCTACACAAGCCGAACCAAACACCAATGCCAAACTATAGTAAAGGTCCCGGGGTCTTTCCGTCCTGCCGCGCGTAACGAGCATCTTTACTCGTAGTGCAATTTCGCCGAGTCCATGGTTGAGACAGTAGGAAAGTCGTTACTCCATTCGTGCAGGTCGGAACTTACCCGACAAGGAATTTCGCTACCTTAGGATGGTTATAGTTACCACCGCCGTTTACTGGGGCTTAAATTCTGAGCTTCGACTTGCGTCTAACCCGTCCTCTTAACCTTCCAGCACCGGGCAGGAGTCAGTCCGTATACATCGTCTTACAACTTCGCACGGACCTGTGTTTTTAGTAAACAGTCGCTTTCCCCTGGTCTCTGCGGCCCTTCCCGCTCACCCAGCAAGTGGGGTCACGTTCCAGGCCCCCCTTCTCCCGAAGTTACGGGGGCATTTTGCCGAGTTCCTTAACCATGGTTGTCTCGATCGCCTCGGTATTCTCTACCTGATCACCTGAGTCGGTTTCGGGTACGGGCGGCTCATGGCTCGCTAGAGGTTTTTCTCGGCAGCATAGGATCACCCACTTCCCCCATACGGGGTCGGCATCACATCTCAGGGTCACCGAACAAACGGCTGCATGGCGGATTTGCCTACCACACCCCCTACATGCTTACCCGCCGTCTACCATCGCGGCGGTTGGGCTACCTTCCTGCGTCACCCCATCGCTTGACTACTACCGGGTCGGGTCCCACGCTCCACACCAGGCTCGCACCCCGAAGGGATTGATACCAGATGCTTTGGGTGGTTAGCATCACCGGGCTCATCATGGGCGCCATTTCGCCGGTACGGGAATATCAACCCGTTGTCCATCGACTACGCCTGTCGGCCTCGCCTTAGGTCCCGACTTACCCAGGGCAGATTAGCTTGACCCTGGAACCCTTGATCAATCGGCGCACGGGTTTCTCACCCGTGATTCGCTACTCATGCCTGCATTCTCACTCGTGTCACGTCCACACCTGGATCACTCCGGCGCTTCACCCGTGACACGACGCTCCCCTACCCAGTTCCAACCCTGAACCAATTACGGCTTGGGTTACATGGAACTGCCATGGCTTCGGCGGATGGCTTGAGCCCCGCTACATTGTCGGCGCGGAATCACTTGACCAGTGAGCTATTACGCACTCTTTCAAGGGTGGCTGCTTCCAAGCCAACCTCCTGGTTGTCACTGCGACTCCACATCCTTTTCCACTTAGCCACCTCTTAGGGGCCTTAGCCGATGGTCTGGGCTGTTTCCCTTTCGACTACGAAGCTTATCCCCCGCAGTCTCACTGCCACGCTTACACTTACCGGCATTCGGAGTTTGGCTAACGTCAGTAACCTGGTCGGGCCCATCGGCTATCCAGTGCTCTACCTCCGGCAAGAAACACGCAACGCTGCACCTAAATGCATTTCGGGGAGAACCAGCTATCACGGAGTTTGATTGGCCTTTCACCCCTATCCACAGGTCATCCCCTCCATTTTCAACTGAAGTGGGTTCGGTCCTCCACGCCGTCTTACCGGCGCTTCAACCTGCCCATGGATAGATCACTCCGCTTCGGGTCTAGAACACGCGACTCAAACGCCCTATTCGGACTCGCTTTCGCTACGGCTACCCCACACGGGTTAACCTCGCCACGTGCCGCTAACTCGCAGGCTCATTCTTCAAAAGGCACGCTGTCACCCCCATACACAAGGC
>NZ_BAABAC010000058.1:0-779 GCF_039537225.1 Nocardioides ginsengisoli
TAGCCACGATGGGCTCAACATGTTGGGGTAGGGGTATGCCTCGCGACACCGCCTCCGCCACCAGCACCGCCCCGGTGCTGACCCGGCTGCGCGCCGAGGCCGAGGTCCGCCAGGCCTCGCTCATCCGCGAGTGGGCCGACATCGTCACCTGGGCCGAAGCCAACATCGTCGAAGGCGTCGAGGGCGCGGCGACAGTTCGCGAGGGCTTCATCGACACCGGCCTGCCCCTGGCCGGCGACGGCGCCCCGCTGGTCTCGGAGTTCGCCCTGATGGAGCTCGTGGCCGTCCTCGGTCGCTCGCCCGACGGCGGCCGCGCCTACGTCGGGCGGATCGTGGGCTGCGCCTGGCGGCTGCCCCACGTGTGGGCCGCCGTCATGGCCGGACGCCTCGCCCCCTGGCGGGCCGCGCGGATGGCCGACATGGTCGGCCCGCTCTCGGCCGACGCCGCCGCGGTCGTGGATCGCAACCTCTTCAACGCCTCCGGCGTCGGCTGGGCCCAGCTCGACCGGCTCATCGCCGAAGCCATCCTCCGGTTCGACCCCGAACGAGCCGAGGCCGAGCGCGCGGCCGCCGCCGACCAGCGCTACGTCGACATCGACCAGCCCAACACCAACGGCCAGGCGTCCATCTCCGGCCTCCTCGACGCCGCCGACGCCCACGACCTCGACGACGCCATCGCCCGCCGCGCCACGCTCCTGGGAAGCCTGGGCAGCGAAGCCTCCCTCGACGTCCGCCGCTCCCAGGCCCTCGGCGAAATCGCCCGGGCCGACTTGATGCTC
>NZ_BAABAC010000059.1:0-765 GCF_039537225.1 Nocardioides ginsengisoli
AGTGGGCTTGCTCGAACTCGACTGGGGTCATCATCCCAAGAGAGCCGTGCAGGCGCCGGTTGTTGTACCAATCGACCCAGCCGGCGGTGGCGTACTCGACGTCTCCGATGCTGCGGTAGGGGCCGGCGTGGAAGACCGTGGTGCGGACGCACTCGGTCTTGTACAGCCCGATCACGCACTCCATGAGGGCGTTGTCGTACGCATCAGCAACCGACCCGATCGAGGGCCGGATGCCTTCCTCTGCGAGGTGCTCGGTGAACGCGATCGAGGTGTATTGCGAGCCCGCGTCCGCGTGACCAATGAGCTCACCGGGAACCACCGGGTGGCCCTCGCGGTCGCGTTGCCACAACGCCATCCGCAACGGGACGTCGACGAGCTCGACGGCCTTGGTCGGTGCGACGTTCCACGCGACGATCTTCTGGGCGAACACGTCCAGGATGAACGCGACGTAGACGAACCCTGCCCACGTTCGGACGTAGGTGAAGTCCATGACCCAGGTCCGGTTCGGCGCGGCAGCGGTGAAGTCCCGATCCAGCAAGTCACCGGCCCGCTTGCCGTCCTTAGCGGGGATGGTCGTCCGGATGCCCTTGGAGCGTCGGATCCCTTGCAGGGACAGCGATCTCATCGCCCGATCGACCGAGCCGGGCGAGGCGTCCGGGGTGCTGCGCTGCACCAGCGCGGTCATCTTGCGACGTCCGTAGAGCCCCTCGGGTGTCATCCGCCGTACGCCTTCGTGGTCGATCGTCCAGGCCAGGTCACGGACCT
>NZ_BAABAC010000060.1:0-1202 GCF_039537225.1 Nocardioides ginsengisoli
ACGCTCCCGCCGCGAAGGCCCAGGAGAAGCAGCACGCCAAGGGCCGCAAGACCGCCCGCGAACGCATCGAGCTGCTCTTCGACGAAGGCTCCTTCGTCGAGCTCGACGAGTTCGCCCGCCACCGCTCCACCGCCTTCGGCCTCGAGGCGACCCGCCCCTACGGCGACGGCGTGATCACCGGCTACGGCACCATCGACGGCCGCCAGGTCTGCGTGTTCTCCCAGGACTTCACCGTCTTCGGCGGCTCCCTCGGCGAGGTCTACGGCGAGAAGATCACCAAGGTCATGGACCTGGCCATCAAGTCCGGCTGCCCCATCATCGGCATCAACGAAGGCGCCGGCGCCCGCATCCAAGAAGGCGTCGTGTCCCTCGGCCTGTACGGCGAGATCTTCAAGCGCAACGTCCACGCCTCCGGCGTGATCCCCCAGATCTCCCTCATCATGGGCAACTGCGCCGGCGGACACGTCTACTCCCCCGCCGTCACCGACTTCACCATCATGGTCGACCAGACCTCCGCCATGTTCATCACCGGACCCGACGTCATCAAGACCGTCACCGGCGAAGACGTCACCATGGAAGACCTCGGCGGCGCCCGCACCCACAACACCAAGTCCGGCAACGCCCACTACATGGCCACCGACGAGGACGACGCCCTCGACTACGTCAAGGCCCTGCTGGCGTTCCTGCCCCAGAACAACCTCGACGAACCCCCCACCTTCGATGAGCCCGCCGACCTCCAGCCGTCGGCGCAGGACCTCGCGCTCGACGTGCTGATCCCCGACTCCCCCAACCAGCCCTACGACATGCACGACGTCATCACCACCATCGTCGACGACGCCGACTTCCTCGAGGTCCAAGCCCTCTTCGCCCCCAACATCATCGTCGGCTACGGCCGCGTCGAGGGCCGCCCCGTCGGGATCGTGGCCAACCAGCCGATGCAGTTCGCCGGCACCCTCGACATCGACGCGAGCGAGAAGGCCGCCCGGTTCGTCCGGTTCTGCGACGCCTTCAACATCCCCGTCCTGACCTTCGTCGACGTCCCCGGCTTCCTGCCCGGCACCGACCAGGAATGGAACGGCATCATCCGCCGCGGCGCCAAGCTCATCTACGCCTACGCCGAAGCCACCGTCCCCCTGGTCACCATCATCACCCGCAAGGCCTACGGCGGCGCCTACGACGTCATGGGCTCCAAGCACCTCGGC
>NZ_BAABAC010000061.1:0-681 GCF_039537225.1 Nocardioides ginsengisoli
TCGCTGATCCGGGAGTGGGCGACGATCGCGGCCTGGGCTGAGGCCAACGTGGTCGAGGGTGTCGAGGGCGCGGCGACGGTCCGCGAGGGGTTCATCGACACCGGCCTGCCTTTGGCGGGCGACGGGGCTCCGCTGGTGTCGGAGTTCGCGCTCATGGAGCTCGTGGCCGTCCTCGGTCGCTCGCCCGACGGCGGCCGCGCCTACGTCGGGCGGATCCTGGGCTGCGCCTGGCGGCTCCCCCACGTGTGGGCCGCCGTCATGGCCGGACGTCTCGCGCCGTGGCGCGCTGCGCGGATGGCCGACATGGTCGGCCCGCTCTCCGCCGACGCCGCGGCATTCGTCGACCGCAACCTCTTCAACGCCTCCGGCGTCGGCTGGGCCCAGCTCGACCGGCTCATCGCCGAAGCGATCCTCCGGTTCGACCCCGAGCGCGCCGAGGCCGAGCGCGCGGCCGCCGCGGACCAGCGCTACGTCGACATCGACGAGCCCAACAGCAACGGCCAGGCGTCCATCTCCGGCCTCCTCGACGCCGCCGACGCCCACGACCTCGACGACGCCATCGCCCGCCGCGCAACGCTCCTGGGGAGCCTGGGCAGCGACGCCTCCCTCGACGTCCGCCGCTCCCAGGCCCTCGGCGAGCTCGCCCGCGCCGACCTCATGCTCGACCTCGAGGGCAGCCCT